>JAFQFI010000007.1 GCA_017398655.1 Clostridia bacterium
TCCTCTTTATTATCTTTTTTAAGATATTTTGTAATATACTCAACTCTAATTCTCTTAAGTTCTGCAACTGGAAGCATTTCAAGAAGTTCCCAACCAATATTTAAGGTTTCTTCAATGCTTCTGTTTGAATCATAACCTTGGTTAATATATCTTTTTTCAAACTCTCCTGCAAACTTAGCAAAAATTTTATCACTATCGGTTAATGCACTTTCACCTAAAATTGCAGCAAGCTCTTTTGCTTCTTTACCACGAGCATAAGCTGAAAATAATTGGTTCATAGTGTCAGAATGATCTTCACGAGTTTTGCCTTTACCAATACCTTTATCTTTCAATCTTGAAAGTGATGGTAAAACATCAATAGGTGGATTAATACCTTTTTTGTAAAGTTCTCTTGAAAGTAAAATTTGACCTTCTGTAATATAACCAGTTAAATCAGGAATTGGGTGGGTTTTATCATCTTCTGGCATTGTAAGAATTGGAATTTGTGTAATAGAGCCATTTTTACCTCTAATTCTTCCTGCTCTTTCATAAAGTGAAGCCAAGTCGGTGTACATATAGCCCGGATAACCTCTTCTACCCGGTACCTCTTTACGAGCAGCAGAAACTTCTCTTAGTGCTTCAGCGTAGTTTGTAATATCGGTCATAATAACCAAAACATGCATACCAAGGTCAAAAGCCAAGTATTCTGCACAAGTTAAAGCCATACGAGGTGTTGCAATTCTTTCAATAGCAGGGTCGTTTGCAAGGTTAACAAACATAACAGATTTTTCTATAGCACCTGTTTTTTTGAAATCTTCCATAAAGAACTCTGCTTCTTCAAAAGTAATACCAATAGCACAAAAAACAACAGCAAATTTATCATCTTTACCAAGAACTTTTGCTTGGTGAGCAATTTGTGCAGCCAAGTTTGCGTGTGGTAAACCATTCATAGAAAAAACTGGAAGTTTTTGACCTCTAACAAGAGTATTTAAGCCATCAATAGCAGAAATACCTGTTTGAATAAATTCGTTTGGATAATCTCTTGCAGCAGGGTTAATTGGTTCGCCATTAATATCCATTTTTTTAACAGGGATAATTGGAGCACCATCATCTCTTGGATTACCAAGACCATCAAATACCCTACCCAACATATCTTCTGATACGCCAAGTTGTAAACTTCTACCTAAAAATCTTGCTTTAGAAGTAGATAACTCTAAGCCGTGAGAACTTTCAAATAATTGAACAAGAGCTTTGCCTTTTTCAACTTCCAAAACTTTACCACGCCTAATTTCGCCATTTGCTTGTACAATTTCTACAAGTTCGTCATATTTAACACCTTCAACATTTTCTACAAGCATCAAAGGTCCTACAACTTCTTTAATTGTTTTATATTCTTTTATCATTTAGTTTTAGACCTCCTCTCCCTTAGCGCTTAGTGCTTTAAATTCTTTTACTAAATCTTTTTTAATTTGGTCAAACTCTTGTAAGTTATCTTCCAAAATTAATTTAGCTCTACTTATTTTTTCTTTTGAACTTAACTCTAAAATTTCTCTAATACCAACACCTTGCTTTAAATATTCATTTGCCAATGTGTGATAACTATTAATTAGTTCAAGCATTTTAAATTGTTTTTGAATTGATGTATATGTATCAACTTCGTGGAAAGCGTTTTGGTGCAAGAAATCTTCTCTAACCATTTTTGCAGTTTCCATAGTAATTCTATCTTCATAAGAAAGTGAATCTGAACCAACAAGACGAACAATTTCTAAAAGTTCATTTTCTTCTTGTAAAATTGTTGAAACAAATTGTTTTAAATCGTTAAATTTTGTTGAAACATTATCTGCATACCAATCTTTAAGTTTATCTGCATAAAGTGAATAACTTACAAGCCAATCGATTGCAGGGAAATGTCTTTTATAAGCCAAACTATAACTCAAACCCCAGAAAACTTTAACAATTCTGAGTGTTGCTTGGCTAACTGGCTCTGACATATCGCCACCCGGAGGTGAAACAGCACCGATTGCTGTAACAGAACCAACTCTATCTTTATTAGAACTAAGTGTTTTAACAATACCAGCCCTTTCGTAGAACTCTGCCAAACGGCTGGAAAGATATGCAGGATAACCTTCTTCACCCGGCATTTCTTCAAGACGACCAGACATTTCTCTTAAAGCTTCTGCCCAACGAGAAGTAGAATCTGCCATAATAGCAACATTATAGCCCATATCTCTAAAGTATTCTGCAATTGTAATACCTGTATAAATAGATGCTTCCCTTGCAGCAACTGGCATATCAGAAGTATTTGCAATAAGAACAGTTCTTTTCATTAAAGGTTGTTTTGTTTTTGGGTCGATAAGAAGTGGAAACTCGTTTAAAACATCAGTCATTTCGTTTCCTCTTTCGCCACAGCCAACATAAACAATAATATCTGCGTCAGCCCACTTTGCAAGTTGGTGTTGAACAACAGTTTTGCCACTACCAAAAGGACCCGGAACAGCAGCTACACCACCCCTTGCAATAGGAAATAATGCATCAATAACCCTTTGACCAGTAACCATTGGTTGGTTAGGGGTTAATTTTTTATAATATGGTCTACCTTTTCTTACAGGCCATTTTTGAAGCATTTTAACTTTTTTAACTTCACCATTATCAGTTTTAATAGTGCCTATAACTTCTGTTATGTTATATTCTCCAGCATTTAAACTTTCTAAAGTACCACTTACGCCAAATGGAACTAAAATTTTATGCCTTACAGCCAAAGTTTCGTCAACATAACCAAGTTCGTCACCAGCACTAACTTTACTGCCTACTTTTGCAGTAGGAACAAAAATCCAAGTTTTTTCGTGGTCTAAGTTATTTATAACAATACCCCTTGAAATATTGTCGCCATATTTGTCTCTTATTCTTGTTAAAGGTCTTTGAATACCATCAAAAATACCTTCAATTAGACCCGGAGCCAATTCAACAGAAAGTGGCTCGTTTGTAGAAACAACTTTATCTCCCGGTCCTAAGCCACCAGTTTCTTCATAAACCTGAACAGATGCTTTGTCGCCACGCATTTCGATAATTTCGCCAACAAGACCTTTTTCGCCAATACGCACAACATCAAACATTTTTGCATCTTGCATATTTTCTACTACGATAAGTGGTCCAGCAACTTTTACAACCTTTCCTTCCATTGTAATTAATTCTCCTTGTTATTTTTTAAGATGTTTACGCCAAGTGCCCTTTCAACATCTTCACTAATTTTATTTAAAGCATAATCGCTACGCTTATTTCCACTTGGTATTACCAAAACAACTGGATAAGCAGTTGTTTGAGTATCTGCAATAATATCTTCTACATATTTTGCATAATCGTCTGTAATTAAAATTATTTTATATTGTGATATTGCTTTGTTTAAAGCAATTCTTGTTTTTTCTGCATTGCTAACGCCAAAAATATCACAACCTACTGCTTTAAAAACCAAAATACTATCTTTGCTACCAATTACGGCAATTTTTTCACTATCCACCATAATACTCCAAAAATCTTTCTCTAATTTTATTTTTTAAATTATTATTTTGATAACTCATAATAAGTCGAACATTTTTAATTTCACAATCCTTTTGAAAGCAGTAATAAGCAAAAGGTGCAAGATTATCAATATTAAATTTATTTGGCAATAAAAGTGTAAATACAAAAGTATTTTTAAGCATTTCAAAGTTTACATAAGCACTTTCTTTATTTTCACCTATAGCAAGTTCCACAAATTTCTTTAAAATGGGATTTGAAACTTCAGATAAACAAGTTTTATCTTTATTAAATATTTTTGTTAAAGTATTTTTGCTTATTGTACCTTCTAACATTTGACTTTCAAACATATACAAAGTTTTACTTCTCATTGCGTTTGAAATGTTTTCGATATCAATTTTTGTATTTACAATTTCTTTTACAACAGCATTTTTCTTTGCCATTGCTTTTAAATTTTTATATAAATAGTTTTTAAATAAAAAATCAACTTCATAACCTTTAATAGGATTTCTTGAAGCAAGTTCTTGAAAATCTTTTAAAGCGTTTTCTATATAGCAATTGTTAAACCCAGAAAAATTTTTAGAAGAAATTAAATCTTTTATTTTTACCCACTCATAGTTGCCTTCACAGCCAACAAAACTATCGGTATCTTGCTCTAAAATTAAACCTTTGCAAAAACTTGAAATGTTGTTGTAATCATATTGAAGTAAAAAATATTGTTGCAACTCTTCAACAGGGCTTTCTTCTTTTATAAATTTTAATAATTTTTTTGTTTCTAAATTTAACAATTCTTCAATATCAAAAGGAGAATCTATGGTTAAACCTGTGCCAAAGTTTGTTTCTTGCAAAATAGATAAAGCTTCTTTATTATTTTTTGCATCAATCATTCTTACAAAACTATCTTTTGATATAAGGTTTTTTGACAAACTTGAAACAACACCATTTGCGTACAAAAAACTTCTGCTCATAATCTCTCCTTTTAATTATTTTTCATTTTTTTTAAATTTCTTTTTTACTTTTTAATTATTTTAAAAAACAATTTTATTTTTAATTAGGTCTTTTTTATTAAAATAATAAACGATTAATTTCTAATTGGTTATTTTCAAAAGCATTTTCAATAAGCGAAGCAAACAATAAATTTTTATCGCATGTTTTGCTTGATAAAATAATACCAATTTGATTTTCAACTTTATTTTTTTCTACTTTTAAAGATAAACTTTTTACCACTTTTAATTCTTCTATATCAGAAATAGTTAAACCTTTAACATTTAATAAAACTGTTTCTTCTTTTTCTGCATTATCTTTAATTAATTTTTCAATTAACTCAAGTTTTTCTTTTTTATCTAAAGCCAACAAAACATCAAGGGCTTGATTTTTTAAGTCCTTTAACACATTTTGTTTTTTATTTAGTAATATTTTATTGCCTTCAATTCTTGATAAAGTTTCATACCTATCAAATATTTGTTGCGATTTTTCTTGTGCTTTTACAACAGTTTCTTTTTGCTTTTTATCGCTGTACTCTTTAGCAGAATCTATTATAGCTTTTGCCTTTTCTTCTGCTTGTAAAACTACTTCATCTGCTTTGTTTTTAGCATCAGATAAAATTCGCTTAACAATTGCATCGCCTTGCATAACAGTTTATCCTTTTATAAAATTGATTTAAAAGTGCTTTTTAAGTTTAATTTAAAAGTTTTTTGTGCCAAAAGATATTTTAAAGCACAATTATTTTTTGCATAGTACTTAGTAAAAAATATTTATTTTTATTAGGTGTTAAAATAATACAAATATTTTTATTTAAGTTTTTATTGTCTTTTTATAAAGATTTATTTAATTGTGTTAATTAACAAAATTAAGCCATTAATAACAATGAAATAACTAAAGCTAAAATAGCATATGTTTCAACCATAGCTGGGAACAAAATAAGTTTACCTGATAAACTTTCTTTTTTAGCTACAGCGTGAATACAACTTGCAGCAGTATTGCCTTGATGAACAGCAGATGCAAAACCAACAACAGCAAGTGGAAGTGCTGCCAAGAAAACTTGGAACCCTTGAGTAAGTGTCATAGCAACATTGCAACTACCCATACCAATAATACCAAAAACAAAACCGTAAATACCTTGAGTAGCAGGTAAAACAACAAGAACTAAAGCTTTACTAAATTTTTTAGGGTCTTCTGACAAAATACCTGCAGCTGCTTGACCTGTCTTTTTAAGACCAATAGCAGAGCCAACACCACAAAGTAAAACACAAAGACCAACACCTAATAAACCAATAACATATCCCCAATTCATAATAATTTCTTTTTATCCTCCTTAAAAATTATTTAAAAACTAAATGAGATTTATGTATGAGAAGTTAGTTCCAAACGGAACAAACAACTCACCCTCCCCTTCATAAAATCTTGAGAAGAACTCAATATATTGAAGTCTTGCAACATGGATATAGCCACCAAGAGCCCCCATTGCAAGGTTGAAGGAATGACCAATAGCAAGTATGATTACACCAACAATAAATGTAACTGGACTTGTTAAAAAACCAGATGCTAAGTCATTGACAATACTGCCAATAATTGCACCACTTAACATTAAGCCAAATAATCTGGCATAACTTAAAATATCAGAAAACAAGTTAATAATACCGTAGAGCGAGCCAAATGCTTTTGTAAATCTTTCCACACCTTTGTTTATTAAAGCTGTGCCTATTACGCTTATACCTACACTGATTCCTGCAATAATAATACCTATTGTACCAAGACCAACATAAACACCAGCAAACTCTAAGGCAAACATAGCAAGACCTACAAAGAAGAAATCCCAAGCAAAAGCTGTAAATATTGCAGCCCAAACTTGTTTGCGTTTAATAAGTAAAATACCTTTTAAAACAAATGACACCATAATTTGTACAACACCAGCTGCCAAACAAGCAACAAGAAGTGTTATAACATTGTTAACAGGGTCAGGTATAATTGCCTTTGGAATAAATGACCATGTATCGTGCCCTACACCAAAGAAACTGCCAAACAATATACCAAATATTACGGTAAATATTCCACCAATACCAACAACATTCATAAGTTGTTTAAAGCCAGTTTTGCGTTTTTGTTTTAAAGCCATAACAAAGCCAAAAGCCATTAAAACCAAGCCATAACCAATATCTGCCATTACAAAACCAAAGAATATTGAGAAAAATAGTGCAATAAATGTGTTAGGGTCAAACTCTCTATAATGAGGTGCAGAATACATATTTGTAACAAATTCAAATTGACCTACAACAGCATTATTTTTTGTAATTGTTGGAGGAATTTCACCTTTTGAAATTTCACAAAATTCAAACTCAATACTATCGCTTGTTTTATTTAACTTCTTCTCTACTTTTTCTTTTTGCTTTTTTGGTAAGTATGCTTCCAAAACAAAAGCTTGAGAGGTGCATCTAAATTTGTTTTCTGCTGACTCTTTTTCCATTAAAAACCTTAAATAATCGTGCATAACCTTAAGGTCTTTTAAACTATCTTTATGTAAACAGAATTTGTCAGCAATTTCTTTTTCTTGCTTTTCAAGTTGTTTTATTTGTTTTTGGCAAGATTTAATTTCTTCTTCTGCATTAGTTTTTAAATCAAAATTTGCCTTAATAAAACCAAGTTCGTTTAATTTTTTTACAACTTTTTCGCTTTCTGAAGAATGAGAATAAACTTTTATAATACTACCATCGCCAGCAGTGTCATACATTGTTAAACTACATTCTGTTAAAAAAGCATCAAATGTCTTTAATGAATTAGGCGAAATTGAACCTAATAAAATTGTAGTATTTTTTGTGTTTTTAAAATCGGAAAAACTTTCTTTTACACTTACATATGGCAACAACTGAGAAATTTTATTTTCTAAATTAGTTTTTTCTTTTTTTATTTCGTTTTGTAATGATAATAACTCATCTAAAGTGTTTAAAACTTGGTCCAACTTACCTTTTTGAGTTTTTATATCCATAAACTCTTCTTGAGACACATCTACAATTGGGTCTAATTTTTCTTTTTGCTTTTTTGGCAATTGGTCAAGTTTTTCTTCAATAATAGTTATTGCTTTTTCAAGTTTTGCTCTTTGTTGGTCAAGATTTGTATAATTTTGGTCGTTAAAAAAAACAGAGGTGTTGTCAATATCTTCAACATCTTTTAGTTGAACCAACTTAGTTTCAAACAAAGCATCAAGCAATTTTTGTTTGTCTGCATTGGCGCCATATAGTTTTAATTTTAGCATTTCAACTATAGCCATTTACTTTTAACACTCTCCTCTTAAATTTTTTATTATAATAAAATTATTAACTATATTTAAAAAGTTAACAAATTATATTTTTTTAATAATTTCTTTAACAACTTTTTCAAAGTTTGCTTTGGCTTCTACTTCCAATTTATTAGCGTCAGCTTCATACTCTTCAAGTTTTTTATTAAAATTTTCTTTGGCTTTTGCTTCTGCTTTTGCCAACTCTTCTTTTAATAAAACCTTTGCATTTTCTTGAGCTTCAGCTTTTATTTTTGCACTTTCTTCTTCTGCATTTGATACAATTTTTAAAGATTGTTCTTTGGCTTTTATTTGAATTTGCTCTGCTTCTTTTTCGGCTGTTAAAATATTTTCTATAACCTTATTTTTCATACCTTTCTCCCCTTAAAAATTGTTATTTTTTTATTAAAGTTTTATTAATTTTCGCATTTTATTTAGTATTATTTTTATTACAAAAAATAAAAAGGTGCAAAATTCCACATTTAATTAAACTATATATTATATAATATAAATAAACTTCAAAAATATCAAGCAAAAAATTCTTTAATTTTTAATATTTCATGTAAATTTTTTGTAAACTTTTTTGTTTTAAATTTAATTATTATTTTAACTTAATAGCATAAACAATTTTTAAAAACTTTTTTTATTTTATTTTATAATTTATATTTATTTTTGTTAAAAAAGCATTTTTACCTTTACTTTTTAATTTTATTAAGTTATAAATAGTTATTAATTATAGTTACAAAAAATTATTTACTAAAGGAGAAAATATATTTATGTTTTTTGGCACAGAACTTGATTTAATTCTTGTATGTTTTATTGTTGTTTTAGGCAGAATTGTTGATATGTCTTTGGCTACAATAAGAACAGTTTTTACAGTTAAAAACAAACCTCAAATAGCTGCACCTATTGGCTTTATTGAAGCATTCTTTTGGTTTTTAATTGTTAAAGCAGCACTTGATTATGCAATTAAAAACCCTATAGTAGATACTCTACTTCTTGCAGTTGCATACTCACTAGGTTTTGCATTAGGAACTTTCTTAGGAGGACTTTTATCTAAAAAGTTTGTAAAATCAAAAATCCATGTACAAATTGTACTTAGCACAAAAAATGACGAACTTGTAGAATTGTTAACAGAAAAAGGTTTTGGTCAAACAATTATTACAGCAAAAGGTGCAAAGAAAAATACCGAAACTTATATGATTTTTGTAGAAACAGATTCTGACAAAATTAACGAACTTAAAGAAACAATTGATAGTAAAGACGAAAAAGCATTTATATCTGTTAGCGAAAGCAAATCTGTTTATAATGGCTTTTATGGTTTTAGAACAACAAGAAAATAATTAAAAATATAAATTTAATTTAAAAAGGTTGAAAAGTTTTTCAACCTTTTTTATTTTTTCAAACTCTTTAGCCACTTCTTTGTTTTTTCTTGTTTTTTAACTTTAATCTTTAATTTTTTTAGTTTATTCTGTTTATTTATTTTTTTGTTTTTTAAACTTTATTTATATTATTAAGTTGTTTTATCTTTTTATTTATTAACTACCCCATTTTGTTTTACATTGTTTAATAAAAATTTTAAAATTGGATTATAATTATTTATAAAGGACCCAAAAATGAACAACACAATAAAATATTTTAAAGAAATTTCAAAAATACCAAGACCATCTGGAAAAGAAGAAAAAATAAAAGATTATCTTGTTAATTTTGCCAAGAAAAACAATCTTGAATATTTTACAGACAACACACACAATGTTGTTATAAAGAAAAAAAGTAATAAAGGTAGTGACAAAACTTTAATATTACAAGCCCACACCGATATGGTTTGCGAAAAATTTAGTAAAGTTCAATTTGATTTTGACAAACAAGGCATTAATTTGCTTGAAAATGAAGAGTTTTTATACGCAAATGGCACTACTCTTGGTGCTGATGATGGCATTGGCGTTAGTATGATTTTAAGTGTTTTATCTGACCAAAACTTGCAAATACCAAACCTTGAAGCTGTTTTTACAACTCAAGAAGAAACAACTATGGCAGGTGCATTAGCCCTTGACTTTAATCACCTTAAAGGAGAACATTTAATTTCACTTGATGGAACTGACGAAGGTAAAATTGAAGTTTCAAGTGCAGGTATGGTAACAATAAAATTATCTAAAAATTGTCAAGAAGAAATTACTTCAAATAAAACTGCTTATACCCTCTCCTTATTTGGTTTACAAGGTGGACACTCTGGAGCTGAAATACACAGAAACAGATTAAACGCAATTAAACTTTTGTTTGAATTTTTAAATAAATATAAAGAAGATATAAATATTGTTTCTATTACAGGTGGTGGCAAAGCAAATGCTATTGCAAGAGAATGCAGTTGCGTTGTGTTAATAAATAAACTTAATGCCGTTGCATTTGAAAAAAGTTTTAAAGAGTTTTGCGATAGTTATAAATATTTAGAAAGCGAAATTGATTGCAAAATTTTACCTAACACTCGTTTTGGCAACAAAATGTTAACTCAGGAAGAAACAAAAAATATAATTTCATTTGTTTGTTCTCATAAAGACGGAGTTTTAATTTATTCTGAAAAAGATAAAAACTTTCCTACAACCTCTAATAACTTTGCAAATATTTGTTTAAGTGAAAGCAAATTAGAAATAATTATTTCTCTTAGAAGTAGTGTTAAAACTCAAGAAAAGGAAGAAACCGAAAAATTGTTTAATTTGGCAACTTCTCATAATTTAAATAATGAAATTTTATCTACTGCACCTTTTTTTGAAAGAAAGGAGAACTCTTACTTACAAAAAATATGTTTAGATAATTATAAAAAATTATTTAACGAAGAAGCCATTTTAGAAGATGTTCACGCAGGGCTTGAAGGTGGAGTTTTTGCTGCAAAGCGTCCAAACATTGATATTTGCGTACTTGCCCCTAACCTATACAACATACACACACCAACAGAAAGAGTAAGCAAAAAATCTATTGAAAAAACTTACACTTGGCTTGAAAGTATTATACAAAGTTTTTAAAATAATAAAAATTTTTACTAAATACGCAAATTTTTAAAAATTTTAAAAAAACAAACAATTAAAATATAAATTTAAAATATATAAAATTAAAACTTTAAATTAAAATAAAAGATAATTTTTAATAACTTAATCTAAAAACAAAAAAAAGAAAGGTTATATTAAATAAAAACCTTTCTTTTATTTTACATTAATTTTGTTAAACTATTTTACAATATATAAAACAATATCAACACCAACGCAGATAAAACCAGCTAAAATAAGAAGTAAGCCAATAACTTTAAATGCTGTATACATTCTGTCGTCTGGGTCAATTTCATTTTGTTGTCTTGCAACCCTTGTTATTCTTTTTGCTAAAACACAAGTTGCAATACCAATTGCAAGTAAAATAAGACCAATAATAATAAGTGGTTTGTTTAAAAATTGTACTAATGAAACACCTAATAAATTAATCATTTATCTTAAAACCTCTCTTATAGTTTGTATTATATCAAACAAATGCAAAAATTTCAATACTATTTTTATGTATAATAAAAACAAATATATTTTATTTTGTTTGTTTTTTGCCAGTTTTTTGCTTTATTTTAACAAAAATATTAAAACAAAAATTAAATTGATTATTGTTTTAAAACAATTTTGTTTAAATAAAACTAAACTTCAAGAGAATATTTTTCTACAAACTTATAAAAATCTTCTTGTGTTATATTAAAATGCTCTAAAATTTTTCTGAGAGTGCTATTTACATCTTTTTGTTTAGAAACAAAATCCCAAGTTAAAAAGCTTGCTAAAATATTTGAGTCAATTTCGTCTTGACCTATTTTTCTTTCAAGTTTAATTATATTTCTTTTTAAATTTATGTTAAACAAAGGTTTTTCTTTTGTAAGTAAGTATTCTACAACTTTAATAGATGCTTCCGACATTTTTGGATTTATCAATTTAGTTGCCTTTTTATATGGCAAAACAATGTTTGTATAAAATTTGTTTTTAACCAAACTAACTGTATTTATATTATCTAAATTAAGACGATTTAAAGCCAAATTAATTTTTGTACTTGGCAACATATTGGCAGAATTATAAAGCAAAACAAACCTAAAATAATCGGTTATTTCTTTTCCCTCTAATTTTGATAGTTTGTATAAAACAGAGTTTTTAACCTTTCCTTCGTTAAGCGAAGCCACATAGTAAAACATATCTTTATACTCTGAAAACTCTTCTTTTAATGCCTTATTATCTAAAGTAAGCCACTCTTTCATTTTGTTTTTTACAACTAAAAACTCTTCAATAGGAACATTAAAAACACACTCAAATTTTCTATCTATTTTATGTTCACATACATTTAAATAATAATCTATTATATAACTGGCGTATGGATTAATGGTTTTTAAATCTATAAGTTTTAACTTTGCTTCGTCATAATCTTTAGCGTTTATGCAGGTTATTGCATACAAAAACTCAAAATTTTGGTCGTGTTTTATAACACTTAAATATCTTTGCATATATAGTTTTGCTAAGTCATACTCTTCTGTTTCTGCAAAAGCAAGCCCTATTTTAAAATTTTCTTCAAGTTTTAAGTTTTCTATTTTTCTTAACTTGTTTTTTGTTTGGTTAAAGTTTTCTTCGTCGCCTTCCCCTTTATACATAAGCAACAAACTACACAAATCTAAAACATTGTCTTCTTCGCCATAAGTTTTTAAAAACTCTATGCCTTTTTTATACTGACCATCAAAAAAGTATGCTAAAGATAAATCTGTTCTTACTTTAGGGTCATCAAACTTTTTTTGCTCTTCAAAAGTTTCTATTGCTTGAGAGAACATTCCCCTTGACATATAAATATCTGTAATAGAATCTTTTATCTCTTCTTTTACTTCTTCTACATTTTTAACAATTGTAAAACCCTTATGTTTTTTCTTATCTATCATTTCAAGACGAAATTTTGCACTATCGGCTATTTGAGAATCTTCAATTAAATCTATACATTTTTTAAGGTAATATCTTGCTGTATTTAACTCATTTTTAATTAAAAAGTTTTCGCCCAAGCCCCTATATGCAATTTGTGCAAAAATTTGGCTATCTAAACAAGTAAAAAAATAATAATCGGACAATTTAAAATTGTGTATTTGACCATATGCCTGTGCTAAAAATAAATTATAACTTGATTCTAAAAACTCGTTTTTACCTTTTAGGGCTTCAATTGCTTTGTGAATATATTTAATAGATTTTACAATATCTCCATTTTGCAAATACTCTTTGCCCATATTAAAATAAAACTCGTCATCTTGATTAAACTTTAAAACTTTTTCTTTTTCCATATATATAAACTTATTCTCTTTTATAACAAAAAAATACTTTTTTCTGCATTTTTTACTTTTTTATAATTTTAGTATAACAAAACTAACAAAA
>JAFQFI010000067.1 GCA_017398655.1 Clostridia bacterium
GTTTTATATTTTTTTAATATTTTTAATTAATTAATATTTTTAAATAATTTTTTTAATAATTATTATTTATTTTAATTAAAATTGTTTTTTATTTATTTTTTATGAATTATTTTTTAAGTTATGGTTTTACTTTGCTTTTTTTATAACCCAAAGCATAAATCTCTTATTAATAAAGGCAAATACAAATAGACCGACCAGTCGGTCGTACATGTTTTTTAACAAATATCTAAAAAAATTAAAGAAATAATATAATATAAAATAAATTAAAAAAATAAATAATAAAAACAATTGAAATTTAAAAAAAATAAAATAATAAATATAAAATTATTTAAATAAAATTTAAACAAATTATCTATATTATTTAATTAAATTTTAATTATTAATAATTATAAAAATAAAAAAAGATAGGTTTTTTAAACCTATCTAATTATTATGGTACCACCAACGGGATTCGAACCCGTATTGCCGGCTTGAGAGGCCAGTGTACTAACCCTTATACTATGATGGCTTTTAACAGAAGATATAATACCAAAAGCAATAAAAAAAATCAATAGAATAAATAAAAAATTTAAAAAGCAAAGATTTAATATGTTTTATTTTATTTTGACTATGACAATTTCTTGTAGTAAACTTTCTATTGATATAATTAAAAAGGTAAGTGCTTTGCAAAAGATAATAAATTTAAGGTCAATTTTCTTTTTATTTTTGTTAAGTGTGGTTTGTATTTTTTGTTTTTCAAAAGTTACAAACAATCTTTTTTATTTGTTTTTGATTATTATACCTATTTTGTATTTTATTTTTTTAATAGTTAAAAGAAAATTTATTCTTTTAACTGTTTCGATTATTTTGTTAACATACATTTCTCTTTATACCTTTTTTTACATTAAAAATTATTCAGATAAATCAATATTAAATCAAGAATATACTGTTTCTGGTAGAGTTTCTGATATTTACAAAGTAAATGATAACTTTGCATACTATACATTAGAAGATGTATCAATTAAAAAGGAAAACAATTTAAATAAAAACTTAAAAGGCAATTTATCTGTGCCTGTTAATAATTACGATAATATTTTTTGCGATATTGGTTACTATATTTCTTGCTCTATAAAGTTATCGTATATTCCATTAATTAATGACGAAAATTCAATTAACTCTTTATATTTGAAAAATAACATTAGATATGAAGCATCAAAACCCATTAATTTAAAGGATGCAAGTATTTTTTATGGAAATAAACATTTAGATGAAAGTATAAAAGAATATAATAAAAACATATTAGTAAACACTTTAGGTGAAAATGATGGAAATCTTGCTATTGCTGTTTTGTATGGCGATAAGGGTAATGTTAATGAAGATTTGTTAGGTATATTTAAACAATCGGGAGTAATGCATATTTTTGCAGTTTCTGGTTTACACATTGGTCTTATTATTGCTTTACTTGTATTGTTATTAAATAAACTTAAAATTAATAAAAAGTGGCAATTTATTATTTCTACAATTGTTCTTGGTGTTTTTTGTTATTTGTGTTCTTTTTCTTCGCCAGTTGTAAGAGCATCAATAATGGCTTTAACGGTATTATTTGCAAAGATATTGGGCAGAAAAGATGATAAATTAAATACAATAAGTTTATCAGCATTAATAATTCTTGTTTTAAATCCATTAAATTTATATGATGGTGGCTTTCAAATGACATTTGTTGCTGTTTTCGGCATACTTTTGTTTGGCGAAATATTTAAAAAAGTAAAAATTAAAAACAATATTTTAAAAAAGATTTTTCTTTTAATTGCAACTTCTTTATCTACGCAACTTGCATTACTTCCATTGCTTGCAAATTTTTATGGTTATTATGCAACTTGGTCTATTTTAGCAAATTTATTTACATTACCTATTTTTACTGTTTTTTATGTCTTGCTATTTATAATAAATTTATTTGTTTTAATACTTCCATTTTTAAATTTTTTGTTGCTATTACCAAAAGCATTATTAAATGTAATTGTATATATTAATTTATTAATAACAAAACTACCATTTGGCATTATAAAAACATATAGTTGGAGTAATATTGCAATTATAAGTTATTTTTTGTTTATATTTAGCATAAGCAGATTTTTAATTTTAAATATAAAAGTTAAAGTTGTTGTTTCAAGTTTGCTGTTTGTCATTTCTCTTGCTTTTATATTAAGTTCAACTATTCCAGTAAAATCTAAAGAAGATAATATACATTTTAAAGATTATGTTCAAACTGGATACACAACCTTACTAACCACAAGGAATAATAACTTTTTTATACTAAATCCAGATTTTTCTTATACAGGTATAAGAAAATTAAAGTCAACATTAAATTTAAATAGAATAAACAAAATAGATGGCATTTTATTGGGTTTTCAACAAGAATTTGAATCAAAAGATACTATTAAATTTTTAAATGATTTTAATACTACTTTTTATTTGCCAGAAAACCATATTGCAATAGAAAACCTAAATAGTATAGGTATAAATGTAAAAGTTATAAATTTTAATCAATCTTTTTTAATTGATAATATTCAACTTACATATTTATCATATCAAAACCAATTTTATGGTTGTTTATTTAATTTTAACAATAAAAAAGTATTAGAAATTAATATGGATAGTATAACTTTAAATCAAAATTTTATAGAATATTTAAATTCGCACTTAAATTTTTATTTAAATTGTGTTAGAATTTATAATACAGAAGAAAAATACGATTTTAAAGATGTGTTTAATACAAATAACATAATTTTTAGTGGCATATAAAATAATTTTTTAAACAAGAATTAAAAGGTGAATATATATGAAATTTGAAGAATTATATAACAACTTAAATAATTTAAAACCTTGTTATATTATTAATGGTGGAGAAAGTTTTTTAACAACAACAGCGTTAAAACTTATAGAACAAGGTTTAAAAATATCTTTACCAGATTTTAATAAAGTTATTTTTTCAGACGAAAGTTACAAAACAGCAACTGATATTGTTTCTGCATGTCAAGTTGCACCTTTTGGTGATGAAAAGCGTCTTGTAGTTGTGTATGACTACTTAAATAAAAAAAATGAAGCAGAAAGGAAAGTTTTTTTAAAATATTTTGAAAACCCATGCCCAACAACTTGTTTGGTGTTTTTTAGTACAAACAAAAGTGAATTTTTTACTTCGCTTGAAGGAAAAGCAGAAAGTATAGAGTGCGACAAAATTTCAATCGAGTTTTTAAAAAAATGGGTAAGAAATCAAATTCAAAAAAAAGATATAAAAATTACAGATTCTGCATTAAACAAATTACTTGATTATTGCAATTATTCAATAACAAAGTTAGATACAGAGTTAAACAAATTAAATAGTATATATTCTTCACAACAACAAATAACAGAAGAAGATATAGAAAATAATGTAACAAAAGATATTGAATATATTATATTTGATTTAACCAATGCAATATGTCAAAAGAATAACGATAAAGTATATTCTTTAATTGATGTTATGTTAAAAAATAAAGAACAACCAGTTAATATTATTGCTACAATTTCCAATCACTTTAGAAGATTGTTTTTAATTTCAAGAAGTGAATTTTCTTCAGCCGAAATGGCAAAAATGTTAAATGTTAAAGAATATGCTATAACCAAATATTTGCAACAAGCACAAAACTTTGGACAACGAGCTTTAAAATCAATATATGATAAATGCATAGAAGTAGAATTTTTAGCAAAAAATGGTGGTATGGAAGCTCATAATGCAGTTAACTTTTTAATAGCAAATATTTTAAATCAATAAAAAATAGATTAAAAACCAATCTATTTTTTTGTTAAAAAAATTATTTCATTTTTTGATAAATTACTATGAATAATACTATTTAAACTAAAAGCAATTACTTCTGCGTATTTTTCTATGGCAATATCAATATCTTTAAGAGTTAAAACTGGGTTAATTTTATGTGAATTTGTTATGTTTGATAAATTTATTACAACAGGGCAACCAATTGCTAAAACTGGCGTTTTAAGGTTCTTATAAGAAATTTTTGGTTGTTTGTTATATACTTCGCAACCGGGAGTTAAACCACAAGTATTTATCTGAAATGTTTTTCCAAGGTATGTTATATTTTTACAAGAAAGAGAGTCAATTAAAATTACTATATCTGGTTTAAGTTCGTTGCATACTGATTTAATTATATTAAAAGTATAAATTCCTGTTTTACTTGCAATAGATGGTGCTAAACTAAATGCATTTCCAAAATACTCACTGGATATGTTATTGTTTTCAATATCTTTTGTAGTACATAAAATTTTGTCGATAACTTTGCAACCTAAACTGTCGGCAGTAATTTGTTTATTTCCAAGCCCTACAACAAAATATTTAAGTTTGTTTGTTGGTTTTTTAAATTTAAATTTATCTATTAAAAATAATATTTCTTCTTTTAAAACTTTAGAGATATAGTTAAAATCTTGGTTTGTTAAATAGTCATATTCTTTACAATAAATTGTAGTGTAAAAACCTTTATCTTTTTTCAAATATTTTTTTTGTGTTTGTGTTGAAATGTTTACATGAGTTATAGTTGTATTTAATTTTTTGTTATGCTTTTTCGTTAAAAGTTTTTCATTATTTTGTTTAAATTCGCTTAATTTTTCAAATTCACAATAAATATTCATATTTACCTCATAAAAATATTAAAAAAAATGTTGCAAATTAAATTTTTCTATGATAGAATTGTCGAGTATAAAAAAGGAGTTCATAATGCCAAATATTAAATCAGCAAAAAAGAAAGTTTCTGTTATTGCAAGAAGAAAGCAAGAAAATAGATATGTTAAGTCAACAATGGCAACTATGATTAAAAATTTTAGAGAAGCAGTTAAAACTGATGTTGCTAAAGCTGAAGGAATGTTAAAAGATATTATTTCTTACATTGATTCTGCTGAAACAAAAGGTGTTATTCATAAAAATAATGCTAGCAGAAAAATTTCAAGACTTAACACATTACTTTTTAAAGCTAAAAATGCAGATAATGCTGTAGCAGAAGAAAAAGTTGAAGTTGTTGAAGAAAAAGTTGAAGTTGTAGAAGAAAAACCTGCAAAAAAAGCAACAAGAAAAACAACAACAAAAGCAAAAAAAGAAGAAAAGTAATTTTATAAAAAATAACATCAAGTAAATAAAGGAAGTTTAAAATTAACTTCCTTTTTTATTTTGTCTTTTTTTTCTGTGTTTTATAACAATAATGTTTTTATATTTCATATTATACTTTTATGATAGATATTGTAATTATTGATAGTGGCCTTGGAGGTGTAAGTTTATTATCGCGATTAACACAAACATTTTGTTTTAAAAATTATTTATATTTTGCAGATAATAAAAATTTACCATACGGATTAAAAACCAAAAAAGAATTAATTTTAATAACAATTAAAAACATGAAAAAGATTATAAAAAAATATAAACCAAAATTAATAGTTTTTGGTTGTAATACAATTGGAACTACAATAATTGAAGATATTAAAAAGATTTTTAATAATCAAAATATTTTTGGCATACGACCAATATTGCAAGATATAAATTTTAAAAATAATAAAACCTTATTGTTGGCAACAAATAGAACTATTGATTATTTTAAAAAAAATAAAAATAATTTAAAAAACAATAAAAACATAATACTTTGCAAAATGTCTTTGCTTGCAAATAAGGTAGAAAATAACATACAAAACCTTGATAATATTGTGCCATATTTAAAAAGTAAATTACAAAGATATTATCAAATTAAAAATATTTTTCTTGGTTGTACCCATTATTATTTTATAAAAAATCAATTAAAATATTTGTTTCCAGAAGCAAAAATAAAAGATGGTGGCGATTACTTAATTAATGATATTAA
>JAFQFI010000008.1 GCA_017398655.1 Clostridia bacterium
CGTTTTGTTAAGTTTTTTTATATTTAAATTCTACTTTTTTTTAAATAATTAAAGTAAAAGTTAAACCAATCTTATTTTGTGTGCTTCAAGATAATATCTTTTTTCTCTTGCCTCACCTATAGAAAAAGATTTTCTTGGTAATGCACCATATTTAATAATAAATTCAAATAACTGATTTTTATCAATTGTAGGCATAGTAATGCCAACAGAATTTAATTTTCTATCACATACTGCTTTAAGGTCTTCTTCTCCATGAATATAATCTACAGAAACCTCAAATTTTTTACTTACAACTTTATCTATGTAATCTTGAACCATTTTTATTGCAAGTGGTGAATTATTTGGTAAGAAAAATTCAATTTCTTCATTATTAAAAAACATTTTATGTTTTGAATAAGTGCTTGGATCAGCTTTTTTAGGGTTTACCTTAAATAATTTTTTAATACCTTTTACAAACTTTTTACCTGCATTAAAAACTACTCTATGAATTGGTTCAAACTCAATGCCTTCATCATGAATATTTATTGCTTCAACCAATGCAAATCTTGCTGGGTGAGCAGATTGTTCATCTTCTGTTAAACCTGCTTTAATTCTGTTCCAATGTTCTTTTGCTGTTGCCAAACTATGGTTACCATCACCTACAGCAAATAAAAGTGGTTTGTTTGTATTAAAAGTTTTTTGTAAATATTCAGGGTCTAAAAGTTCATCAAACTTTTTCATAACAGGTGCAACATCTTTAATTTTATAACCTGTTATCTGCCCACCTTCCATATTTAAATAAAAGTTATAAACTTGTTCAAGTTGGTCTTTATTTTCAAATAAAGTTTCTGCAATTTTTAACTCTCTATCATCATACAAAAGCATAATGTGAGGAAGTTCAAAAATAGCATCTTTTCTTATTTCTACTCTTGGTGGAATTCTATCTATAATAGTTCCTTCTGTAGCTTTTATTAAAGCTGGTTCATCTGCCTTAAAAGTATATTCTTCTAAATCTACACACATAACAATACCAAGGCGTTGTTTATGTTGTTTTGTAGACCTATTAACCAAAATCATACAAGGGCCTTCGTCTACCATCAAATTGCTTTGATAATATGCCACCATATTTTGATTAATTTCTTTAATTTTTTCTTCGTTATTTTTACTTAAATAAATTTCAGGAAAAATTAAACTAAGTGCTGTTGGGCTACCACTTGTATAATTTTTTACAGTTTCCCAATACTCTTCATCACTTGTAAATTGGTCGCAAGCAATAACAGCCCATTTTGAATAATCAAGATTTCTGTTTGGCAAATAAATGTGTTGATTTTTAATAACTGACATAATAATTTTTCCTTTATTTTATTTAACCTTACTCACTAATAATTGTAAGTTCAACTTCTCTTATTCTGCGTTTTTCTACGCGAGTAAGTTTAAAGTTCATTGTAATTTTCTTTTCTATAAATTTACTATCTTCATCAATAACTTCGTCTACCGTTTTATAAGAAATTATACTTTCTTGTTGTGGTATTTTTTTACTTATTTCACATAAGAAAGATGCAATACTTGCATACATATTTTCTGGCATTCTTTCAATTTCTAAATAATCAAACAATTCTTCAACACTAAGTTCTGCATTTACTAAATATTTATTTTCTTCAATTTTAGAAATTGTTGTTACAATACCATCGTCATGTTCGTCATAAACTTCACCAAAAACTTCTTCAAAGCAATCTTCCATTGTAACAACACCACTTGTACCACCGTACTCATCACTAACAATAACCATATGCTTTTTTTCTTTTTGCATAAGACGCATTACACTATTAACTTTTGTACCTTTTGTTACAAAAAGTGCTGGTGTTATCATTGTTTTAATATCAATTTTTTCTTTGCCAATTATAGCAGAGAAAAAATCTTTTTGATTTAAAATACCAATAATATTATCTTTGCTTTTTTCATAAACTGGCAACCTTGAAAATTGATTTTTTAAGAAAACTTCTTTAATTTCGTCAACAGTACTATTTACATTAACACATACAACATCTACACGAGGTGTCATAATATCTTTAACAGAAACATCATTAAATTTTAAGGCACCAAAAATAATATCGGCGTTTTGTTCGTCGATAACACCTTCATCTTCCATTGTTTCTACAATAGTTTCAAGTTCATCTTCTGTAATAGTTGGTTTTTGACTTTGCTCTGTTTTGCTTTTTAATGATTTTTGAATTAAATTAAATGGCACACATACTATGTATAAAACTTTCATAACAACATACAATGTTGGAGCCAATTTTAAAGCAGTTTTTTCTGGGTCTATTTTTGTTATTGCTTTTGGCAAGATTTCGCCAAAAATTAAAATAACAATTGTCAT
The DNA here is from genome assembly GCA_017398655.1 of Clostridia bacterium. Lineage (GTDB taxonomy): Bacteria > Bacillota > Clostridia > Christensenellales > UBA1242 > UBA7862. The sequence goes on from JAFQFI010000008.1 coordinate 2,357, forward strand.
AATAACTGTGTTTACAATGTTGTAAAGTACAGGGTTAAAAATAACCTTTGCAAATAAATAGCCACAAAGGGTTGTGCTTAAAATATTAACAAAATTATTGCCAACTAAAATGGTTGATAGAGCTTTATCAAAATGTTCTTGTATATATAAAGCTTTTCTTGCACCTTTGGTATTTTCTTCTGCAAAATTTCTAATACGAATATTACTTGAAGATGAAAATGCAATCTCACTTGCTGAGAAGAAAGCTGAAAATATTAAAAGTAATAAAATTCCTACAATAGTTAAAATGTTTGATACAGTAAAAAATTGAGCCGACAATAAAAGTGAATTCATAATAAAATATAATTTCTCCTTATATATTTATATCATAACAAAAAAAAATTGTTAAACGATTGACTTATATTTCTTGCAATTAAAAAAACAAATAATTTTTAATTAAAATAAAAACTACTTTTTACTTTGAAAAAAAAGTTTAATTTGATATGATTTATTCAGTGTAAAAAAAAAGGGATTTACATATATGGAAAATAATAAAGAAAATAATCAATATAAAATTTCTGTTGTAATGAGTGTATATAAAAATGACTTAGCAAAAAACTTTAAAATTGCAGTTGATAGCATTTTACAGCAAACCTATAAACCAAGTGAAATTGTTTTAATTATTGATGGTCCTGTACCAGAAGATACAGAAAAGCTTTTAAGCGTTTATGAAAAAGATAAAATGTTTAATGTAATAAGATTTGAACAAAACAAAGGTTTAGGCACTGCCCTTCAAGTTGGTGTTGAAAATGCAAAATATCCAATTATTGCAAGAATGGATAGTGACGACATCTCTTACCCAGAAAGATTTGAAAAGCAAATAAATTATTTAAAAGAGCACCCAGAAATAGATGCTGTTGGAACCTATGGTATTGAATTTTTGGACGAACCTGAAAACACCTTTGCTATAAAAGAAGTTCCTGTTACAGACCAAGAAATAAAACAATATATGAAAAAACGCAATCCATTTAACCACATGACAATGACAATGAAAAAAGATAAAGTTATGCAAAGTGGAAACTATCAAGATTGGTATTATGCTGAAGATTATTATATGTGGTTAAGATTATATCTAAACGGAGCAAATTTTTATAACATACCAGAAGTTTTAGCAAAAATAAGAATTAACGAAGATACCTTTGGTAGAAGGCATGGTATGAAATATTTTAAAAGCATAAAAAATCTTTTTAAATTTATGCGTAAAAACAAAATTATTGGCTTTTTTAGCTATGTTAAAAATATTTTTATTAGATTTGCAGGTCATGTTTTAATACCAAGAAAAATGAAGAAAAAAATGTATTCTAAATTTTTAAGAAATAAGGTAAAAGAAAAATAATATATTTATTTAAAATAAAGAAATATAAGCAAAAAAGCACTGAGTTATCAGTGCTTTTTTATTTGTTTTTTTATTTAATTTTTATTTAAAAAAATAATTTTTATAAAATTTATTTTAACAAATTAACATAAATATTTTCTAAATTTTTTATTTGTTTTTTAATATCGTATTTTTCTGTATTTAATTGTATTTTTTTAGGGTATTCTGCATTTAAAATTTCATTTGCCCAATATTCAGCTGTTTTGCTAAGAGGTAAATAAGTAATTAAGTTTGAAATATTACTTTCTTCTGGGCAAACACTTGAAGCAAAGCATAAAGTTTTTGATGTTTGTGCTTCAATTAAAACAATACCTAAACCTTCTTCAATTGAAGGGAAAATAAGGGCATGAGAAATATTAAGCAACACATCAACATCTTCTCTTGAACCCAAAAATCTTACTTTTTGAGTGAGCCCCAAACTATCTATTTTTCTTTGCAAAGTTAAAATGCTTTCTTCCGAACCACCACCTATAAATAATAAAATTGAGTTTGGTTCTTTTTTAACAATTTCATTAAAAATATCAATAACAAAAGGTTGATTTTTTTGTTTGCAAATTCTACCTATATGACAATAAACTTTTTCGTTGGTTAAACCTAAATTTTCTCTAAGTTTATCTGTTTTTTCATTTTCTTGTTTTTTATACTTTTCAAGATTAATAGCATTGTATAAAATTTCACCTGACTTTATAAAATGTTTACCAAAAAATTTTTTACCTGCCATTTTTGAACATGCCAAAAGTTTATCTACACCTTTATTAACACCACAAAGCATAAAGCGTGTTCTTACACTTTTAATAAGATAGTGAGATAATTTTGAGCTATGTGAACTTAAAACCAACTTTATGTTTCTGTTTTGTTCTTTTTCTACTTTAGCAATTGCCTTTTTAACAAAGAAATGCAAAATAGGCATATGCAAATGTATAATTTGACAATTTGATTTAATTATAATTTGTTTTAGTTGTTCAATAACTTTTTTTGCATTTGTTAGTTTTAATTTATCAAACTTATATAAATCAACTTTTTTTGATGTAAAATATTCAGACAAATTAAACTTAACATCTAAAAAATAAGCAATATCAAATGCAAATTTATCTGTGTTTAATTCTTCTAAATAATTTTTTACAACTGCAGTAATGCCACCAGAAGAGTTTAAACTTGATACTATATGTAGTACTTTAATTTTTTCCATAAATAAAACCTTTTTTACTTATTAATACCTGTAGACCCAAAACCACCATCACCCCTGTTTGTTTGTGACATTTCACACACAACTTGTGTTTTAAGGTGTTCTACTTTATTTATTACCATCTGAGCAATTTTTTGATATTTTTCAACTTTGTAATCAACATCTGAAACATTCATTAAAATAACGCCCACTTCTCCACGATAATTTTCGTCAATTGTTCCCGGACTATTTAAAACAATTAAACCACTTTTTAATGTTAAACCACTTTTACTTCTTACTTGTGCTTCATAGTTGTGTGGTAATTCCATACTAAAACCCGTTTTTACAAGTGCCCATGTTTTTGCTGGAATTATCTTTTCTTCATTACTAAAAATATCCATACCGGCATCTTCTGGGTGAGCGTAACTTGGAAGCATAGCAGATTCATCTTCTTTTTTAAACTTTAAAACAAGTTCCATTTTTGTTATCCTTTGTTTTTACTTTTATAACTTAAATATTTTCTACAATATCAATTGTTTCTTTTAACAATTTTTCGAGGTCTTTTTGTGAATTTTCTTCTATAACAAGACGGATTAAATTTTCTGTGCCACTAAACCTTATTAAAAGCCAAGTGCCGTCTTCAAAAATATATTTAAAGCCATCAAGAGTGCCTTTGTTTACTACTTTTTTAGTAAATTTTGGTGTATTTTTTTGTAAATAATTTATAATACCCTCTTTATTATCTATTTTGAAAGAGTATTCTATGTATGCCATATCATAATTAGCAAATTTTTTAACATCATCAAAAATTTGACTAAGTGGTTTTTTATAAAACTCAATAATTTCAAGAAGCAAAGCAAAAACAACTAAGCCATCTTTAACATAAACATGACCTTTTACTTCACTACCACTATTTTCTGCACCAATTAAAGCATCATTTTCTATTAAAGCTTCTGTTACATATTTAAAGCCAACTTTTGTTTCTACAACATTTGTGCCAAACTTATCTGCAATTTTATCTACTATTGTAGAAAAGGAATAATTTTTAACAAAAGCCCCATTTAAACCTTTTTCTTTTAGCATAAAGTAATAAATAAGAGCGTTTAGTTCGTTTCCATTATAAAATTTACCATTTTCATCAAAAACAGCAATTCTATCACCATCGCCATCTGTTGCAAAAGCAAATTCATATTTGTTTTTTAATGCATATTCTTTGTATTCTTGCAAATTTTCTTCTGTAGGTATTGGACCACCAAGATTAAACAATGCATCACGATTTGTGTTAACAATATCTAAATTTTTTAAATTGAGTTGTTTTTTAAGTTCCATTACTGCATTTAATGAAGAACCATTCATTACATTATAGATTGCTTTAGCTTCAAAGTTGTCTTTAAATTTAAGAAGAGAAATAATATTATCTACAAAGTTTTTAGTATATTCAACTTTTTCAACCATATTTTTTTCTATTGCTTCTTTAAAATTAACAGTTTTAATTTCCTTTATTGTTTCCGGTTCAGAATTAAAAATATCTTCCATACGCTTATCAACTTCTCTACCAAGTTTAGAAAATATTTTTAAACCATTATAAAAATATGGGTTGTGGCTTGCTGTTATCATAATGCCAAAATCTAAATTTAATTTTTTTGTCATAAAACTAACAAGTGGTGTTGGAACAGAAGTGTTAGTTAATTGAACTTTTACATTATTGCCTACTAAAACTTCTGCAATCCACTCTGCATAAACCTCAGACATAAATCTGTTATCATAGCCAATTAAAACTTCTCTTTTTAAGTTTTCTCTATCAATAATGTTACACATACATTGAATAATTTTTGTAACACTCTCTTTTGTAAATTCGTCACCAATTATACCTCTAAAACCAGCTGTTCCAATTTTCATCATAATTTTAAAATCCTTTTTAAAAAATTTAAGTTTGCTTTATTATACTTTTTTTGTTTAATAAGAGCAAAAGTTTTTAAGTATTTTTACTTACAACAATTTAAAAATATTGTAAAATGCCTTATTTTTATTGATTAATAAAAAAATTTTTTATATACTAATATCAAGAATTTTTAAAAAGGAAGGGTAAAAATGGATTTATATCAAATTTTTTGTTTAATTTTACTTGGTGTAGTAGTTTTAATGGGTATTGTTTTCTTTTTTGTTAACAGAAAATACACAAAACTTCTTAAAGCTATGAGCGAAAGAGAAGTTGATGATGTAAACATCAAAAAAGGTGTTAGATACACCGTTGACCAAACTGTTGTTGATGAAAATGGAGAAATGAATGTTTCTTTCTCACAAGGAGATGTTGTTTTACAACAAAATCAAACAGAAGTTGTAGGTGTTAAAAACAAAGTTAAACCGGGTAAATATACAATGCTTTCTGCAAAAGATGAAGATGAAACTTTTAATCTTAGAGTTGGTGCTTATGTAAAAGAATATAAACACAACCAAAAAATTGTTTTAGCAGAAGGTCAAGAAATTACTGCCGTAAACTGCACAGTAATTCTTAGATAGTATTAAAAATATCATATTAACAAGAGGTAAAAATAAATTATGGGACTTTTTAAATTTTTAAAATCACAATTACTTAAAAGTATTGATTGGACTGATGCTTCTTCCAACACAATGGTTTACAAATACCCTATGGACGGCAGAGAAATTATGATTGGCTCTAAACTTACTGTTAGAGAAAGTCAAGTTGCTGTATTTATGGTTAAAGGTAAAATTGCAGATGTTTTCCAACCGGGTATTCATACATTGGTTGTAAACAACATTCCAATTCTTTCATCACTTTTATCAATTGGCAGAGATAAAAAAGCTTTTACAGCTGATGTATTTTTTGTAAATACAAAACAATTTACAAATCAAAAATGGGGTACTACTAACCCAATTACAATGAGAGATAAAGATTTTGGTTCTATCAGAATTAGAGGTTATGGTAGTTTTGCTTTTAAGGTTGGCGATGCTGCTGTTTTCCTAAAAGAAGTTTTTGGTACAAACCAAACTTATACAAGTGAAAGTGTTGCAAATTATTTAAAATCAATTTTAGTTTCAGGCATTTCTGATACTATTGCAGAATCAAAAATTGGTGCACTTGACCTTGCAAGCAACTTAATGGAATTTAGTAAAGTTGTTAAGGAGCAAGTTGGCGAACAATTTACCAACCTTGGTTTAACTTTATCTAACTTGGTTATTGAAAATATTTCTTTCCCAGAACAAGTTGAAAAAGCAATTGATACTCAATCTTCAATGGGCGTACTTAAAAATAGTATGGATACATACACAAAATTCAAAGCTGCAGAAGCTATTGGTGACGCTGCTAAAAATCCGGGTATGGCTGGTTTAGGTAGCCAAATTGGTACAGGTATGGCTCTTGGCGAAATTGTTAAAGAATCAATTAAAGGTACAACAAAAACAGAAGATGCAAGCAAACCTGCTGCTGCAGAAAGATTCTGCCCAGAATGTGGTGCTAAAAACTCTGCAAAAGCAAAATTCTGCTGCGAATGTGGCAAAAAATTTAATGCAGGCAATGTTTGCCCAGAATGTGGAGAAAAAGTTAATCCAAATTCAAAATTCTGTGCTAACTGTGGACACAAATTAAAATAATAAAAATTAAAAAATAAAAAAGAGATTGATTTTTTCAATCTCTTTTTTTTAACAATAAAAAGTTTTTAAAATGAAATTTAATAAAAAATACAAAAAACGATAGTCAATTTTATGTTTTTTTTGTTATTATTAAATATAGTAAAATTATTTGAGGTTAAAAATGGATATTGTAAAAAACAAATGTAAAAATTGTGGTGGCGAATTAATTTATGATGCAGAAAGCCAAGAATTAAAATGTATACAATGTGATAGTATTGTAGATATTCCAGAACAAAATACAACTATACAAAAAAAACAATACCATAAAGATAGTACAATTCAACTTAGTGAAACAGAATATACACAATATACTTGTGGTACTTGTGGAAGAAGACATATTGCACCTAAAAATCAAGATATTGTTAACTGCCCAACTTGTGGAGATAGTAATTTAGAAAAAAACATAACTGTTGAGTATCTTCCTGACGGAATTATTCCTTTTAAATTAAATCAAGAAAAAGCCCTATTGTGTTTTAAAGATTGGCTTAAGAAAAGAAAATTTGCACCAAACAACCTTAAAAAACTTGCAAAAACTCAATCTTTAAAAGGTATTTACTTACCTATTTATGATTATGATTTTGATACATCTACAACTTATTCTGGCGTAGGTATTAACGAATATAAAGATAGTGACGGAAAAAGACACACTTCAAGACACCCTTTTAGAGGCAATAGAAATGATTTCTTTGAAGATTATGTAGAATCTGCAAATACAGAAATCAATTCTCCAGATTTAAGAGATATGGCAAACTATAATTACAAAAATATTTATGTTTATAGACCAGAATTTTTATATGGTTGGATTGGCTCTAATATAAACATTTCACTTCACGATAGTTGTGTACGAGCAAGAAACGCAGTTGCAAATAAAATTTCAAGCGATATTAAAAATAGTATGCATTATGATAGAATTGAAAACTTTGTTTGCAACACTACTTTCAATGCTATTAAATACAGTTATTTATACATACCTGTTTGGATTAATCACTATAAATATAAAGATAAAAATTATAACTGCTATATAAATGGTATAACAGGTAAAGTAAGTGGCAAAGCACCAAAATCTTTCTGGAAAATATTCTTTACTACAATTGCAGTTATCGCTGTTATTGGTGCCATTGTATTTCTTGCTTATAAATACTCTGCTTAAAACAAAATAATAAAAGAGAAAATTTATATTGATTTCTCTTTTTTATTAGGATATTTCTTTGTTTTAATGTAAAATTTAATTGAATAAATTATTTTATGGAGTTTTATATGACTATTGATAATAAATGTAAAAACTGTGGCGGAGAATTAATTTATGATGTATCTTCTGGAGAATTAAAATGTATGCAATGTGATAGCATTGTAGATATTCCGGAACAAAATGCTAATGCAACTAAAGTTGATTACACAGAAACATCTACTTTAAAAACCAGCACCGAAGAATATACACAATATTCTTGTTCTACCTGTGGTAGAAAACACATAACACCTGTACATCAAGAACTTGTAAATTGCCCAAGCTGTGGCGATTGTAATTTAGAAAAAAATGTAAGCGTAAGTTATATCCCTGATGGAATTATTCCTTTTAAGTTAGATAAAGAAAAAGCAATGCAAAGTTTTTCACAATGGTTAAGAAAAAGATTTTGGGCACCAAGCAACTTAAAAAAACTTGCCAAAACCGAATCTTTAAAAGGTACATACTTTCCTATTTACAATTATGATTTTAATTGTTTTTCAAAATACTCTGGTGTTGGGGTTAAAAGTCGTAGAGGTTTAGACGGAAAAACTTATACTACACGACATAAATTTAAAGGCGACAGAAATGATAACTTTATTAACTATGTAGATAGTGCAAATACTACAATTCCTTCTGGTCTATTAAGAGAAATGTCAAACTTTGATTACACCCAATGTTATATCTACAGAACAGAATTTTTATATGGTTGGATTGGACTTGATAATAATATAGATATCCATAATAGTTTTGTAAAAGTAAAACAATCTTCTAAACAAGAAATTGAAAAGAGAATTAAGCAAGAATCTAAATATGATAGTGTTGAAAATTTGATATGTGATACCGAATATACAAATATAAAATACAATTACTTATATGTTCCTGTTTGGGTTAACTATTATAACTATAAAGGCAAAACTTTCAATTGCTTTATAAATGGTATAACCGGCAAAGTAAGTGGAGATGCTCCAAAATCATTTTGGAAAAGATTTTTTGCAATTCTTGGTATTATTGCTGTTGGTGTATTATTATATTTCCTTACAAAATAATATTAAAATAATAAAAGAGTTAGGTTTTAAAACTTAACTCTTTTTTTTATTTTTACTTATCTTTTTTCTTATTTTCTTTTTTATTTTTATATTCTTCTATTACTGTTTTTATTTGTTTGTATGTTTCGTATGGGTTAACAATATGAGCAAATCTATATGCGCTACCACCCTTTTCTGCCACCATTGGGCTTGCCATACTTCCATATGTTAATGTTCCTGTATTTTTTCTTACAATTTTATCAATTAAACTAACATTTACATTAACAGCGCCAATCATATCCATATCTAAGCATTTATAGTCAACACCAAAGATACCACTTCTAATTACAATTCTTCTATCTGTATAAGCATAAAAAACATTTTTGTAATATAAACATAAAAATAATATAGCCAACCCAAGTAAAACCAAATAAATACCAATTGGAATAAATAAGTAAAATAAACTTATTTGTACGCCCTCTTCAGGAAAAACAATTGCAAATACACTTATTGTTAGAAACAATAAAAAGAATAAAGCAAAACCTAAAATATTTGTTGTAAAAAATTTTGTTCTATTTGGTTTAAAAACCTTTAAAAGTTCTTCGTCATCATCTAAAACATGGTCAAACATACTTTCCATTTTTATATCCTCACTTACAAAAATTAATCGTTATTTAAAAACAATATGTCATCATAATTTGGAAAAGGTTTGTTGCTTTCTGGCAAAATCAACTCTATTTGGTCATAAATATTTCTTAATTCCAACATTTTATTGCAGATTTCTTTTTGACAAAACTCTGCTTTATCTTCAATAACAACTTTACCTTTAATTTTTTCTATTAAAACATTTAAATCTTCTACCTTATTAGATAACTTAATATTTTGTTCAATTAAATTTTTGGTAGAGTGTATTGCTTCTTTGTTTTTAACACCAAACTTTTCCAATTTGTTATTTGTATCAATAAGATTATTAATAAAATTTTCTATACTTGGCATAACTTGTTTTTTGCACATATCTACCAAAGTTTTTGCTTCTATTAAACAATCACTAACATATGTTTCCATAAAAGTATCATATCTAACTTTTACTTCTGTATTAGATAAAACTCCACTCTCTTCAAAAAGTTTTATGTTGTTTTCGTCTAATAATCTTTTATAACACTCTACACTATTTTTATAATCAATAAGTCCTCTACTTTGTGCTTCTTTTGCCCAATTGTCATCATAACTATTTCCGTTAAAAATAATGCGAGAGTGATTTGTTATATTATCAATAATTATTTTAACAACTTCTTGTTCTACAGATTTTGATTTTTGCAATCTTTCGTTTATTTGTTTAAACTCATCTGCCACAATTGTAGCAAGAACTGTATTACTAAAAGCAATACTTTGTGAAGAACCCACCATTCTAAATTCAAACTTATTGCCTGTATAAGCAAAAGGGGTTGTTCTATTTCTATCACAATTATCCTTATATGCCTTTGCAACAGAAGAGGTTTTCATATCAAGAAGTGAACCTTTTTTCTTTTTAACTTTATTAAGTTTAACAAAGTCAGACATCATTTCACTCATATCATCTCCAACAAAAACAGAGATAATTGATGGTGGGGCTTCACTTCCCCCTAAACGAAGGTCGTTACCCAAAGAAGATGTTGACATTTTAAGCAAATCATAATGTTTATCAATGGCAGAAATAACAGAAGTAAATGCAAGCATAAATACAAGTTCGTTTGCTTTGTTACAATCTAATAAATTAATTCCGGTATTTGTAGAAATAGACCAGTTATTATGCTTACCACTACCATTAACACCTTTATAAGGTTTTTCGTGAAATAAAACTTTAAAACCATGTTTATCTGCAACTTTATTCATAACTTCCATAAGAAGAGAGTTTTGGTCTGCAACAATATTGGCTTGAGAATAAACTGCAACAATTTCGTGCTGAGTAGGAGCAACTTCATTATGTTGAATTTTTGCCATAATGCCAAGTTCCCACAACTCCTTGTTTAAGTCGTGCATAAAGGCACTAACTTTTGGTTTAATTTGACCTAAATAGTGATGAGAAGTTTCTTGACTTTTAATTGCCTCTGCCCCCAAAAGAGTTCTACCAGTTAAAACAAGGTCTTTTCTTTTATTAAACAAATTTTTGTCAATTAAAAAATATTCTTGCTCACAACCAACATGACAAATTACACTTGTCACATCACTATATCCAATTGTATTTAAAAGTTTTGTTGCTTGCTTGTTTAAAAATTCTGTTGCCCTTAAAAGAGGTGTTTTTTCATCAACAGCAACACCCATATATGTACAAAAAGCAGTTGGAATGTACAAAACTTTATTATCTTTATCGTCTTTTTTAATAAAAACAGGACTGGAGTAATCCCAAACAGTATAGCCACGAGCTTCAAAAGTTAATCTTTCTCCACCACTTGGAAAACTTGAGGCGTCTGTTTCGCCTTTAATTAATGCTTTGCCATTAAACTTTTTAATAAAGTCACCTTTAGAATTATACTCTAAAAAACTAATATGCTTTTCTGCATACTTACCTGTAAGAGGGAAAAACCAATGAGTGTAATGAGTTGCACCCATAGATATTGCCCACTTTTTTATTGCACTTGCAATTTTATCTGCAAGAGCAAAATCCATTTGACCATTAAAAGTTTTGAGTTTTATATATTCGTTATAATCTTTTCTTTTCATAAAATGTTTTAACTTATTATCTGTTAAAACATAACTTGAAAATTTATAAAGCAAATCTTTTTCCATAATCGTTAAAATCCTAAAAATAAAATCAAATTGATTATAACACTTAAATAGTTATTTTGTCATTAAAAAAATAAAAAAGAACCCTGTATAGAGTTCTTTTTATATATTTTTATCCTAAGCCCAACTATCACCATTAATAAATTTTGTTAATGCCATAACAAAGGCAACCTCAGTTAAATCTATTCTTGAAACTTCTCCGTGGGTTAAAAGTTGAACTCCTCCACCATAATTATGCCTATTGTCATCAGGAGTAAAAACTTTATTTATTACTTTACTTAAATCTGTTAATTTTATTTCTTCCACATATTTATCTGGCACCGGAAAAGATGGACTTGTAGAACAACTACTATTGCCTTTATCATCTTCGATAACTGCAATATTTGTTATCATATATTCTCCAAACAAATTTTGAATACCACTTTCAATAGATAAAAACATATCTGTTTTTATATTATTCTTTTTTGCATATTCTTTTAAGTTTTTAACTCTATTTTTTGCCCCTAAAAAAATTTCATTATTTACAGGTTGTTCAGGTACATTTGAATTAACTGAAACACCTTCAATTTCAACATCTTTAAAAAATTTATCTAAAGCTTTTTTAGCCCCTTCTATCTTACCATAATTTTTTGTTGCAATTAAAACTTTCATTTTTATTTCCTTTTTTAATATAAAAAATAAATTGTTTTTTGTTATTTATTCAAAACTACAGCCCTGAAAAATGTTTCTTTTTTCAAGTTCTCTATTTATTGAATTTAATATAATTTTTTTATGACTGTTCCACTCGGGCGCTACCAAAATATCTTTTGGGGCATCACCTGTTATTCTACAAATTATTATATCTTTTTTTAAATAAGATAAAATATCGCAAACTTTATCAACATAAGTTTCTAATTCTAACGGAACATATTTTCCTTTATTAAACAATTTTTCAAGTTGAGTATTTTTTATAATATAAGTTGAGTGAATTTTTACCCCTAAGATATTTAATGAATTTATAAAACTAACTGTTTTTAAAACATCTTCATTTTCTTCAAAGGGAAGCCCTACCATAATATGGGTTATAACATCAATGTTTGCTTTGTTTAACAGTTCCACTGCATTAACAAAATCTTGATTTGTGTACCCCCTATTAAACTTTTTTGCAACTTCTTCGTTTGCTGTCTGAAAGCCAAGTTCTACATAAACATAATATTTTTTTTGATATTCTTTTAATAAATTTACAACATCTTCATTTATGCAATCAGGTCGTGTTGCAATTGCAAGGGCAACAATCCTATTATCAACTAAAGCACTATCATATTTTTTCTTTAAATTTTCAACGCTATCATAAGTATTAGTAAAATTTTGAAAGTAGGCAATAAACTTATTTGCCCTTTTACCCCTATAACTATCTAAGTGATTTTTAACTTGACTACCTATATCAATTTTTTTTGTATTTTCGCCAGAACCCCTTTCTCCACAAAAAGAGCAACCCCCAACCCCACACTTACCATCACGGTTTGGGCAAGTAAAACCACCATCAATGCAAACCTTTAAAGTTCTCTCTCCAAATTTTTCTTTTAAAAAATCATTAAACTGATTATATCTTTTTACCATACATTAATAATATTATAAAAAACTTTTAAATTCAACAATATATATAAAAAGTAATTGTTTTCACCATATAAAAGATTTAATAAACATAATCCACATTTAATTTAGATTAATAAATTTTTATAAAAAAAATCTAAGCCAAACACTTTTTCTATGTGTTCAACTTAGATTTGTCTTGGTGGAGTTCAACTAAGCTAAGTTAAACTCCATTTATAGTTCTAAATCTTCTATTTTTTCAATCAAAACATCTCTATTCCACAGTTCGACTTTATTAACTTTAGCCAATTTTATTGCTGACGGAGTAAAATAATTATTTGTAACAACCATACACTTGTCAGCTTTATAGTATTTCATACCAGCAACAGCTTCCATTATTGCATGATTTCCAACTTTGTTATTATAACATTTTGCTTGAATTGCGATTTTCAAATCATTTTTCTCAGCTATCACATCTATTCCTTGGTCATTACTTGCTTTGGTAATTTTCGTTTGATAACCCATATTTTTAAATAAATCAGATACGCAACTTTCAAACTCTTTACCAGACATTACATCTATATCAACAATAGAAACTGAATCTTTCTCTTTTTCTTCTTTTAACAAATCGTTTAAATATTTTTCTGCATGTATTTGATTTTCGATTAAATCTAATTTTTCTTTATAAATTTCACTTGCTATATCCATATTTTCATTTTTATAAATTTCTTTAGAAAATAAAATAAAAGTAATTTCTTCAATTAACAAATTTTCTCTTCTTAATTTTTTTATTATATTTTTTTCATTTTCTTCATTTATTAAAAATTCATATTTTTTACAAAAATTGTTTATATAATTATTTTTAATTTCATTATAAAATCTTTCATTTAAAAGTAAGAAAAAGGCATCTTCTGTATTTTTATCTCCTTCAATAACACCTTGTGTTACTAAGGCATCATAAAATTGACGCAATTCCCTACATTCAAATCCACCCTTATCAAATTGATTAGCACTAAAATGTTGTTTTTTTAAAATAAATCGAGACTTAATATCAAAAGATAAATTTATATCTTTTTCTGCTATAGTTACTATTTCCCAATATTCTAAAAATCGATTAAAAGTTTGTAATGGAGGAATTTGAATATCTTCCTCTTCATTATTTTCATGTTTAGTTAATTCCTTAAATTTCTCTAACTCTTCTTTTAAAATCAATGGCTTGTAGTTATTTCCAAAATTATTAATCTTAACACTTGGCATTGCTATACTATCAACATTCTTGTATAAAAAAATATCTAAATTTTCTCTTTTAGAAAAAAATTTTGCTAAATATTGATTTAATTTATCATTTTCACACAAATTAACATACTCTTCTAAAATATCCTTGAATGTGGATATATTTTTAATTAATTCTTCATTTTCAATCTTTAATCCTTCTTTATTTAATTCTGGAGAATTAAATTTATCTATATCTTTTTTTTTCTTCTCATTTTTTAATCCCACTACAACATATATAATAGCGATTATAACCAAAGACACCAAAAAGATTACTGACCCAATTCCTGAAGCTCCCAATAAATTAACCATAAAAGTAAAACCTCTTTAATAAAAAGATAACATAGAATTAGATTTTTGTCATTTGATAGAATACTATTTTACTTTTGTAAATCAAAATATTGAAAAAATAGTTTCTATAAAACAATAAATAATTATACAAATAATTTATTTTTTCTCTAAACCTTCTAATATTCTATGACACCTATCAAGTTGTTCTTTTACATATTTTGTTATTAAATTCGTAAACTTTTTTATTTTTGCAAAATAATTAGGATATGCTTTTTGCAAAGAAGCTATTGACTTTGCAGACACAAGAACAACATCTGTATTAATATCTTTATTTAATTCCAATTTTGCATAAGTTTTTATGGCTTTTTTTGTTGACTTTTCATCTTCATCAAAATATTTAATTTCCAAAGAAGGATTCATAGTTTTTAATTGAAGTAAATAGTACCCCGATTTATTATAATTTTTTTTACTATCAAATATTATTTTAACAGTAGCAAAAGTATATAATTTCTTAGTTAAACCATATTTTTTGTTTAAATTGAAAAACTCTCCAATTGTTTCTAAATGTTTTTTTATGTCATCTATGGTCTTTATTTTTTTACACTCTTCTTCTTCAAATATCAATGAAGATAATCTAAAAAAATCAAGCCAAATTTTTTCACCTTGATTAAATTTCAATCCGTTATTTGTGAACATACCTACAGATTCAACAGCTGTAGCCCATAAATGCTGCAGTCTTGTTCTTAGTTGAAGTTCTACAGAGATTTTGTCGTAGTTATTGTCTTTTATAAAATCATATATAAGGTGAATTCCTCTATATCCAGTGTCTTTATTCGGATTTTTTATATAATCTTTTTCTTTATTCAATAAAAAATCTTCACTAATATTTAATATTGAGTCTCTAAAAGAATAAACTTCTTCTAAATTTGAAAAGATTACTCTACATCCTCCAAGATCTTGCATACTGCTTAATCTCATATTTGGATAACGCACCAGTTTATTTACTATGGTGTCTAACCTTTTTAATCTTTGTGCAAAAACAACTCCTTTACGAGTCCCTATAGCTCTTTTCAATTCTTTTGCCAATTTAATCATTGGATGAGCATGAACAGCTCTCCAGCGTTCCACAATTTTTAAATGTTCGTTGTTTTTTCTATCTAAAGAATTCTTTGCTATTTCTTTTCCAATAATATCTATTTGATTTTTACTGTAAATAATATTTCTATCCATTATTCTTCCTTTGTCTTTAAATCAAAATAAAAAAGCTTAAACCTTATTTGGTTTAAGCAACTTGTGGTGGGCCACCGGGGACTCGAACCCCGGACCCACTGATTAAGAGTCAGAGAATAGTCCTTTATTTAAGCCACTTATAGCGTTTAGTACCCAAATAAGTACCCAAAAAAAGTCTTGCAGTTTATTTAAAAACCACAAGACCATTTTGTTGTACATGATATTGATTCTTCGAATATATAGCTTTAATAAAGTCTTTTATATCAATACCTTTAAGGTGCCCTTCTTTATTTATTGTCACATTACAATTCTTTACATGAGCTCTCGACCAAGCCTTGCCTAAATTTATTGCATTTTCTTCAGAAATAATATCTTTTAGTAAATAAAAAACAGAATAACAATCATAAGACTTAACATTGTTCGGCATATTTAAAATATATTGCCTCGCGGATGAATCATGTGAAAGTAACGCAAAAATATCAGCGTCACCAATTCTATTTGCAATTGATATATTTAAAATTGTCATGATTTCCCCCATGTTGTTTCCACTAGGTATATTTCTAACAATTTTATTCAACTGTATAATAAACATTTTTAACTTTGTTTCGTTCATACAAAGATTTTCTAATTGGCTAAAATAATTTTTATAAAAAGTATCACTTTTAGAAATTTCAATTGATATTTTACGAATCTCATCCAAAATAATATGTTTAATAGTTATATCATCAAAAAAATGCTTTAGGCCTTTTACAATTTCAAAATTGTCAACTATGCTTATTTTTTCTTCTTGATGATATTTATAAATTATTTTTAAAATATTAGGATTCTTTATTTCATCAAGAACCTTTGAAACCATAATAAATTTATACGGAAGTTTTATAATTTCATCGAAAAATGTGGAAGAATTATTTTTTGCTTTTATTGTTTTATTTATAAAATCCGTATCTAAATATGCAACTTTACTCAACTGAATCTTTTTTAGTAATTTTTTTTAAAATTTCTTCCACTTTTAATTTTGTACTATTTGCTTTACTATTACTGATAAACTGAAATTCCTCATTCTCACTTATGAGATAATCTAGATCATCCAAATCATAATAATTACTGCACTTTTGTTCCCATCTTTCAAAACGAAGTTTTATTATTACTTCATCTAATAATTTTATTGTCTCTTTGCCTATTCCTAAAAAAATTTTCAATTCTTTTTCACTGATTTTTTCTAATTCATATGCTCTTATAACTGCAGTTTTATAAGGAACCATAAATGAATCCATTAATTTTTCAATATAAAAAACTTTTTCTTTTGATGTTTTTGGTTCTCTTTTACAAACAAGTTCAACCCTCTCTTTAGGCATTAGAAAACAAGAACTAAAAGCATTTGCCTTTTTATCGTTTATATTGCACTCAACTTCATTTGGATTATCCTTAAGTACATCTATTAAATTGTCATCCGTAGAATCTTCATGATTTTCTAGGAAATCAATAAAATGATAGAACTCATGAGCTAATGCTACATTTTGTTTGTTCATTGGAAATTCTGAATTTATAACAATGAAAAATATTCCAGATATTTTATAAAACATACCCCATACTTGATCATCGTTAAAAGGAAGATATAATATTTTTAAACAAACATTCTTTCTTTCTGCATATTCCTTTATAAATAATTTAAGATTATAAGCAATAGGTGTTAATTCTGAAATATTATAAAGAATCATGTTAGCTTTTTTTTCAATATCTCTAAATAAACTTTTATCAGAATAAAACAAACAATCTTTGATTTTAATAGACATTTATGCCTCCTTATTATCATTTAAGTATTGTTGTTCAACAATAATATCTGATAACTCAAAAATCAATTCAAAAGTTTTATTTGTCTCTTTTTTTGTAATCTCTCCCATAAGTTGAGCAGAAACTTTTTCTTTTAAAACTTTTCTTTGTCTTGTCAAATCTTCTATTTTACATGAAAAAAAATTAGCAATCTTTGCAAATTCGCTTGCTAATAAATTTCTCTTTCCTGCTAAAATTTTATTTACTGTTTGTCTTGGCAAATCTAAAAACCTTCCTAGATCTGATTGTTTCTTCTTTTGTTTATTAAGTAAATCTAAAATATTTTGAGCAACCATTAAATCAAAATTTTCCATAATTACTCACCCTCCTTTGGTATTTTATATTAATTATTATGTCCTTGTCAATATTAAATATGCAAAATGTAACTAAATTAGTGACAAATGTACATAAAAATTTCTTATTTAGAAGACATTTTTTAGTAAAAAAATTTTAATATAATCTAATAATTACTTCAATCTTTAGTGACAAAAAAAATAAATCCAAAGATTTTTTGGATTTATTTTTAAATATTTTCTTTGATTAAATCTCTATTTAATCTAAATATTAGATAACAAAATCAATTATAAAATTACATCAATTATAGAAAGAATTAAAAATCAGATAAAGTCTCTTATTAAGTCACTTATAAAGTTCAGTACAAAAATTTTAAAATTGTGTTTCATTAAAAAGGCAAATCTTCATCTATTTTAACTTTTACTTTAGACAATTTTGCTTTTATACTTTTTATTACAATTTCTTGAAAATGCCTATCTTTTCTTTCAAACCAATTTAAAAAATCTTTAACCAATGCTGTTTCTATTCTTATGCCATTTGAATATGCATAATTATTTTTCACAAAAATCGATATTAGACTGGAGTTTTCTATTAAAACATTCTCCAAACAATTTTCTTCTAATAAATTCTCTAAACCGTTTATTATTTCATCAACATTATCGTTAATCTTTTGTTCTGAAGAATGGTGATCTAAAGCCAAAATCATGCTAGATGAAAAATTTAAATAAATTTCTTTGTCTTTTTCTGTTATATCTAATCTTGTTAACTCTTTATGGTTTATTTTATTTAAAATATCTTCAAAAGAAGCAAACCTTTTACTAGGATCAGTTTCCAACATCTTATTTAAAATTGTTTTATACTCAAAATTGTTTAAACTATTTTTTTTCAAAAGTCTACTAAACAATTCTGCAAGACAAAACATATCTGTTTTTGACGTGTATTTCCCTACATTTATTTCAGACGGTATTTTTTCCATTCCTCTTCTATCTATAACTTTATTTAAGCTATCTTTAGACATTGATGATTCAGAGAAATCTTTTCCCAAACCAAAATCTATTATTTTTACAACGCCATTTTTGTCAATCATAATATTATTTGGTCTAATATCTCTATGAATTATGTTGTTTTTTTCTAAACAATTAAAGGCGTTAATTAATTGTATAAAAATTGAATTCGCATCAATTTCAATATCTTTTTTTGATAGATACTTGTCAATAGTTTCTCCGTCAATGTATTCCATTAATATAAACCCAGCATTGTATTCATCATATAAATAATAATTATAAATTCTCACTATGTTTGGATTATTAAGTTTGTACATTATTTTTATTTCTTTTTTAAACATATCATAAAAATATTTTATATTTACACCTTCTTGAGGAAGATATTTTTTACATACAAAAAGTTCTTCTAGAGAATTATCCCTTAGTAAAACTGTTTGCCCACAAGAACCTTTACCTAATTTTGCATTAACCATTGTATAACTTTTTGTCTTTATAAAATTAATTATTTCGTTTTCCATAACTTCTCCTTAATTTCACCATATCACAATAAAAAAAGAGACTCAAGTATTTTTTTAAGTCTCTTTTTTTACAAATCTATTTCATCTAAATTATCAAAAAGCGATTCTAACTCTTCAGTTGTATAGTTCCTGGAGATAAAAGCTTTGCGTTCTTCTTTTTGGTTTGGTTGTTTATAATCATCATAGTATCCAGTTATAATTTTATGGTAGTTGTCCATTAAGAAATCAAAATCAATTCTTGGATTGTTCTGAAGAAATAAACTTTTATCCAAAGCTGCAAGAAGAGAATCACATTTAAAACCTACAGGAAGTAGTGTTAATCTATCCACTTTAAATCTTGGATATTTTTCGAATAAAGGAACAAGTCTCTCATCTATACTACAATTTATATTACTACTATAATTATTATCTTTTTGAGTGTCTATTTCTATATTATATATACTACTAATATTATTATTTTTAGTATTTATATTATAATATGTTAACCAACTTGGACATTTTTGACCAAGTTCACTTGCCAACTTGGACATTTTTGACCAAGTTAGAAGTAAAAAATATTTTTTCACTCCAACTGTTTCACTTTGCTTTTTAGATAGAACGTGGAGAGATTTTTTTGTAAGACAGATATTTATACCTGCAAAAAGATTTTGTTTCTTAAGATAACCGGCATTTACAAGCTTTGAAATTAAACGTTTTAATTGTTTAACTTCAATGTTTAAAATTGGAAGTGCTTCAAGAACTTCTCTATAATTAAACGTTTTAAAAAGAGAAACTTCTTGGCCAGAAACAAACTCTTCAGATATTATTGACTTGGAGAAATAAAAAAGCAGCAATAGTTCGTTTGCTGACAATTTATCTTTTAAAATTATTCTTTGTTGATAATCAAAAACGTAATCCCACATAAAAAACCCTCTAATTTTTCGCGTAGTTAAATTAGGGTATTGATTTTAATACCCTTTTTTTATAAAAAAGTCGATTTTAAAGCATTTTCGAGTGCTACGCACACAAGAGCTGAACAGCGTTTTTCTAATCGGATTTTCGATAATATATTTGCTCGTCCATACTCTTGCATACATATCGCACTACAGCAACAGGTAGCCCCATTTTGACCCACAGGGGCTAAAGCCGATCCTGTGGGTAAATAAATCAAAATGGGGCATTAACAAAGTTGCTGTAGTGTATCCCTCGTTACCAGTTTTTCTAATTCTGTTATCTTTCCCAAGGTTGCTTTCAATATTACCTGTTTGTTGATTTTGTCAGATTTGTAAATTCCTACTTTTACCAATCTGTCAACTTCTTTCCTGCAGACCTTTCTTTCTTGAGATATTTCAGCCATATTTTTCTCCTTTTATTTTAAAATTAAAGTGAAAATAATAAAAATAGCAGTTATTGCTAAATATAAAAAAATAATGAGTTTTTGTAACATTACTAATAATATATTTTTAGTTCTTTTTGCTTTAGTTAACATAATAAGAGAAGTAATAAAGCCAACTACTAAAGTAAATAAAGCGTATGGCAGTAAAAATATTGACCCTAAAACGTCACCAGTTTTAAATGGTAAAATATTAGTAATTGGCAAAATAATTCTGACTGAAAACGCCAAGCAAACAACTTCTATTAAAAAACCAATTAAAGATAATATTTTTCTCATCAATTCTCCTTAAATAATTTTATTTACAAATTTTAAGCCAATTTTTTGACCTTGTAAGCCCTGTTTATAATTTCTTGGTTAAATAGTTGTTTTATTTCATCTTCGCTTAAAACGGGTGTTTTAAAGGTCTCTACGCTGGCAGATTGATATTGACAAGCATATAAATTTCTAAAAGTTCGGTCATCATAAAAACAATTTAAGTTTGGTGGTAAAACAAAAGATTTTACACGAGAGCCAATTTGACCTTTATTTCCAACTTCAAGGTTTCCATAATCTTCATACTTGAATTTTCTAAAACCAACTGAATTAACATAAGTTCTTAAATCGGATATAATTTTTACTTTAGTGTCTGTAGGTTCATAATTTTGAATAAACTCTTCAAGCCAAGAAACAATCCAATCTAATAGATAAGGTTTTAAAACGTGTTTTTGTTCTATCATTTTTTTATTTTCTGCTGTAACACGTCTTGCAGAAATTAAAGTAGCATTTCCGTCTTGTTCTGTAGAAACTAATCTAAAATCCTTATACTGTCTTGTAAATCTAAACATGTGGTCTATCAATTGGATTTTATTATTAGAAAGTTCTGGTGGAAGCATTGAACCAATTTCGTCCAAGAAAGCAACGCCTTTATATAAAAGTTTACTTTTTTGTAGTAGGTGATCTGCTGTAAATTTACAAGCAGGTTTTCCGTCTTTAAAAATTGGAATGTTACTCCAGAAACAAGGAATGCAATCGTTTTCGCTATAAAACTCATAAGCTTCAACAACTTCTATTACATGTTTTATTTTGACTTCATCTCCGGTGTACTTCCTTTGATATTCGACAATTGGAAAACCTTTTTTATCAAGGCCGATAACTTTATGTTCCAAATGAGTTCCAGAATAAATCCTTATTATTTTATTTTCCAACTTCCAATATTCAAATTGAAGATTTTTCCATAATTTATCTGCAATTTCAATTGAGTCGTATATACCTGAAGACGACTTTCCTGCTCCAGGTTCTCCCATTCTTAAAACAACGTATTTTGACATACTTAAGTTTTCAGAATGTGATATTACAGATAGTTCATAAAATTCGTTAGAAACAAAATATATAAGGGTGAAAAAAGTCGCAACTGCTAAAGGAATAAAAAGTATTAGTTTTTTAGCTGTAAATCCAAAAGATGAAACATAAAGAATATCTAAAAGCAAAACTATAATAAATTCAATCAAATAATGAAAACGTGCTAATTTTTGAAGAAAAGATTTTTTTACTTTAAAAACCAAAACTTTATCTATTAAGTTTTCATCGTCTTCCGGTTCTGGTTCATAAAATTTTGTTTGAGCTTCTTCTTTCTTTTTAAAATACTTTGCATAATCTCTCCAGTGCTGGAGGGCAAATAAATCTTCTTTTAAATGTTTATCTGCCAACTTCCAACGCTGTTTTGTTTTTTGATTACCTTTGTATTTTGAATATGTTAATAATTTAGGTTCTGAATAAGTTAATAACTCCACATTAAACCTCAAATTCAATAGAATCAATTGTTAATGATGTCACTTTTCCATCAGTAAAACCTACAGGATTTTCTTCACCAGAAGCGTAAACTTTATTTATTTTTTCATACGATTTTACATAGATTTCTAAAGAATTAGTATCTAAATCAATTTTTGCAGAAAAATATAGTGGGAAATAATAATAAGTAGAATCATTATACTGTTCGTTAAAAACTCCCATATAAGCAAAACTTTTAGCTAATAAAGGAACTGTAACTAATTCATCTAATTTATAAAGACCACTTTCTTCATCAAAAGTTAAATTTAAATCATAATCAACTGATTTATTTACACTATAACTATTTATTTTTGTATAAGAAGAACCAAAAGTTTTCACATAATTTACCGTTTCAAGATAATAAGAACTAATATTTATAGCAATATTTTTAAAATCAGTTATAGGTTGCTCCAAAGAAGATAAATCAACTGTGAAAGTTGTATATGTGGAATAATTACCAGTTCCACTAAAAGCAGTTCCATATGTTAAAGTTTTTGATGCAATTTTATAAATTGGATAAAAATCAGTATCTGAAGTTATTGCTATTGTTGAAATATCTATTACTGTTTCTTGATCTGTTGACCAACCAACAAAAACATATCCTGTTCTATCACTTAAGATAGGTGTAACAGAGTATTTGTCTGTTTCAATAAGTTGAGTTTCTAAAATTACTAATTCTTCATTTTCATCATAGCCATAGAAATTAACAACGTTTAATCTTTCAAATTCAGCAATATATGTTGTATGGCTTGTAATTGCTTCAGATAACACGTCTGTTAATATTCCATTCTTTAACCAGCCATTAAATTTATATCCGTCCTTTATTGGCTCTGCAGGAAGTTCTGGATAATGATTTAATTCAATTATTTGAGAATTATGTATATCTTCACTATCCTCATCAAGTTTGAATATAACGTCAAAACTATAAGTTATATTTGCAACTAAAACAGTATCTGCAACAATTGGTGTTGTTGTTATATCAAATACAACATCATTTGAGTACCAACCATTAAATTTCCTGTAAACACTACTTTCAACTTCAATTTCTGAAGCGTACTCATTATTTCTTACAATTTGAGTGTCTTGAGTAGTATCTTCATAAATAAAAGTTACTGTGTGAAGTTTTGTAAATACAGCTACAAAAATTGTATCTTGTGTTATTTGAATTTCTGTAGGATTTACTTTATCAACACCATTCAAAGACCAATAGTCAAACTCATATCCGTCTTTTACTGGCTCTGCAGGAAGTTCCGGATAATAATTAAGTTCTATAATTTGAGAACTATGTAAATCTTCATCTACTTTAAACTTAACATCATATCTGGTTGTTATATCAGCATAAAATGTTGTATTTGCAGAAAGTGGATAAGAACTTAATTCAACTTCTTGTTTTTCTCCGTCAACTTCAACGTACCAATAATTGAAAGTTACATATTCAGTTGATTCTGGATTAACAAGTGCAGGTGTAGTTCCTTTATTAATTACTTGAATGTTATAAACGCTATTATTAAAATAGAACGTTGCAACAACTTGATTTTCGTTTTCTAAATTTTTGATATATTGTTCATAATATTCAATTGATTTTTTTAAGCTTTCAACTTCGTTTTTAAGTGAAGTTAAAGCTGCAGAATTATTTTCTGAAGCAGTTGTCATTTCAGAAATTTGTTTATTTAAAGTTTCAATTTGTAAATTCATATTTACAATTGTTTGAGTGTTTAAATCATTGGTTGATTGTAAAGAAGCATTTACTGTTTGAAGATTTGAAATTTGTTTCTGAAGTAGCTCTATTTCTTCAGATTTATCTTCATCACTTGCTTTAAGTTTTGTAACTTCATTTTTTAAATTTGAAATAGTTACTTTGTTTTCTGCAATTATTTTTTCATTTTCAGCATTAATTGTTTCTAAAGAAAGTACTCTATTTTGATAAGTATTTCTTTCACTTGTTAACGTTGAAATTTTAGTTTGATATTCCCAATTATTGTCTGTTAATACTTTAATTTGAGATTGAGAATCTGCTATTTCTTTTTCATAAGTTGCTACAAGTTTTTTATAGTAACTTTCATTATTCTTGGCGTCAGAATAACCGTCATTGTAAGCATCAGAAGTTATTTCATCTACTTGTGTTTGAGTATAAATAGAACTTCCTTTTATAAGAGCAAATAACCCCTCTTTATTATTAAAAGTCCACCAAACACCAAAAACTAACGCTCCCACAATCAGTACACAAACCAAGGAAAAAGCTATGCTTCTTGCGTTCTTATTTTTTTCCATAAACGTTCCTCCTCTTGTTACCTTTTTTGTAAAAACCAAATATCCAAAGAAGAAGTTGAATTGGTAAAGAAACAATCCAAACTACGCCTTTAAATAAAAGCTTTAAAATTGGTTTTAAAAATGGAATTGCTAATAAGCAAATAAGAATTACTATTGCAATAAGTATCCATGTGAAAGTATTTAAACTTTTATCTTCAAGAGTTACATCTACATCAGAGATAATATCAAAAGGACTTGAAACAACAGGAATTGTATAAAACATAGCGTCATTTGTGAGAGTTAATTGAATAATATCAAAATCTAAAAAAACATTCTCTTGTGCAGAACTCATTGCATAATCAGTTGCCGGAAAGTAAAAATCTCCTAAACGTTTTTCATAAGAAACTTGCAAATTTGAATAAGAAAGATAATCTGTTTCTGCAAATCTAAATAAGAAAACTGTTTCTTCATTTTCAGTTGCATTATTAAAATATTCTCTAAAATCATCTACATCATTTTTTGCAATAAGTAAATTTTCAGAAACTTTTGAATCACTTCCGATAACTTCATCTGAAGTAACGCTTTTGATTGGAGCAATTGTTTTATCTTCAATAGTATTAACAGTAAAGAATGTTTCCCACCATGAAGCACTTTCATTTAATTTTGTAATCTCGATATTATCTTCCACTGTAATATCAATTTTGTTATATCCCATTTTTCTATCTGAAGTTGCTGTAGATGTATTGTAGTATTTAGCATTGAACTCTTCTTCTGATAAAAATAAATCTGCAGATATTTCTCTACCATTACAGTCAATAATTCCATTTTTAAAAATGCTATAGTTATAAATATAATTACTTAAATCTTCACTCTTTAACGTGTAATCGCCAACTATATCTTCAGCTAAAAAAAGATAATTTATTTCATTTAAAGTGTTAAGAGCATAATCAGAATCTGCATTGTAAATAAATGAATCCTCTAACCATTCTTTATATGGCGTATAAAGAGGTGATCCAACGGTAGTCCAAAAACCTCCCGGTCTTAAAACAGCACAATCTGGAACGTCTCCGGAGTTGTGAGCAATATTTACTCCAATATAATCTTTTAAACTATTATAAACTTTGCTTGATGATGTTATAAAAATATCTTTTGTTGCATATTCCCAAAATTCTGCCTTAACAGAATAAATACTTCCATATTTTTCAATAATTGAATTTGGCACACTAAAGTAAACACTGTTTATTTGAGAACCTTTAAAACGTTCTTCCATTCCGTCAGAGTCAAATCTGTAATAAGAGTGCTTAACGTCTAACGTTAGAGTTTCAATTGCATTAGCTTCACATTTTAAAGTAGATTCTTCACTATCTCCACCAAAACCTTTAGCATATCCAGTAAAAGAATATGAAGTTGAAACGTTATACTCTGTAGCATTTTCTCTATCAGCAACGTTTAATTCAATACCAGAGATATGATAAGTTCTTTTTAAAGAATTAAGTTTTGTTAAAAAGATTGAAGTATCAGATATTTTGAATTTATAAAAAAGTTCAGCATAATCTCCTTGAGAACGGTCGCAATATTCCAGGTTAAATTTTTCATAATTTATTGGATTATTTTCTTCATCAAACTCTACAGCAATTTGAACTTTATTTGTTTTTATAGTATCAATTTCAATACCTTGAGGATTGTATATGTAAAGATATAAATTGTAATTATCTTGCATATCCAGTTTGTATGAATAGCAATATTCAACAAAGTTAATTACCACCATTTTATCTTCAGATTGGTCAAACGGATATTTTAAAATATCAAAGTTTTCACAAGACAATAAATCTTCCATTACTCTTGTTTGGTCTAAATTTTTAACTTCATCTGAAGAAGTTGAAGCATAAACGTTTACAGAACTTATTGTTGGTATTAAAAAAGAAATGGCAAAAATAATTGCCATTAACAATAAAAAAATTTTATTCTTCTTTTCTTTCTTTTTCATCATAAGCATTTGCTCCTAATAAAATGAATCTTGCTAATTCATTTGAATTTGGCAATCTACCATATTTTTTATAAAATTCATTTCTAAAATCTTGCTTTGACATTTTGTTTTCTCCTTTTAAAAATTAAAAATATTTCCTACTTTGGTAATAGTAAATTTTTGAAAAATACCTTTTATTTCATGTAAGGTATAGAAGATTTTTGCTTGGTCTTCTGTTTGAAAACCATAAGCTAATTTATCCTGGTTAAAAACAACTCTAAATTGTTTTGAAATAATATCATTTTCGATTATTACTAAATCATTTGTAAAAAGCTCTTGTCCGTTGTAATCATACAGGTTTATAAACTCTGACAACGTTTCAGAAGTGTTTTCAAACAACTTGATTAAAATCCACTTTTTCTCTTGTTTAGAATAATCTTTTATTTTAATTTCCCTCATAAACTTTCTCCAATTCTTCAGAGTTAGATGAAGTTGTTTTTTTATTTTCATCTATGTTTTGAGTAAGAATTGTTAAATAAACAACCATTCCGTTTTTCTCAAAATCTTTTTTAAGATGTAAAGCTTTTTCTAACGTTAACCCTTTATACTCAATTTTTATTTCATCATCTAAATTATTAAAAACGTTAACGGAAATTTTATCTTTCTTGTTTATTTTTCTAATATCTAAAAATGTTGGAAAAGTTAATTCAAAATAAATTGTTAAAAATAAAACAAAGAAAGCTAATAAAAATGTTAAAAATACTTGCATTATTAACCTACCCCTTATTCAAACATGTAAATAATTTTGATTAGTAAAGTTACATAAACCAGAATTAAAGCACAGTTTAATAAAGTCATGATTGTTGATTTTGCCTTGACCGATTCTATTAAACTTTTTAAAGCTGAAATAAAACCAATAACTTTTAAAACGATAAGTAAAATAATATTTAAAACTTTTAAGAAAACATCAGAATTGTTTATTTCTCCACCAACCAAGAAAGCAAAAATAAGACAGATAAATGAAACAAAAATCAATATTTCTTTAGTTCCTGACTTTTGATAATTAGCCATAAATTAACCTCCTTTTTCATAAGTTTCAAATTTATACAAATTTTTTGCCAACACCATTTTTATCCAGGACAATAAATTTTCCTAAAGGACATTTTGGAGAGCAGAAATGATAATCAATCATCTCGCAGGACTTATCACAAAACCTATTTGGAAAATCAGAATCATCATCTAAAAATTTGCATTTAGAACAAATTGCAATAACCTTTTTAAATTCAGAATCTAACTTGTTAAAGTTAAAACTTCCTGTTGGTGAATTGTTTGCATTTCCATAAATTATCTCCATAACTTCCTCCAAATTTTTTTTATTTATCCAGAGAAAACGGTAAAGAGAGCAAAGTTCTCTCTGGATATATTTACGAGTTTTTCGTAAATATTACTTTAATATTTACAATATTTTCGTAAATAGTCAAGTGTTTTTACGAAAATGTTGAAATTATTTTAATTTTTTTTACAATATTCTCGAATAAGGGGGCAATACAATGAATTTAAAAGAAATAAGAGAAAGAAAAAAAATAAAACAAGTAGAAGTTGCAAAAGCACTAAACTTACCAAATTCAACATATAACGGGTATGAAAAAGAAACGAGTCAACCTAATATCGAAACTATTATTAAATTAGCCAAATATTTTAATGTTTCCACAGATGAACTTCTTGGAGTTTCAAAAACAAAAAA
The DNA here is from genome assembly GCA_017398655.1 of Clostridia bacterium. Classification (GTDB taxonomy): domain Bacteria; phylum Bacillota; class Clostridia; order Christensenellales; family UBA1242; genus UBA7862. The sequence goes on from JAFQFI010000008.1 coordinate 30,752, forward strand.
TATCAATCTAACTGAAAAAAATGCTTTATTAGATGTTATAGATTCTCTTACTGAAATTGAATGTCATAAACTTAAAATTTTTGCTGAAGGTTTAATTTCTAATAGAATTGAAAAAACACCAGCATTCAAAGTTTTAAAAGATGATAGAGAGTAAAATATGAAATTAAAAGAAATAAGATTAAAACAAGGTTTAAAACAATATCAAGTTGCAGATTTCCTTAATACAACTCAACATACAATATCAAATTATGAAAAAGGAACCAGTCAACCTAATATCGAAACTATTATCAAATTAGCTAAATATTTTAACGTTTCCACAGATGAACTTCTTGGACTTTCCCAAGCAGAAACAAATGAAACAGTTTTAACAAACAAAATCAAACTTTTAAACGAAGAAGAACTTTTCAAGTTGAACGTATTTGCAGACGCACTACTTTCTCTTCGTGAACATGAGGAAAAAAATAAATGAATCAACAAACAACAGAATATATAAAAACAAGTTGCCTTAATTAAGCAACTTGCTGAAGATTTAGAAATATATATACTCGGTGCTGAAGAAAGCACCAAACCTGTACTAATTACTAACAATGTTGTACCTTTTAAAAAACTGAACACTGTAAGTGGCGTTTCAAACTCTGACTCATTAAAAGGAGTTGAAGAAGAAATGCCAAATTATAGAAAAAGAAAAAACGGAATATGGGAAGGAAGACAATACATAAATGGGAAAAGTTTTTCTGCATATTCCAAAAACCTTAAAACATGTAAACAAAAATTAAAAGAAAAAATTTCAAATATAACATCAAATTCATTAAATAAAAATCTGCTTGTAAGTGAATGGTTTTTAACCTGGGCTGAAGTTTACAAACAAAAAAATCTTAAGATAAAAACATTCAACTCTCTTTTAGGTTTAATTAAAAATCACATAAATAAACTATTCAGGAACATATCTTTACAAAATTTAACCGGGGATATAATTCAAAAAAAATTAACAGAACTAAAACCAAGCAGAACCACCAACCTAATTTGCACGTATTTAAACGCCGGGTTAGAAAAAGCTTTACAACTTGGTTATATAAAAAGAAACCCTTACAAATCAACTGAAATAAAAAAACATAAAGTTGGCAAAGGTAAAGCTTTTACATACCAAGAGCAAGTAAAGATAGTAAACGAAGTTATTGGTTCTGATATTAAAGATTTGTTTTTTATTTATGTTTTAACCGGGATAAGAAAAAACGAAATTTACAACATAATCAGTTTTGATTATGAAAAAGAACAAATAAAAGTTATTAGAGAAAAGAGTGATAATAAAATAAAAACAATCTTTGTTAAAAAAGAAGTTATTTCAATAATTGAAAATTTGCAGCTAACAAAAACTTCAAGTGATGTTTTTTATAAAAAATTCAAAAAGATTTTAAAACGTTTAAACGTTACCGGAACAGTCCATTCCTTAAGACACACTTACGCAACAAATAATTATTATCTTGGAACTCCAATAAAACATCTGCAACAGTTTATGGGGCACGAAGATATAGCATTAACTTACAATATTTATACTGATTTTGATGAAGAATTAACAAAAGAAAAAATTGTTAAATTATATAATAATTTATATTACACTTTTTAGCGTTTTTTAGTACCCAAATTAGTACCCAAATTTTTAACCTGGAGCAATAAAAAAACGACTTTCAGGTATTAACCTAAAAATCGCTGCTTTCCTTTATTTTAAAGGAGTTTATTTGGTGGGCCACCGGGGACTCGAACCCCGGACCCACTGATTAAGAGTCAGTTGCTCTACCAACTGAGCTAGTGGCCCAAATAAAATATTAAGTTTTATCTCACACAAAAATTAATAAAAAACATTAACTTTTATGCGAGATAAATTTTAATATGATTTTATTAAAAAGTCAACACTTATTTGTTTGTTTTACCTTGTAAGTTTTTAAAACACTACTGCCCAACTTTTAAGTTGGTTAAAATTAAAATTTAAAAAACAACGCAAATAAAAATTTTATTGTGGTCTAATTGTTCTTGTTGTGTTAAGTGCAAAAATAAAATCAATAAGTTCTTTTCTGTATGGAATAAACTTTTTAGTATCAAGCAACTCAAAAATTTGTTCTTTTGTTGCCCACTCAACTTTTTCTACTTCTGTTTCTTGAAGTTTAAGTTTTGAGATATCCACATCTTCGCTTAAAATGTAGATATCGTTAAAGCCCTCTGTAAAGTTAAAAGTAAATGCTGGTCTTTCATTACTAAAATCGTATTTATAGCCAAGTTCTTCAAACACTTCTCTTTCTACTGCTTGGCAACTTGTTTCGCCAGAAATTGAAGAGCCACCACAAGAAAAATCCCATAAACCCGGAAAAGGTCTTTTTTCTTCTAACCTTTTTTGAATAAGCATTTTGTCTTTTGCTTTATTTAAAATTATGCAGTGGACAACCATTCTGTAGCAATTTTCAGGAACTTTTGTTCCCCTTACCATTGTTCTATCAAGTGGCAATCTGTTTTTATCAAATAAATCAAAAATTTCCATTTTATATCACCCCTTAGGGCAATATAATAACACACCTTTTGGGTTTTATTAAGCATTTTTTTGTTTTTTCTATTTACTTATTATTAATTTTATTTTATTATATATACATTATGAGAATTATCGCAGGAAAATATAGGGGTACAAATATTCCTTCACCAAAAGAAGAAATTGTAAAACCTACCCTTGATAGAGTTAAAGAAAATATTTTCAATATTCTTCAATTTCAGGTACAAGATAGTGTTTGTCTTGACCTTTTTTGTGGTAGTGGTGCATTAGGCCTTGAGTGCTTAAGCAGAAATGCAAAAGAAGTTTATTTTGTAGATAACAACAAAAAAAATATAACAGCCCTTAAAAATTTGCTAACAAAACTAAATGCAACTGACTACATATTATCTTCCAGCGATTATTACGAAGCATTAAAACAATTTAGTGGAGAGAAAAAACAATTTGACATAATTTTTTTAGACCCTCCATATGATACCGACTTAGCAGAAGTTGCTTTGCAAAAGATTTTCAAATTTAATTTACTTTCTCCAACCGGAGTGGTGGTGTGGGAGCATCCCACAGATTATGAAAACTTAAAGTTTAAGTCAAAAGTAAAAAACACAAAAGTTTATGGTAAAGTTCAAATAGATTTTTTGGCTTAAACCGACATACTAAATTGCAAATAAAAAATTAAAGGATAAAAAGAAAAATGTTAGATAAAAAATATGATTTTAAAACTGCCGAAAAGAAATGGCAAGAATATTGGCAACAAAACGGCACTTACAAATTTGATAAAGATAGTAAAAAACCAATTTATTCAATTGATACTCCACCACCAACTGTTAATGGTAAAATTCACATTGGCCACATTTTTAGTTATAGCCAAGCAGAATTTATTGCAAGATACAAAAGAATGATGGGTTACAATGTTTTCTACCCATTTGGATTTGACGATAATGGCTTACCTACTGAGTTATTAGTAGAAAAAGAAAGGGGCTTAAAAGCATATACAGTTTCTCGTGAAGAATTTTCAAAAATGTGTATGGAAACTGTTGATAAATATGAAAAGAGCTTTAAAGATTTATTTATCTCTGTTGGTAACAGTGCAGATTGGTCACTTGCTTACCACACAGTTAGCCCAGATTGTCAAAAATCAAGCCAAATGTCTTTCTTAGACCTATACAAAAAAGGTAAAGTTTATTATGCAGAAGCACCAGCACTTTGGTGTACAAAATGTGCAACAGCAATTGCTCAAAGTGAATTAGAAAGCGAAGAAAAAGAAAGTACTTTTAACTATTTAAAATTCTACATTGAAGGTAGCGATGATTATGTTGAAATTGCAACAACTCGTCCAGAACTTCTTTGTGCTTGTGATTGCATTTTTATCAATCCTAAAGACGAAAAGAATGCTCATTTGTTAGGCAAAAAAGTAAGAGTTCCATTATACAACTTTTATGTACCAGTAATGAGTGACGATAAAGTTGACCTTGACAAAGGTACTGGCGTTGTTATGTGCTGTACTTTTGGTGATCAAACAGATACTCAATGGTTTAAAAAATACAACCTTGAACTTAAAGTTGCTATTGATGACTTAGGTCGTATGACAGCAATTGCTGGTAAATACGAAGGTATGAAAACAAAAGAAGCTCGTGCTGCAATTATTGAAGACCTTAAAGCAGAAGATTTACTTATTAAACAAGACCCTATTTCCCACCAAGTTTCTGTTCACGAAAGATGTGGAACTGAAATGGAAATAAAACTTAAAAAACAATGGTTTATTAAAACTTTAGAAAATAAAGAAGAATGGATTAAAAAAGGCAACGAAGTTGAATGGCACCCAAGTTTTATGAAAGCCCGTTATATGGACTGGGTTGAAAACTTGATGATGGATTGGTGTATTTCTCGTCAAAAATACTTTGGCGTACCATTCCCAGTTTGGTATTGTAAAGATTGTGGTGAAATTATAGTAGCTGGCGAAGATGAACTTCCTGTTAACCCACTTACAACAAATCCAAAACATGCATGCCCAAAATGTGGTAGCAAAAATTACATTCCAGAAAGTGATATTATGGATACTTGGGCAACAAGTAGTATTACCCCACAAATCAACACAAAATGGAATGTTGATGACGAGTTTTACAAAAAGATGATGCCTATGACATTAAGACCTAATGCTCACGACATTATTAGAACTTGGGATTTTTACACAATTGTAAAATCTTTCTATCACTCAAACTGCTTACCTTGGAAAAATGTTATGATTAGTGGCTTTATTATGGCAAGCCAAGGTCAAAAAATTTCAAAGAGTAAATCAAACTCAAAAAGCGATCCAATTGATTTAATTAACACCCACTCTGCTGATGTTGTTAGATATTGGACAGCAACTGGTAGTTTAGGTAGAGATATTATCTTTAACGAAGATAAATTTAAAATTGGCGCAAGATTAACAAACAAAATCTTTAACGCAAGTAAATTTGTTTGGTTGTTCTTAGAAAATTATAAACCAAAGAAAAATACAAAATTAAAACCAATGGATAAATGGATTCTTTCCAAATTCAATGAAATGAGAGAAAGATTTATCAGTTATTTTGAAAAATATGAAGTTGGTCTTGCAATGCAAGAACTTGAAAACTATTTCTGGAACTTCTGCGATAACTACATTGAACTTGTAAAAGTAAGATTATATAATCCAGATATTTATGGCGAAGATGCAAAAGAAAGTGGACAATATGCTTGCTACCATGTATTACTTGAAATGCTTAAAATGTTTGGTATTTACCTTCCTCACATTACAGAAGAAGTTTATCAAAACACATTTAAAGATACAGTGGGTGCTCCTTCAATTCATAATATAGAATTAACTGCACTTCCTGTTGAAATTGACAAAGATTTAATTAAAAAAGGCGATGAAGTTTGTGATATAGTTTCTCAAATAAGGGGCTATAAAACAGATAACAAACTTTCACAAAAAACAAAATTAACAAAAGCAACAATCACATCAAATAATACAGAGTTCTTTAAATCTGTAGAAGATGATGTTAAAGCAGTTTCTTCTGCACAAGATATTGAATACCTTGAAGGCAACACTGCTGTTGAAATTGCAGGTTTTATTGTAGAAGAAAAAGAATCAAAATAATTTATTAAAACAAAAAGAGTAAGTACAAAACTTACTCTTTTTTATATTAAATTGACATAATTATACATATATCTTAAAATGATTATGAAAAACATAAGGAGATAAAAATTATGAAAACTTTTTTTTCTAACATTGCAAAAACAAAAAAAGGTAAAGTTCAGCTTTTAACAATGGCACTTTCTACCCTACTTGCTGTTATTTTTACAATTATTTTAATTGTTTTTGGCGCACAACAATGCAAATATGGTTCTGCATATAAATTTGAAATGAATACTATGGGATATTCCGTGTCAGAAGAAATAACACTAAATGAAAATGGGACTGCTACATCTGTTGGTGTTACTGGAACAGATGTTATGACTGCTACAGCACAATATTTTATTTCTGATGGTAAACTATTTATAAAGGGCCAAGGATCAACAGAATATAAATTATTTGGTAAAATTTCATACTACGAAATTAAAGTGACTGTTGATGGTTATACTATGTCTTTACAATGTGAAGATACTATTACTGCAAAAAATGTTTGTATAACATTTTTAGTACTTTCACTTGTAGCAATTGCAAGTATGATTGCTTGGATTTTAATTGAAAAATATTTAAAAAACAGAAAACCTGCTACTCAAAATGTAGTATCAACACCTACTGACAATAACGAAAAAGAAACAGCACAAACTGAAACTAAAGAAGAAACAGTGGAAGAACCTAAGGAAGTAGAAAAAGAAACTACAAGTACTGATACTTCTGCAAAAGAATAATAAAAAAATAAAAGAGTAAGTTTAAAATCTTACTCTTTTTTTATAAAATATTTTTTATTATTGGTATTTTTTTTATTAAATAACTTAACCCAAAACAAATTAAAATTATTGCAAATGAGTATATTACTGCAAACCAAAAACTACATAATATTGGTACTTGTTTAATAAAACCTTTTGTTAAATCAATTAAAATTAAATGTATAAAATAAATCCCTAAAGTATTGCCGGAAATATTTTTAATTGTGTTATTTAAAAATTTAAATTTCCCTTTATAATTAATACATAATATAAAAATAGCTATAACATTTATTAAACTAAAAATGGTATCATATCCTTCCCATACAATATCATACATAGAACCTTGATTAAAAGAAGTAAATACTCCAAACAAAAATAATAAGGTACAAGAAATTACTATACTAATTACAGCAACTATATTTCTCTTTTTTACACTTATTTTCATTATTTTTGGTAACCATAAATATAAAAGTCCACCTAAACAAAAATAAACAAACGAATAAGCATAAGGACCAAATACACTAAAATATGAAAACAAATTGAAGTTTAAATTTATTTGATAATTAAAAATTAAATTGCTAAAAACACTTACAAGCATATTAAAAAAACGACTGCCAAAACTAAAAATAAAACAGATAATTATAAAATAAATGAAAATTTTATTATACTTATCAAAAGCTATTTTTAACAATGGAAAAATTAAATAAATACAAATTAATGCTCTTAAAAACCAAAGGTGATTAGTCCATGTTTGCTTTAATGTAAAACTATATTCAAGTATTTGGTTAAAAGATAAACTTTCTCCTCTAATCAACATTAAAAAAAGCGTTGTTATTAGTCCCCATATAACCATTAATATTAAAAATTTTAATATCTTAAACAAATGCTTTTTCAAATTAAATTCTTTTTGAAAAAGTAAAAAGCCATTAGCAACAAAAAACAGTGGACAACAGGTAGAAAGAAGCGCTCTTAAAAAGTATCTTAAGTAATATAAAAAACTACTTTCTTGTAAAAAATTTAAAGCGTAAATAGTAGAGTGATATAAAACAACAAAAAATATAGCAATAAACTCTAATAAATCTATAAAGTTATATCTTTCTTTTTTTATTGCAGTATTTATACTGTTACTTTTATCTATGTTTTCATTTTTTACAACAACTTCACTCATATTGTAACAATACATCACTTTGTGATGTAGGTCAATTATTTTACATCATTTTGTGGTGTATTAAAAGAATAATACATCACTTTGTGATATATAATAAAATATGAATTTATCTCAAAAAGTCGGCAAAAATATAAGTGAAGCAAGAAAATCAAAGGGGTTAACTCAAACACAGTTAGCCCAATATTTACATATGACCCAACAACAATATAGCCGATTTGAAACCGGCAAATTTGAACTTAATTATCAACAAATTTATGATATTTGTAAATTATTAGATACAACCCCAAACGAATTGTTTGAAATAGATTTTTAAAAAACAAAAAAAGAGTAAGTACAAAAACTTACTCTTTTTATTATTAACCTTAAAATTTTTATATTTATTTTTTACTTATTTTCTTCTCTTAATTTTTTAATATACTCTTGGTTGGTATAAAAAACATCGTCCCAAGGCATATATTCTTCTGGGTTTGCTTGAAGAATAAAGGCAGGTTCTGTAATTAATGCTTCTTTAAACATTTTATAAATTTTTGATATTTCTGTTTCAAAATTATTTTGTTTAATAAATTCTTCATATAAAGGCAAACTTTCTTCTTCTGTTAAATCTTGTACTATTTCTTCATATTTTTGAGCAAATATAAGCAAATTATCAAAAGTTCCTTTATTAAAATAATAACTTAATGTTTTACATACTGCCATTAAATTAAAAAATTCTTTTACATTTTTTGCAATAATACCACAGCCACCTTCACTTGAAATGTAGCCAACATACTCATCATCTAATAAGCAAAATACCCCACCCATAGAATCTTTGCCAAATGGATAAATTTGGTAATTACTTTCTTCCCCACAAATTAAAATATCTTCTTTTACATTTAAATCATCTCTAAAATTAAAATCACATTCATTTCTAAAAGTAGTTTCTAATTTTTCGTTACTTTCAATTTGTTTTCTATATTCATTTAAAAGTTCTTTATTATCCATACTCTTTTCCTTTTTTTTATTTAATAAAATTGTAACAAAATAAAAAAATATAACAAAATAATTTTATATAAATTAGCATAAAAAAAGCAAGTTATAATCACTTGCCTTTTATTGTTTAACTAAAGTTTTTTAAATTTTCTTTATCTTTCATTTTTCTTGCAATATACACTGCCGGGGTGTCGAGTAATGAAGTAAAAATGTATATAACATAACTTGAAATCATTATATTTATTAATGTATTAATATCATACCAACCAGCAAATGAAATTGTAGTAAAAATTATTGTGTTTAAAAGTTGAGAAATTAATGTAGAACCATTATTTCTAAGCCACAAAAATTTTCTTTTATTTCCTGTTTTATTTTCTGTAAATTTCCACCAAGAGTGATAAAGCCAAACATCAAATAATTGAGATACAATATAACCAGCAATGCTACCTAATATAAGTCGTGGAGTTGTTGCAAAAATTGTATTTATATACACTTTTGCCCAATCACTTTCGGCTGGAATATAAAGTCGCATATACTGAGTAAAAACAAGCATAACAATTGAAGTAAAAACACCAATCCAAACAGCTTTAGATGCCGACTTTTTACCTTCGTTTTCACTTAAAATATCTGTAATTAAATAAGTAGAAGCAAACATAACATTACCTAAAGTTTGCTCTAAACCAAAAGCATTTACTAAAATTAAAACTTCTATGTTTGCTATGATTGTAGAAATAACCATCATAACATAAAGCCCTGTTTTACTAAATAACTTATATGACAATAAAACAAGACCATAAATAATTATAACAGAACCTATGAGCAAAAGTTCATTCATAATTTTCTCCTTATTTACAACTAAAATAAATAATATATTTTTGTAAAACAAAAAACAACTAAAAATAAAAAAAGGAATTTCAGATAAAATAGAAGATAATTCTATAAATTAACAATAAATAGTCAATTAAGATACTTTTTATATTTTTAAGTACATGTTGATTTTTTATTAATTTTATATTATAATAAAAATGCTTAAAATTTAGGTGTTAAAAATTTTAAGTATTGTGCAAAGGTGGTGATGATATGTTAATAGAAGGTTTGATATATTATTCCGGCTCCCAAATAACACCGTGGGACACCACCTTATTCAAAAATTAAAGAGTCCATAATTTTATGGATTCTTTTTTTATATATTTCCATATTTCTTACATTAGATATTACAGAAAAAAACAGATAAACAATTAGTTTCACACAAACGGAAGTGCCTTTAATAGTAAAAAAAATAAAGTGTGAACTTAATCACACCTTATTTTTTTAAATTGGTTGCGGGGGTAAGACTCGAACTTACGACCTTCGGGTTATGAGCCCGACGAGCTGCCAACTGCTCCACCCCGCGATATAAAAACAATGGTATTATATCAAAGCAATACTTTGCTGTCAAGTACATTTTTTGTAAGATTTTGTTTTTTAATTTTAACTATAATCTATTATATTATTATTTTTTTTATATTATTACATTTATTATAAATTTTATTTTTTTTTAGTTTATTTAGTTTTTTTATTTGGTTAAATCCTTATATAAAAAAGCCCACAAATTGTGAACTTTTTTATTACCTTTAACCTAACACTGGTTGTATTTGATTTTTATTTATTGCTTCTTTTAAAGTTTCTTTAATTTTATCCCAACAAACCATTAATGATTTTGGTTTATTTGTTGGGTCATCTTGTTTAAATGGTACAAAATACACATTTTTACTATTCATAAGTGTTGCAATATTTTTTAAATTTAAACCTAAGCCATCGTTTGAAGCAATGCCAATTACAATAGGTCTATTATTTCTCATTAAAGATTTTGCAGTCATAGTAACAGCATTATCTGTTATTGCATTTGCCAGTTTTGCAAGAGTGTTACCTGTACATGGGGCTACAACTAAAACATCAATCATATTTTTAGGACCAAGAGGTTCTGCATCAACTATACTTGCAACAATTTCATTTTTTGTTATTTGTTTTAATTCTTTTAAAAATTTTTCTGAAGAACCAAAGCGTGTATTTGTTTTACCAACTACATCAGTGATTATTGGAATAACATTATATCCGTCATCAACAAGTTGTTTAACAGCAACCAAAGCTTTATCGTGCGTGCAAAACGAACCTGTAATGCCAAATCCTATATTCATTAATTTTCTCCTTTTTGTTATAGATAAAGATTTAATATTTCAATCATTAAATCTGCAGCCGTTTTAGGCGTGTATTTAGAAGGTAATGCTGGACACAACACATAATTGAAGTTTTGTGTAGATACGCCTTCTAAGCATTGTTTTGAGGCCAATTCAAATACATAACAATCTTTTTTAAACTTATTTGCGTCGTTTTTATTAAATATAACTGCAGGGATTGTGTTTATAACAACATCATAATTTTTTAATGCATTTTTATAACTATCGCCTAAAATACATTTTCTTGCAAAAAGTTTTGCATGGTTATACTCTTTTTCGTTTCTCATTGCAAAATCAAAAGTTAAACCAAGTTTGTAAAATAAGTATCCTACTGCTTTTGCCACTCTGCCACTACCAAGAATTAAAATTTGTTGATTATACATACTTGACTTTGTATTTAAAATTAAATCACCTAAAAAACCTTCTGCTGTTAATGTTGCATTTTTTAAAACAAAATCTTCGTGTGCCATAAAATTAATGTATTTTATGTTTTTGTTATTTATTTCTTTTAAAAATTCTTCGGAAATATTGCCTGCAAAAATAGTTATGTTACTTGGCAAATCATTAACCAAAGTTTCACTCCACTTAAAAGCAGGAGAAACAATAATAACATCTTCTGAGTTTATGTTAGATACATCTTCTTTATTAAAGTTTTCAACTTGTTTTTTTTGTTGTTGCAAATACTCTTTTACAAAAGGTAAACGCTTGTCAGTTAAATCTAAAAAAAATTTCATATATTAAATTTCCTTTTCAAATCACTTTATGTTTATAATTAAAAATTTGATACTAATAAAAATATCAATTTAAAAAACAATTTATGATTATTTTTTTGTAAATACTTTTAAAAATAAAAAATGAAAAACTTTTTTATGCGTTAACATTAATTAAAATAAAAAAATACAATGGTAATATGAACAAACATTTTTTAGCATCAGCAAATACCTGTCAAGGTTTTAAAAATAAATTTAATAATATAAACACATCAAATAATGGTTTTACTTTTATATTAAAAGGTGGACCGGGCACAGGCAAAAGCACAATAATGAAACGCTTTGGCAAAAGATATGAAGACAAGGGTTATAATGTAGAATACTTTTATTGTTCTTCTGACCCAGAAAGTTTAGACGGAGTTTTTGTGCCTAAGAAAAAAATTTCTATTGTAGATGGCACTGCACCACATATAACCGAAGCAACTATGGTAGGCATAAAAGAAAAAATTATAAATGTAGGAGAATTTATTAAACCAAGCATTAAAAAATATAAAAAGATAATTGAAGAAAATTTACAAAAAAAGAGTATGTGTTTTAAACTTGCCTATAGTTATTTAAGTGCAGTATCTTCTCTTATTAAATGTGAAGAAATAGAAAACGAAAAACAAAAAAGAACTCCACCTTTTAATTTTAAAGAAATAGTTTCGCTATTACCTCAAAACAATAAAGGCAAAAAAAGAGAGTTGTTTTGTAGTTATGTTTCAAGTAAAGGATTAAAATACTTATATCATAAAAACAGATATAAAGAAGTTATACCACTAAAAGGAAACTATTTTGAAAACACAAAAATCTTAAGCGATATTGAAAAAAGTTTAGAAGAAAATAACTATAACTTTATTTGCTTTAAATCCATTTTAAATCCAGATTTAAACGAAGCAATTTTTGTAGAAAACACCCAAACTCTCGTTTTAAGTTTTAACCCTAAAAACGATTATTTTGAAAATTTTAAAAATAAAAATACTATTAAAAAACTTTTATGCATTGCTGGCAAAAATATAGAAAAAGCAAAATATTATCATAAAAAAGTTGAAAAATATTATATAGAAAATATGGATTTTAACGCTTTATCAAATTATACAAAAAGCGTTGAAAAATATCTTTGATTTTTAGTTTAATTTTAACTTAATTTTAACAAGGTTCTACAATTAATTTAAATAAAAAAAACAACTTTCAAATATTAAATACAAGTTGTTTTTTATTTTTATTAAATATTACTTTATATTTTTTTAGATTTTTATTTTACATCTTTATTTGATATTTTTTATTATTTAATTTATTATTTATTTCTTAATTAATTTATTTTTATTTCTTAATTAATTTATATTTATTTTTAAATTAATTAAATTTATATTTATTTTTGTTATATTTAATTTAAAAAACTATTTATTCTCCTTTATTTATGCGTATTTTATTAATAAAAGAATAATTAATTTTTAATTAATATTTAAAAAACTCAATGGTCGGTTTTTTATTTTTTTGTAAAGACAAAATACCATAATCATTATTTTTAAAACTACCCGGATTAATTAAATAAATATTATCAATTTCTTCGCATAATTGTTTATGAGTGTGACCATAACAAACAATATTACAATAATTTTCTTTTGCTTTTTTTAACATTAAAAGTGTGGTTAATTTTGCCTTATATTCGTGACCATGAGTAATCATAATTTTAAAGCCCTCAATTTCTAAAAATTGAGTGATTGCTTCAAAATTAAAAAGGTCACAATTTCCACTTACCTTTTTTAAATTATCTTCATCTATATTTTCAAAATCTCTAAGCCCATCGCCCATAAAAAATATATAATCAAAGTTATTAGAAAATATTAAATCTTCTATTTTACTTCTACTACCGTGACTATCGCTTAGCAAACAAATTCTTTTCAAAATTTTATTTCCTTTTTTTTATTTGTTAAAATTTAGTTTAATATAGTTATAAAAAATTTTCAAATTTTTTAATGTAAAAATGCAAAACAAAATTTTGTTTGGTTGATAAAATTATTTATGCTAAAATGCATTTAGAGAGATAAATATTATGGAAGAAAATTTAAAACAAATTATTGCAAACAATTTAACATATTTACGCAAAAAAAATAATTATACTCAACTTGAACTTGCAGAGAAATTAGAATATTCTGACAAGTCAATTTCTAAATGGGAACACGCTGAAACTTTACCTGATATTGAAGTTTTACACAAACTTGCAAATTTATACAATGTTACGCTTGATTATTTAGTAAGTAATAAACCAAACGAAGAAAGAGAAAAATTGTTTACTAAGAAAAACCAAAACAAACAAAATAAAATTATTATTACCCTTCTTGCTATTTCTTTTGTATGGTTACTTGCAACAATAATTTTTGTATACTCAAGCATAATGGACGAAAGTAAATTTTGGCAAATTTATTTATGGGCAGTTCCTGTTTCTTGTTTTGTACTTATGTACTTTAACAAAATCTGGGGCAAACGCATTTTTAGTTTTTATATTATAAGTGTTTTAACTTGGTCATTACTTACCTGTTTTTATATACAATTTATAAAACTAAATATGTTTCCATTATTTTTAATTGGAATACCAATTCAAATTGCAATTATACTTTGGTCACAGTTAAAATATAAACAATAATTTTTTATTGTAAAAAAACACTTGAAAATTTCAAGTGTTTTTATTTTTAAATTAAATAATTTTATATTAACCTAAAATTCTTGAAGGGTCTATTTTTTTTAAAAGATTATCTATTAAATTTGTAGGAATATCTGTTTGTCCAAAGTTGGCTTTTGCAAAACTTTGACCCGGGTAGTTATGATAATCACTACCACCAGTAGAAATTAAATTATGTTTTTTACATAAGTTTAACAAATACTCAGTTTGCTCTGGCAAAATGTTTGCGTGATAACACTCTAACCCATCAAGTCTGTTTTTAGCCAACAATTCGTCTAAAACTTTTTTAGGGTCATCAACCTTATAAACACCAAATGGGTGTGCCAATACTGCAACTCCACCACAAGAATGAATAAGGTCTACAGCATCTTCAAAACTAAGCGAATAATTTGTAGGGTCAAAATACATAGGACTTGATGAAGAAGCAACCATTTTTCTAAAGAAATCCCCCGAGTGTTTTACGCCAAAACGCTCTAATATAGGAAGATTTTCTGGGTAAGACAAAACTTCTTTATAAAATATTTTTTCTGACTTTTCATCTGGGTCGTACTCAAGCATATTATATTTAAAACCAGCATCTTTGCCTTTTGTTAAGCAATTTTCAAGCAATGCTTTTTTTATTGCGTGATAACTTTCTTTATTAACCCAATAGTTATCTTTAATCTTGTTAAGGTCATAACCATAACCCAAAACTTCCATTTGCATATTATTATATACAAATCTTAACTCACAACCCGGTATTATTTTGCCAGAAAAATATTTTTTGTAGTCAAAAGTTTGAAGTTCTTTAAAAGCACCAACTTGGTCGTGATCTGTTATAGAAATATAGTCAAGGCGTTTTTCTTCTGCTAAACTCAAAATTTCCTTTACGGTTGGAAGTCCATCAGAGTGTGTGGTATGAATATGTAAATCTATCATATAACTTTCCTTTTAAGTTTCGCCAAAAACATAAGGGCGACAAAGTTTTTATATATTTTATATTAACAAAAACAAAAATAAAAAGCCAATCATTTTGTTTGATTGACTTTTGTTTTTTAATTATTCATCGCCTTGACCAACATCTGTTGTAGTTGTAAGTTTTGATATATCAAAGCCATATGGATTTTGTGCAAAATTTGGGTCATATGGTACAATTTGACTTTGGCTTTCTGCCTTTTGCATTGCATAATGCTTCATAGCTATAACATCTGCAGCAACTTCAAAACTTGTTGATTGAATTGATGCACCACTTCCGTCAAGTTTTGTAATTAAACAACCTTCTTCTGTTTGAGTTAAGTATACAAAGTTTTCTGGTGCAACATTCCATTGTTCAATTAACTCGTCACATTGTTCAAGTTCATCAACCTTAGCATTTGCATATGCGCCACCACTTCTTACAAGCAAAGTGTCTACCAATCTATCTTGCAAAGCAACAATAACAGGAATATCTTCTGGTTTTACACTTGGATAAGCAACTTCTTCATTAATATCATCATGAATAATTGTTATTACTCCACTTTTATTTAATTTTGTTATAGCACTTGCAATTTCTTGATTTGCATAAGCATTACCATTTTCGTCTACTCTAATAATATCGCTTGCTCTTAAAACAGCTGCTGTTTGAGAATATTTATTTGGGTTTCTAAAAGCAGGTACTCCACACTCTAATTCTGATACACCTTCGTGAAATCTACTTACAGTGCCAATATCTTTAATATAACAAGGAGTGTTCCAACCTGCAACTTCATATCTACCGTCGTAGATAAGTTTTGTTAAAACATTTTCTTCCATATCTAAATAAGTTGGCAAATCTGGTAAGATATCAAAGAAAGAATCGTTTAATATCATAAAACTATTTTTTGGGGTATTTGGAAACAAACTTCCTCTTGGACCATCACCTTTACCTTGCTTTGGTATTAAATCTATAATTTCTTTACTATCTTTAGCAAAAACACAAAGAGGTCTATCGTCTGGCTCTGAACAAGGTGAAACTAAAACTGCAGCATCTACATTTTGTTCTTTATAAAATTGATACATTTGTTGAATATTTACATCAAACAACACATCTGAATATGTAAACAAGAAACTTTGTCTACCTATTAATTGTTGTAAATCTTTAGAGCAGAATGCACCTGCAGTGCCTAATGGGGCTATTTCTTCATAAAAAGTAACTGTTATATCGTCGCAACCCAAATTTGCATTTATTTGTTCGCTTGTAAATGCACTTTCAATAAATTCTTTTTTGTTGCCTACAATTAAAATAAAGTTTTTAATTCCGTTTTCATGCAACATACGCATTTGATGTTCCAAAATTGTATCTTTTGCAGTTCCGTGGTTTTCGTGGTCTGTCCTTTTAATGTTTACCATTGCTTTTGGAAGTTCGCCAGTTATCGAAGCAAGTCGTGTTCCTGCCCCACCAGCCATAATAATTGCTGTTTCCAGTTTTTCGTCATCTCTAAACTTTCTTTTACCCATAAAATATTACCCCATCTTAAATATTTTTTGATTATTATGCAAATATTTTACTACTTTGGGCTAATTTTTCAAGGGGTAAAAAGTTTTTTATGCACTTTAAATAAACTTGCAAATATTGCTTTTTTTAGTGTTGACTTTGAATATTTTTTTATTTATAATATGAAAGGTTAGGGTGAAATTTTGGCTAATCAAGCAATCATAGCTCAATTGGATAGAGCGTTGCGCTACGGACGCAAAGGTTTGGGGTTCGAGTCCCTATGGTTGCACCAAAATAAGGGTAAATCTTTTTAAGGTTTATCCTTTTTTTATTTGCTAATTAATTTGAAAGTAACTATATTTATATTTGTTGTTTTATTATATATAATATTTACATATATAAACAAAACAAAAAACTGCTTATAAGGAAGACAAAGAAATGAAGATTATGTTTGCTGGTATTGGGCTTATTGGTGGCTCAATGGCAAAAAGTTTAAATAGAGCCAATATTAAAGTTGACGGATTTGATAGAGATAATGTTATAGAATATGCTTTAAAAAACAAAATTATAGAAAATAAAGCCATTGATTTTAGTTTGTATGATTTAGTTTTTATAGCACTACCACCCGATGCCACTATGAATTTTATTGAAAATAACACTTTTAAAAACAATGCCATTGTATGTGATATTTGTGGTGTAAAAGGTGTTGTTGAAAAACTTGTTTATAGTAAACCACGCAATTTTAAATATGTTGGTTGTCACCCAATGGCAGGCAAAGAAGTTTCTGGTATAGAAAACTCTACTGAAAAACTTTTTGATAATGCTAATATGATTATTATAGAAAACGAAAACACTAATGCCGAAGCCGTACAAACCCTAACCGAACTTTTTACAAAAATGGGTTTTAAATTAATTAAACACTGCTCTGCTGACCATCACGATAGAAAAATTGCATACACATCTCAACTTGCACACATTGTAAGCAACGCTTATGTTAAAAGTCCTGCTGGCAAAAACTATGTTGGTTTTACAGGTGGAAGTTTTCAGGATATGACTCGTATTGCAGGTGTTGATGAAGAAGTTTGGACACGACTATATATGTTAAACCGTGAAAAAGTTGAAGAAGAATTGTCAATTCTTATTTCAAACCTACAAAAATATTTGGAAGCTTTTAAAAACAATGATGAGCCAACTTTAAAGCAATTACTTAAAGAAGGCAGAAACGAAAAAGCAAGATTAGATGCCGAAAAACCTATTATTTAAAAATTATAAAATAAAAAGCCAGATTTTTTGTTTGGCTTTTTTTATTTAAAAAGATAAAATTAAATTAATGTAAATATAATATAAAAGAGGGATTATTATGGACAAATTAAAAGAACTTAGAATTGTAGATAATTTTTATCAAACATCAGCTTTTTATCCAATGCCAACCGTTTTGATTAGCACTGTAAGTGAAAATGGTCAAACAAATTTAGGGGCTTATTCTCTATGCTTTCCTTACTACATTGCTGGTAAAGATTATTATTCTATGCTTTTAGAGTGCAGAAATAGTTCTAACACAGCACAAAATATTTTAAGAACAAAAAAAGCAACAATAAATTTTATTCCAGACGATAAAAAATATTTTAAAGAAGCAGTTCGTCTTGGTTTCCCCGGTGATACAACCGAACAAAAAATGAAAGATTGTTTATTTACTTTGGTAGATAGCGAACTTGGTAAAGATAGACCTCAAATTGTTGAAGAAAGTTTTCAAGTTTTTGAATGTACTTGGGACGATAGTTTGGAAAATGCTTCAAAAGACAAACCGGGTTGTTTGGAAGGATACGAACCACCTTACAGAAATTTCAATGGTATAACAAGTAAATTTGGTGCACACTTTATTTTAAAAATTGACAAGATTTTAATGAAAGAAAAATATCATAACGCTATTGTAAATGGCGTTAAGAAAAACAACTTTCCTAAAGTTCCTGTTGACTATGGTTATAGAGATAGTACAAACTTTTGGTACACTCAATTTAAGTCAAAACCTATTCCAGAAAAAATTCCTGCAAAAGATAATGGCGATGTAAAATCTGTTATGTATGCAGCAGAAAGAATTGACTCAGAAGTAAAGTTTACCGAAGAAGCTTGTGCAAAATTAACTAAGATACCAAGAATTTTCTTAAAAGCAGCTCTTACCCAAATGGTAAATATTGCAAAAGAAGAAGGTTTTAAAACAATTGGTCCAAATGAACTTGATGTAATTAACGATAAGCGCAGAAAAGAAAAAAAATAAAAGATTTAAAATTATAAAAAATATTAATAAAATAATCCACAAAACTTTAAAATTTGTGGATTATTTTTTATTTGTTAAAAATCATACTTTTCTTTATTTTAGCGACATATACAAATTTTTTATATGTTTATTTTTTTAATTATTTTTTTATTATCTATTTTTAATTAAAAATTATATTTTTTGCCACTATAAGTTGTTTCTATATCATACTCTTTTGCTTTTAAAATAAATTCATCTGTACTATGAGTTGCAATTAATCTTTTGTTAGGAAAACATTGTTGCAAATATTTAAATTTGTCTGCACCCATATGACTTGGGGTTGTTTTTTCACTACAACAATCTAAAAATGCAACTTTAGTATTTGCAACAAATTCTTTTACATTTTCATCATAAGTGCAGTCACCAGAAAAGCCAACAGCTGAAGAAAAATCTTCAAACACATAACCTATATTTGTAAGTCCACCATGGTTTAAAATAAATGGTTTAATCTTAAAATTTTCAACTTCTATAATTTGCTCTTTTGAAGATATTTCTACAACATTAATATAATCTTCCACTTTTTTATTTATAGTAGGACATGCAAAATTCTGGGCTAAAATATTTAATGCTTTTTTAATGCCTTTTGGACCATAAATAGATAATCTATATTTTTTGCTTTCATCTTCATATACTAAAACTTGACTTATATAAGCCCCAAGCCCAGCAAAATGATCGGTATGCAAATGTGTTATAAAAATGTTATTTACATCTAAAAAATTTACATTATTTTGTTTGTAATATTTTAGTGTACCTTCACCACTATCAACAATAATTTTATTATTTATACAATAACAACTAACCGGTTTATCTGTCCAAGTTGTACTACAACCAATTACTTTAACTTCCATTGTTTATTTCCTTTTTATTAAAATATCACTTAAAATAAAACACTGTCAATTTATATTAAAAAAAAGAAAGAGTTTCTACTCTTTCCTTTTATATTCTTTTTATTTAAAAAAGCCATAATAATCGCCATCCGGGTCATAAGTTTTAATTTTTATTCCACATTGTTTTTTTGTTAAAGTTCCTACCAAATTGCTTGGAGAATATTCTTTTAGTGGAATAACTGTTTCTTGCTTTTGAGTAGTAGCCAAACTATTTGCATATCTGTATGTACCTGTTGCCAAACCTTTTTGAACTACAGATTGTGGAAATTTACATTGAATTACTGCGCAATCTACACCTTCTGCTTCTTCATAATCACTCCAATAAGAACCAGCGTCGTTTTTATCTAAAAAGAAGTGTAATAATCTTTCTTCTGGTGGAAATTGTGTGTAATCTAAATTACTTCCAGTATTACCATAAAAGGTTTTGGCTTCTGCACAAGCAATTTTATCTGGTTCACTTTCATAATTTTGAAGTTCATCTACTCTAACAACCCTAAAAACATCAGTCATTTCTTCAGTTGTTTCATTAGCAGGAATTTCTGCAGAAGATGCCATAGGAGTTTTAAAATGATTTACAATATCTTGTCCTGTTAAAGTTATATCATCCATTGTTTTATCCCCCTCTAAAAAATAAACCAATTTTCTATTATAATTAGTTTATCATACATTAAAAAATTTTTCAATACATAGCAGTTTTAATTTCTTTTATTTAATTATTAATTTTTTTCAAAAAATATTTATTTTTTGGATTGCTACCTAAAAAATGATGTGCTATAATCCGTATTATAGGAGAGTATTTTTATATGGCAGAAAAAGAAACAATTGTTGTTGTTGATTTTGGCTCACAAACAAGCCAACTTATTGCAAGGCGTGTAAGAGATATTAATGTTTATTCAGAACTTGTACCTTACACATCATCAGCAGAAAAAATTAAAAGTTATAATCCAATTGGTATTATTTTAACAGGTGGACCATTAAGCACTTTTGAAAATGGTTCTTACAAAATTGACCCAGAAGTTTATAATTTGGGAGTTCCTGTATTAGGCATTTGCTATGGTATGCAACTTACAGCACAAACTTTAGGTGGCGAAGTAAGCACAGGTAAAAATGCAGAATATGGTAAAGTGGAAATTGAATACGCTGATCACCCACTTTTTGATGGTGTTAAAAAGAATAATTCTGTTTGGATGAATCACCACGACCAAGTAACAAAACTTGGTAAAGATTTTAAAGGCATTGGCAAAACTAAAAACACAAAATATTCTGCCATAGCTAATGACAAAAAGAAAATTTATGGTGTACAATTCCACCCAGAAGTTGCACATACAGAACAAGGTATTGATATTTTAAAGAACTTTGTTTATAAAATTTGTGGAGCAACTGGTAGTTGGACAATGAACAGTTTTGTTAAAGACCAAGTTGAATTACTAAGAAAAAAATTAACAGGTAAAAAAGTATTACTTGCCTTATCTGGTGGTGTTGATAGTTCTGTTTGTGCAGCACTTATCCAAAAAGCTTGTCCAGAAAGTTTAATTTGCGTATTTGTAGACCATGGTTTGCTTAGAAAATATGAAAGAGAACAAGTTGAAGAAGTTTTTAAAGAACAATTTAAAATTAATCTTATTACAGCAGATGCTTCAGAAAGATTTTTAAAGAAACTTAAAAACAAAACCGATCCAGAAGCAAAAAGAAAAATTATTGGTAAACAATTTATTAAAGTTTTTGAAAAAGAAGCAAAGAAAATTGGTAAAGTTGATTTCTTAGCACAAGGAACTATCTACCCTGATGTTGTAGAAAGTGGCGTTGCAGGTTCTGCAGTTATCAAAAGTCACCACAATGTAGGTGGTCTTCCAAGCGTTGTCGATTTTGAAGAAATTATTGAACCACTTCGTGACCTTTACAAAGATGAAGTTAGAAAAGTTGGTTTTGAACTTGGTCTTCCAGAAAAAATTGTTATGCGTCAACCATTCCCGGGTCCGGGTCTTGGCATAAGAGTAATTGGCAAAATAACAAAAGAAAAATTAGAAATTTTAAGAGATGCTGATTTCATTTTTAGAGATGAAATTGAAAAAGCAGGACTTTCTGATAAAATTTGGCAATACTTTGCAGTTATTACAAATATGCGCTCTGTAGGTGTTATGGGCGACCATAGAACATATGATTACACTGTTGCACTTAGAGGCGTAAATAGTATTGATGCTATGACTGCTGATTGGTATAAAATACCTTATGAAGTATTAGATAAATGTAGTAACAGAATTGTAAACGAAGTTAAACATGTTAACAGAGTTGTTTACGATATTACTTCAAAACCACCAGCAACAATTGAGTGGGAATAAAATTTATAAACAAAAAAAGAGGCAAAAACGCCTCTTTTTATTTTAAAGGAAAAAACAAAAATGATTTTACTAAACCAAATAAATACAAAAGAAACTTTTAAAAAAGCAAAGAAATTATATAAAAGAGCTTTTCCTAAAGAAGAGCAAAAACCTTTTAAGTTTTTAATTAAAAATCAACAAAAAGGCACATATGATTTATTCTCCGTTGAAGATGACGAATCTATCTTTTATGGACTTGCCTTTTTAGTAAAAAAAGATAATTTAGTTTTACTTGATTTTTTAGCTATAAGTGATGAATTTAGAAATCAAGGTATAGGGAGCAAAGTTTTAAAACTTTTACAAGAAAAATATGGTGATAAAAAACTATTTTTAGAAATTGAAAACACAACTTCAAATAATGCACCAAACATCTTACAAAGAATTAAACGCAAAGAGTTTTATTTAAAAAACAATATGACTGCTCAACCATACAAAGTTTTACTTTTTGGTTGCGATATGGAAATTTTATCTTTTGAAAAACCCGTTAGTTTTGAAGAGTACTTTTCTATTTTTGTTAAACTTTATGGCAATAAAAAAGCAGAGAAAAAAATTAAATTATTTCAAGAGTAATTAACAAACAATTATCTACAAAAAGCCCAAAAATAATACAATATTCCTGCTTTTAAAATTTTAAAATTGACAATACTACAAAGATGGAATATAATGTAGTTACTATGAAAATACAAACAACTAAATTCGTTATAAATATTAGGGAAATTTAAACTTGCAAGCAAGTTTTATTTCCCTTTTTTTTAAGGTTTTATAGTTGTTAAGGAGGTCATAAAAAATGGATAGTAATACTAAACTTGAAATTGCAAAAGAAGTTATTGCAGGTTTAATAGGTAATGCTATTACAAACTTAAATTTATCTACAAAAGATAAAGCTTTAGTTGATTTATTAAATTTAAAAGAAAGAATTGATAGTTGCGATATGGAAGCTATCGATCATGTTTTAAAAGTTGCTAAGGAAAGGGGGGTCTAGTTCTATGTACGATGAAGAAATTGTTAAACAACATACAATATCGCAAGAGCAAATTGAAACAATTACAGAACAAGTAATTGAAACAAAAACTTTTGGAAAAGAACCTGTTAAAAACCCTGTATGTGTTATTGTTATGGGCCAAACTGGTTCAGGAAAAAGTGGCTTAATTGCACACTCAAAAAAGATGTTCCCTGACGGAAATGTTGTTGTTATTGAAGATGACGATATAAGAAAGTTCTTCCCTAACGAAAAACAAATTGCAAAAGATCACCCTGAAGAACATGTTCCTATTACAAACCAACTTAGCAGACCAGCAACACAAAAATTATTTGCTGCACTTATGGAAGCTGGTTATAATATTGTTTTTCACCAAACAGGTGGAAACAAAATGATTGCTGACGATGGTATGATGAAATTGGTTGAAAACGGATATTCTATTGTTGTTAATGCATTAGCTGTTAGTGGAGAAAAAAGTTTGGCATCTATGATTGGCAGGGGTTTAGGCCAAATTGAATATGAAGGATATTATAGACCTGTTACAATTGCTGACCACGATAGAACTTTAAATGGTATGCCTAACACTATTAAATATATTGAAGAAATTGGTAGATTTGATGTTGTTCAAGTTTTCCAAAGAGGCCCACAACCAGATCAACCTGTTATGGTTTATTCAAAAATAAATCCAGACAGACCAGAACATGTAGCAAATATTGCTTCTCACCCAGCCGTTAGTGCTGAAGACCAATTTGGAGAATTTTCATCTGCTCACGAAGCATTAATTGCAACAAGAGAGGCAGATAGAGTTGCTTTTATAGAACAATACCCAGAAATAAGAGAAGGTTTGGTTACAAGTCCTTTCATTACTCCAGAACTTGCAGAACAAACTGTAGTTCTTGACCAAAGAGTTGGCTTTAGCCCAGCACCAGTAACTGGACCTATTGATTCTTTCACAGAATAATACTTATAAAAAATAATAAAAAAAAGGAAATCTATTTTAAGATTTCCTTTTTTTCTTTTATCATTTTTTCAATTACATCTACTCTTTTTTTTGCTTCTTTTAGATATTCTTCTAAAGTAAGCATTTTATATTTATCTGGATTGCCCAATGTTTTTTTGTTAACTTCAAGCATTATAACATTATTATAACTTGATTGTGCAATATTTGAAGTAATATTTTCATAATTCAATTTGCCGTCAAATGGAAGTAAGTGTCTATCTTTTGTATAATCGTCATACTTTTTATAATCCATATAATTATCGTGCAAATGTATAGCAATTACCCTATTGCTATATTTTTTTAATATATCAATTTTTGGATAATATAAGTTGTGATGACCAGTATCATAGCAATAACCTAATTTTTCTTGCGGAATATTTTCTAAAATATAGTCAAGATATTTTAAACTTTCTTTATCCACATTTTCTATTGCCAAATGTACATTTTTACTTATTGCATAATTTACAACTTCCAAAACAGATTCTAAACCCTTTTTATTAACTCCAACTGGCTTTGTATTTGGGTTTCCTGCTATTGGGTGAATAATTGCAATTGGTATATTATATTTGCTACAAATATCAATTTCATTTTTTAATTTGTTTATGTATTTTACATTAACTGGACTATTTACCCAAAAAGCATTTGCTTCTCTACAAGACAAATGAACATAAGGTATATTAAGACCTAATCTTTTTGCTTCTAAAATAGATTCTTCAATTTCTGCTTCTTTAAATGCAATCATAACATTGTTAAATCCAGCATTTTTGATTTCTGCATATAAAGATTTCATATCTAAGCCATATTCAATATTTGTATTAATTCCAACACTCATTAAACTAACCTACTTATTATATTTTACAAAAACAATTATTACACAACTATTATATTTTCTCAACCTTTAAACAATAATTATTTAAAAAGAAATTTTTTTAATTTTAGTTTAACCCTAAAACTTTTGAAACTTCTTTTATTTTTTTATTAGCTACTCTTCTTGCTTTTTGCGCACCTTTTTGAAGTATATTTTTTAAAAAATTTTCATTATTATATTTTTTATATTTTTCTTGAATATCCTTAAGCAAATCACCTACTGCTTCTGCTACTTCTTTTTTAAAATCTCCGTATCCCTTATTTTTAAATCTATTTTCAATGCTCTCAAAACTTTCGCCCGTTATTTTTGATAATATGCTCATTAAGTTTGATATTCCCGGTTGATTTTCTTCGTCAAATTTTACTTGATTTAAACTATCAGTTTTTGCACTCATTATTTTCTTTTTGGCAACTTCTATATCGTCTAATAAAAATATTGTTCCTTTATTATCTCCATTATCTGACTTATTCATTTTTTCTTCTGGATTCTGCAAGTTTAAAATTTTATTGCCAATGGGTGCTATAAAAACATCTGGCATGTTAAAAACATCACCATACTTTTTGTTAAATCTTTCTGCTAAATCTCTTGTTAATTCAACATGTTGTTGTTGGTCTTTTCCAACTGGAACAATAGCCGTATCATATAGTAAAATATCAGACACCATTAAAGTTGGATAAACAAACAGTCCCGTATCAACCCCAAATTTGCCCACATTTTGAGATTTATACTTAAACTGAGTCATTCTTTGCAATTCTCCCATTTTTGTCTGAAAGGTCATAATAAAACCCAAAAAACCATGTTCTAATACATCGCTTTGCTTAAAAATTGTTGTTTTTTCAAAATCTACCCCACAAGATAAGTACATTGCAATAGAATTTCTTATAGATTCTTTTAATTTTTTTGGCTCAACATAACTGGTTAAAGCGTGTAAATCTGCAATAAAAATATAACTTTTAAAATCATTTTGTTTTTCAACAAAATTTTTAATAGCACCAAGATAATTACCCAATGTTAAATTTCCACTTGGTCTAACACCTGTTAACATTACCTTTTTATTTTTCATTTTTGTTTTCTCCTTTTAAAGACAAAATAAAATCAATATCTTTATCTCCTCTACCAGAAAGATTTACTACAATGCTTTTTTCCTTATCTAAAGTTTTTGCAATTTTTATTGCGTATGCTAAAGCATGCGAAGATTCAAGTGCCGGAATAATACCTTCTTCTTTTGTAAGCATATAAAAAGCGTTTAAAACTTCTGCGTCGCCTACGGCCTCATACTTCACTCTTTTAATTTCATCTAAATATGCATGTTCTGGTCCTACTCCGGGATAATCAAGCCCACTGGCAATAGAATATGCATCAGAAATATTTCCATTTTTATCCTTTAAAACTTTTGATTTAAACCCTTGATAAACCCCAACTTCACCAAATTTAATTGTACAAGAATTATCTCCTATATTTTCTCCTCTGCCCAAAGCTTCAACACCAATTAATTTAACTTCTTTTTCTTTAATAAATGGATAAAAAATTCCAATTGCATTAGACCCCCCTCCAACACAAGCAACAATATAATCTGGATTTTTGTTTTCTGCTTTCTTAAATTGTTTTTTAGTTTCTTTCCCTATCACACTTTGAAAATCTCTAACCATAGTTGGAAATGGATGTGGACCTACTACAGAGCCAATACAATAAAGTGAAGTTTTGTATTGTTTATAATAAGACAATAGTGCACTATCTACTGCATCTTTTAAAGTTCCGTCTCCTTGAGAACACTCTATTATTTTTGCCCCCAACATTTTCATTTTTTCTACATTTGCTCTTTGTTTTTCTATATCAACAACTCCCATATGAATTTCACATTTTAGCCCCAACATAGTACAAGCAGTTGCAATAGATACTCCATGTTGCCCTGCGCCTGTTTCTGCAATAATTTTTGTTTTACCCAATCTCTTTGCAAGCAAACACTCGCCTATTGCGTGGTTTATTTTGTGAGCACCAGTATGATTTAAATCTTCTCTTTTTAAATATATTTTTGCACCTCCAATTTTTTCGGTTAGGTTTTTACAAAAATATAATGGAGTTGGCCTTCCTTGAAAATCTCTTCTTAAATTATTTAATTCTTTTATAAAATCTTTGTCTTTTTTTATTTTTAAATATTCTTTTTCTACTATATCTAATTCTTGTTGAATTTCACTTGAAACAAAACTGCCTCCGTAAATTCCAAAATATCCTTTTTTCATAAATAAAATCTCCTTTTTAAAAAAAACATAAAAAATACCCGTTGATAAGTTTTAACTAACAAAACATACCAACGGGCACTCAGATTTTATTTATATATAAAAATATCCAATCCATTTATATGCTTTGTGACGACATAAAAAAGCCCTCACAAAACATACCATTTTGCGAACGCTTTACCTTACCAACGCCACCAAATAAATGAATTAAACATTATATTTTTCTCCTTAAATTTAATTTACATAAAAAGTATATGGCATAAATTAACTATTGTCAATATTATTATATGGCAATTAATCATAGTTTTTTAATAAAAATATCAAAAAAAGAAAAGGATTCATATATATATTTAAAAATATTAAGGAGATTTTTTATGAATCCATTTAAAGAAAAACCTATAAATTTAATAAATTGCTTTCAAAACTGGAAACAACTATATCCAAAGCCATATGATAAATTTAAAGTAGACCCTTATACAAAAGCAAGAATAATTCTTATGAACGGTACAGAGTTTGAAGCAAATTGGTTTTCACATAACTTTGCTCGTCACACAACAAACAATGACCTTCGCAGAGAACTTGCCTTAACTCGATCAATAGAAAAACAACAACAAATAAAATTATCATTGCTTAAACCAGCCAACGAAAGTATTTTAGAACATACCATTAGTTATGAACAACTTGCTGTTGACTTAACTGCAGAATTAGCAAAAAGAGAAACCGATTGTTATGTTAAAAAAGCACTTGATTTTGCTTTATTAGAAGATTTTGACCATCTTTATCGCTTTTCAAATTTATTAGAAATAGAACAAGGCATAAAAGCCGAAAAGTTGGTGGGAAGATACACAGAAATAATGCCGGGAAGACCAACAATTGCTCATCATAGATTTAATGTAGATAATGTAAAAAGAGCAATAGATTCAAAAAAATTAGATAAGCAATCTGTGTTAAACACTATGATTATTACAGCTGCAGAGCAACAAACTATGAACTACTACATGAATGTAACAAACTTGGTAAAAGGTGACCTTGCAAGAAAACTTTACCAAGAAATATCCCAAGTAGAAGAAGAACATGTAACCCAATACGAATCTCTTATGGATTCTGGTACAACTTGGCTTGAAATGTTGTTGTGGCACGAATATACAGAATGTTATTTGTACTGGTCTTGTTTTTTAACCGAAACAGATTCTTATGTTAAATCTATTTGGGAAGAAAATTTAAAAATGGAAATAGCTCACCTTCATAAAGCATGCGAATTGTTAGAAAAATATGAAAATAAAAATTGGCAAGATATTATACCAGACGGAGAGTTTCCTGAGCCAATTTCTTTACACGAAAACATAGAGTATGTTAGAAATATTTTAAATAATACAGTTCAATTTACTGGTAATTTTGAAGAATATATAAATATCAATCAATTACCAAACGATTCCAACTTTTTTAAATATCAAAATATCATTAATCCAAGTTCAGAAATTGTACCATCCCATATTGTTATCAATTCTCATATCAAAGCATACGGTCAAGATTATAGATTTGAAGTCGCTCCAAATCCAGTAGAACAATTGCGTAATAGGCAAAAAGATAATACTAATGTTGGTAGAGTTCCTAACGAAGCTTATAGTTCCGATTTCTTTTGCAACACCCTCAATTTAAACTCTAATCCCCCACCCTTTTACGATTGTTAAAAACAATAACACAACCATTTTTTTATATACCATAAATTTAAATTATAAATTGCTAATAAATTATTAAGTTAAATACCTTAAGGTTTATTAAGTTAAACACTAAATATATTTAATAACCCAATAATAAAAAGTCCTGAAAATAATCAGGACTTTTTATTTTCAATTCTAAATAACTATTTTACTTTTATATCAAATGATAATAATATATTAAAGTTCATTTAATTTATTTAATTTTTAAAATTAATAAAAATTAGTATTTTTATTGCTAACAAAGTTTAATTTTTAAAATTTTATTATTAAGTAAAATAAAATTAAAAAAAAATAGTTGAAAAAATAAATAAAATGTGTATAATATAATTCTGTTGATTAAATCAACAAATTAAATATCTATGGAGAGTTGGCTGAGCGGTCGAAAGCGGCGGTCTTGAAAACCGTTTAGGTGAAAGCCTACTGGGGTTCGAATCCCTA
The DNA here is from genome assembly GCA_017398655.1 of Clostridia bacterium. GTDB lineage: Bacteria > Bacillota > Clostridia > Christensenellales > UBA1242 > UBA7862. The sequence goes on from JAFQFI010000008.1 coordinate 60,217, forward strand.
ACTCTCCGCCAACATAGTGTTCAAAAATGTCTCTTTTATAGAGTTCAGCTTGAACACTTTTTTTATTCCCTAAACCCCAGTAATATAGGCATATTTAAGGATTTGGGGATTTTTTTATTTTATATAAAACTATAAAAACAAATGTCTCTCCACAAAATTAACATTACAAGACACACACTCTTGCCACCACTTTGTTGTAAAAATATCTAGGAGGGATTTGAACTAAATTTCAAAAAATTACTTAAAAATATAATAA
>JAFQFI010000068.1 GCA_017398655.1 Clostridia bacterium
ACCGCGGTAGTCGTGTGACCACTTGGGAAACTGTATCCACTCATATCGATTAGATTCATGTCTTCCGGTCTAGGCCTTTGAACGATAAATTTTAACCCGTGTGTTATAACAGTTACGACGATGGAATTTATAATTATTGCGACAGCATCTCTCTTATCTTTTAAGAATACGAGAAATATTATACACAATAAAACAATAGTAAACCATTCGGCGAACAATGTAATAAATTTCATTATTGAAGTCAAAAATTCATTTCTAATAATTAAATCATATATTAAAATATCTATATTTAATATTCTATCTACTTGTATTCTTCTGAGCGTGTATAAAAAGAAAATCAGTAGAAAAATTATTATCGTTATTTTAATTTTTTCTTTAGTTTTATTCATTTTATTAAACCTCATGTAATTTTATGTTTTTAATATTTAATTGATTAATATATATTGTTAAAATAAAGGCAGAAAAATAATAATTAATTAAATTAAAAAACAAAATAAATACTAAAATAAATACTAAAATAAATAGTAAAAATAAAACAAAAAAACTTAAATGTAATAAAAAAATAAAAACTTAATTTAAGAGGCATATTATAAAAAATGAAGATAGGTATTATTACGGTTTCTAATAGTGAGATTATTTCAAGCGAAAAGAACGATTTTATAAAACTGATTGCTTCTCAATTATATAAAAACGGTTTTGAAATTGTTTTAAATCAAACGCTAAAGAGTAAAGGCGATATTGTTTTAAATACTTTCCGTCAAACTTTAGAGTTAACCGATTGCGTTATTTTTATTTCTGATAACGAAGTGGAAAGATGTTATGGTTGCAAAAAAGTTATTAGTGATTGTATGGGCACAAAACTTGTTGTTAATAATTTTGCTAAGAAAAACATTGATGAGTATTCTCGCAACACAAATGTTCCACTTAGAAAAGAAGAGGCAAGTTATTGTCAGTTGCCAGAAATTGCAAGGTGTATTAAAAATCCGTTTGGGGCTTTTCAGGGCTTTTTAATTGAAAAAGACAGCAAGTTTGTTTTCTTTTTGCCACTTTTTTATAAAGAACTTCACCATATGTTTTTTAGTTCGGTTCTTCCTTACATTTTGCAAAAGGCAAAGGGCAAGATAAACTCAAGTTATGTTTTTAAAACTTTTGGTATTAAGACAAGTGAAATGCAATTACTTCTTAAAGACCTTATTAAAAACAAGCATAATATTGAAATTGTTTGCAACGAGTATTTGCTTTGTGGCGAAATTTTAATAAATGTTCCAATTAATGCAAAATTAGATATTGTAAACAAAATTACTCAATCGGTTTATAGCAAAATTTTGCCATATATTTATAGTGACAGTGATTCAAGTTTTCCGGAACTTATTGAAAGTATTTTAAGTATTACCAATAAAAAACTTGTGTTTGCAGAAGATTTTACTGCTGGTAATATGATAAATGCAATTTATAGTGATTTACCAAAGGCAAAAGACCTTTTAATTGAAGGATATTTTACCCCAACTGATGAAGCAAAAATGAAGTTACTTGGGGTTGAAAGAGAAGTTTTTAAAAAGCCGGTTATAGACCAAGAAGAAATTGCTTATCAAATGGCTTTGGGTGCACTTGAAAACTCTGGGGCAGATATAGTTGTATCTAACTGTGGAGATTTAAGCACTGGCGAGTTAACTTTTGCAATTGGTAGCCACGAGGGTATTCACATTTTTAACCAAAAGGTTGAAGGGAGTGCTGAGCAAAAAATAACAATGGCAAGCAATGCAATATTTTTTCAACTTATTAAAAAAATTAGGCAAAACGATTTTCATATGAGCAAAACAACTGTTTAGTTTTTTATAAGTAGTTATTTTTAAAAAATTGCTTTGTTAATTTTTTACTTTTTATAATTATAAAAAAATACAAGCGAATATTGGGCGTATTAAAAAAATAGAACATTTGTTCTAAAAAGTTGCTCAAATCGCTTTATTTTTTTTTATGGCTATTGTATAATTAGGTATAAATTTTTTATGAGGTTTTACTAATATGATTGATAAAAACAAAACTTTGGAGCAAGCCATTTTACAAATTGAAAAGCAATTTGGTAAGGGCAGTATTATGAAACTTGGCGAGCAACCTATGGAAGAAATTGATGTTATTCCTACTGGTTGTTTATCTCTTGACCACGCACTTGGCATAGGGGGTGTTCCAAGAGGAAGAATTATTGAAATTTATGGTCCAGAAAGTTCTGGTAAAACTACAGTTTCTTTGCACATTATTGCTCAGGCACAAAAACTTGGTGGCACTGCTGCTTTTATTGATGCAGAACACGCACTTGACCCTGTTTATGCTGGCAAACTTGGTGTTGACCTTGACGAACTTTATGTATCTCAACCAGATAATGGTGAACAAGCTTTAGATATTTGCGAAACTTTAGTTAAAAGTGGTGCTTTTGACATTGTTGTTATTGACTCTGTTGCTGCTCTTACACCAAAAGCAGAAATTGAGGGCGAAATGGGTGACAGTTTTATTGGTTTACAAGCTCGTCTTATGTCTCAGGCACTTAGAAAACTTGCTGGTATTACAAACAAAAGTAAATCTTGCGTTTTGTTTATTAACCAACTTAGAGAAAAGGTTGGTGTTATGTTTGGTTCTCCAGAAACAACTACTGGTGGTAAGGCATTAAAATTCTACGCAAGTATTCGTCTTGATGTTAGAAAAGTTGACAGCATTAAAGATGGTTCTGATTTTGTTGGAAATCGTACAAGGGTTAAAGTTGTTAAAAATAAACTTGCTCCACCTTTTAAACAAGCAGAGTTTGATATTATTTATGGCAAAGGTATTTCTAACGAGGGCTGTGTAATTGACTTGGCTGTTGAATACGGTATTATTCAAAAGAGTGGTAGTTGGTTTAGTTATAAGGAAGATAAGATTGGTCAAGGTAAAGAAAATGTTAAAGCTTTCTTAGAACGCAACCCAGAATTGTGTGAAGAAATTGAAAACTTAGTAAAAGAAAAACTTAAAGGCGCTGATGCAACAGAAGTTGCAGACGAAGAATAATTTTTTATTTAAAAAATAAAGCACCTTTAGTTAAAATAATTAAAAATTTAATTTAAAAATAATTAAAGTATTTTTTATGTTAAAAAAATTAAAGAGTTTTTAATTTAAAAAATAAAACAGTTTTAATGTTTAAATAAAATACTAAAAATAAAGAGTTAAAGTTGCAAAAGTAAAGGTAATTTTAACTCTTTTTTTGTTATTTATTAGTAGATTTATGGCAAAAGTTATATAATAACATTATAAGTATATACACACTTTTATAAAAAAAAGGAAAAAGATATGAAAAAGTTTTTATATGTTTTAAGTTGTTTTATGGTTATACTTTTTGCAGGGGTTTTTCTTGCTGGGTGCAACCTAAATGGTAAATCGGCTTACGACATTGCTGTTGAGCACGGTTTTAAGGGCACAGAACTTGAGTGGTTGGAAAGTTTGAAAGGCGACAAGGGCGAAGACGCAACAGAATCGGCTTATGACATTGCAGTTAAAAATGGTTTTGAAGGCACAGAGGAAGAGTGGCTTGAAAGTTTGAAGGGAGAAGATGGCTACAACGGTCAAGATGGCGATGATGGCGAAGACGGGGCAGATTTAACTGTTGATGACCTATTTTTAAAAGCTGTTGAGTTTGGTTTGTATACAAATGATGCAGACGGTTATGCAAAATTTTTAAGCGATTATTTTTCAAACAGCGTAGAAGTTGATGTTGAAGATGTTGCAAACAAATGCTTAAATCATGTTGTTAGCATTTACAGCAGAGACAATGCAAAATCTTTATCTGCTGGTGCTGGTGTTTTTTACAGCATTGACAAAACAAACAATGAGGCATATATAATAACAAATTATCATGTTGTATCTTGCTATGACAAAACAGAAAAAGTTTATTATGCAAGCAATGAAATTACAGTTTATTTATATGGTCAAGAAAGCATTTGGTCAAGTGGCACTTATGTAGATTATGGCGAAAATGCTATTGAGGCAGAATATATTGGTGGTTCTGCAAATTATGATTTGGCTGTACTTAAAGTTAGTGGCGAAAGTTTTGATAAAATTAAAAACAGCAGTGCAAAGGAAGTATCTTTTGCAAACACAGACAATTTAAAACTTGGTCAAACTGCTGTTGCTATTGGCAACCCTAATGGTAGTGGTGTTGCTGTAAGCAGTGGTGTTGTTAGTACTGATAGTGAAGAAATTTTAATTACTATTGCTGGTAGTAGCAGACAACTTAGGGTTTTAAGAATTGATACCCCTGTAAATCCGGGCAATAGTGGTGGTGGTCTTTTTGATGGCGAAGGCAACCTTATTGGTATTGTTAATGCAAAAAAAGCCGACCACATTGATGCTAATGGCGACCTTGTTACTTACGATAACATTGGTTATGCTTTGCCTGCAAACAATGTTAAAAGTGTTGTAGAAAACATTATTTATTTTTATAAATCTAAGTATCAAGAAGGGGCAGAAGATAACACTGTTGGTGTTCATAAATATATAATTGGTATTACAATTTCTATTGAAAATGCAAGAAATGAATATATTGAAGCCACAAATACTCATATTTTAAGTGAAGACACTGTTGTTGTTGAAGTAACAGAAGATAGCACGGCTTTTTATACTGGCTTTATGGCAGGAGATAAGATAAAAAGTATGAGAGTTGTTTCTTTAAATGAAGAAGAAACTATTTATAACATAAATAGAAGACATCAATTAATTGATAGTTCTTTAAACCTTAGATTGGGCGATAGGGTTTTTTATACTGTTGAAAGGGTTGATGGTGAAACGGGCTTAGAAACAGAAATAGAACTTTTAGAGTTTACTGTAAGTTTAGATGGCTTTGCTGTTTATAAAAATGCAGATGCATAAGGGTTAAATATAAATTTAACTTTTGTATATAGATGTAAAAAAAGTTAAAAAATTTAATTTACAAAAAGAAATAAATATTAAAATACAAATAGAAAACAAAACATAAAAGAGAGTTTTATAAAAAAATTCTCTTTTTTTATTTTACCTTTTTAAATATAAGTATTTGCGTATTTTTTATATTGTATATTTTGTTTACACAAATAAAACTTTAATGGTATACTAAATTTAATAAAAATAAAACAAAAGGAGAAAAAATTTTGGAAGCAAATACAAATGTAAAAACAAGTAAGAAGAAAAAAGTTGTTGCTATTGTTCTTGTTAGTGTTTTACTAATTGCAGCTCTTGCTGGTGTGCTATATTGGATATTTGGCGACCACAGAACACTTAGTTTTGACTTTGAAAAGGGTGGTGTGGCAGGAAACAGGGTAGAAACTGCACAATATACACCTGACATAGATAAATATTTGGAAGTTAATGGTGGCGCAACATTATCTGGAAACATAGATGCAGGGTATATTGAAGAAAATATTGCAACTGCTGCTGTTTTATCTGGACCAACTGTAACTCAAGAAGAGTTTCAAGCTATTATTGATGAATTTGCAAAAGTTGATAACTATGCTGGTGCTGGTAAATATCAGGGCTATGATATTTATGAAATTAAAGAAGAACTTAAGTTTGTTGTAGAAAAAGTTCCTGCATTTAATCAATGGTTTAGAATGCCTACTATGAGGGAAGAAGAAGGTTATACAAGCATACCTTATTATGAATGGTGGGCTTATTATTTGGAACTTGAATTGGAGCCACTTAAACTTTCTGTAACCCGTGTATGTTGGGCTACTCGTAGTAGATTTTTAGATTTTAATAATAAAACTTTTGTTGAAGATTATTCTGACGGAAGTTCTGTGTGCCAATTTGAAGTTATGAAAACAAATTATTTTACAGATGAAAACGGTGACGAAGTTGTTGAGGCATATATTTATTCTGTAGGTGTTGACCATACAAAAAGTAGAAATAATTATTATAATGACAATAAAAACGATTACAAGCCATATGAATATCAATATTTAAAAAATGTTAAAGATAAAACTCTTGTTACTTATCATATTACAGCAGCATCAAGAATGGGTATGTATAACAACGAAGAATACTTTGAGGGTTGGAGAGAAGCACCAGATGGTGGTGATGATGGTATGGATGTTAGGGGTTTAACACCATATGGTGTAAGAAGAGAATTTAGGGTTGTTAACTATGATGGTTATAGCCAAATTGATATGCTTGACATTGACCAACAATTTGCAACTATGATAAATCCTACTGCTACAGGCACAGTTAGTTTTGATATGAATAGTGATAACATTGACATCTTGGCAAGTTCTATTGGTTTAAAGCAAGAAGATTATGTAAATGCAACCAATTGCAATGAGTTATTGGATATATTTTGTAAGCACATTGTTGATAATTTTGAATTAAAAAACAACTGGGCAGATATTTACAAAAATAGTTCTGATGCTATTGAAGTTGATATTATTGAAGGTCCACATTATGGCAAAAATATACCAATTTCTTATATGAATATATTTTTAGGTTGCCGTGGCCATTATCAAGAAGAAATTGAATTTGATGCTGATGCTGATGTCTATGATTTAAGTTTTTTTGATTTAAGTAAAAAATATTCTTTAAGTATGGCTTTAAGAGAACGCACAACAGGTAAGTTAATTATTGTTGCTACAAATTATGGTTATCTTGAAAATCGTGGTCATTATTATTCTTTACCTTCTACTTATCTTGATTTGGTGGCAGATGATGTTTTAAGAATTAAAGAAACAGGTGTTTATGACATAACTTGTGTGTTAACTGTTAAAGAAAATGGACAAGATGTTATTTTGTTTGATACCTTAGAAACTGCATTTTTAAGACAATATTATGGTTTAAAAATAAGCGATTTAACTGATACTACTACTGGTATTACTTATAATTATGCTGTTAAAGGCGTAGGTGGTAAAATTGTAATTACTGTTACAAGTGATGAAGTTGTAGAATAATAAAAAGTTTTAAACTTTTATTAATTAAAAAAAACAAAAAAACAAATTAATAA
>JAFQFI010000069.1 GCA_017398655.1 Clostridia bacterium
ATAAACAATGGTTCTGTTGATAATATTGGTAGCATATTAAATGAAGATAGTTCTATTGGTGGTGTAGTTGGTTTATTATCTGGTGGTAAAATTTCTAACATAAGTGCTGAAGGTAATATTGGTATGTATAATTATGATACCAACACATTGAAAGGTGCTTATAATAATGTTGGTGGTATTGTTGGCCAAACAATTATTTCTGATAAAGAAAATGCAAATAAAAATACAATTACAGAAGTTTCTTCAAGTGTTAAATTAAGAGGAAATGCTAACATTGGTGGTATTGCTGGATTAGCAATGGCTACAGATATTTCAAAAGCAAGAGTAGAATCTTACGAAAGTATTAATTCTAACGATCAAACTTTAATTGTTGGTGCAACTGGTTTAGGTGGTGTAGTTGGTTTAGCATGTGCTGATTCAAAACTAAATCTTGTTTATAGTTATAGTTTTATTGATGATTTTAATGACGATTATATTGTTTATGGTGATATTTATTCTCCAAATAACAATGCTCAAATTGGTGGTTTAATTGGTTTTTCAACAGCAGTTGATATTAGTTCCAGTTACTCAACATTTAATTTGGTGGCTACTGGTCAAAATTCATTAGTTGCTGGTTTTATTGGTTGTATTGAAATATCTTTATCTGCAAGTGATATAAAATTAGCAAATATGTTTTATGTTGGCTCTATAATTAACGAAGATGTTTATAGGGAAGAGTCAATTGCTAAAATTAACTTTGCTTATAATACTATCGGAGAGTCAGATATTGAACCTGTAATTAATGGTTATCATTATTATTACTTGTTAGAATATGCAAAGAGTTCTATTTTAAATGAACCTGTTATTGATGGTGAAGAACCAATTGTTGGTATTTCTGAATATGATTGCTATATTATTAAAGAAAAACCAATTGTAAATGATAGTGAATTGGATACAACTAAATTTAGTGATCCAGAAAACGAAGAAGTTTTTGTAATGTCTTTGTATTATTGGGATGAAGACAGTTCAACATACTTATTAGATGATTTCTCTTTTAGTGTACCTGTATATTTTGTAGGTACAGACAGATGTTTGTTTATTCGTACAATTCCAAATCAAATTGATGTTAAATCAAAAGGCGAAGCTGTAGGTAAAAATAATAGTACTTTAGTGCTTGATTTCTTAAATACAGACGGAAATAAAATTTATTATTATTCTTATACAGATGTTGATGGTGTAGAATATTTAATTTTAAATTACTCAAAATTATTAAACAATTTTAAACTTTCACAATTATTTGAAATTATTCCAAGCCCAATTGTTTATGGAAATTTAGATATTTTAGTTTTCTCATCTGATAATAGAAATTTAGTTATTTCTAACGAAGGTGATTTAACAATTAATGGTGTTGGTGAGTATGTATTTACCTTTGTTGTAAAAGAAAATGTAAAAGCCACTCAAACAATTAAGATTATTGTTTTGAAAAACTTTGACGAATTATTGTTATCTAATACTCCTACTTTCAGAGAATCTTTATTTACTGATGATGAAAGTGTTGAAGAAAAGGTTCATGATGTAAGAGTAAAAACAGAATTTAATATCTTTAATGTTTTTGCAGAATATATAAAAGATATTGATACAAATTCTTCATCAATTATTTATGATTCAATTGTTGATGACAAGTTTGGAAAAATAAATTTAGTTGAAATATCAAATACAAATAATTATGCTGTAAATTACAACTATAAAGTTGAATATAAGGGAGAAGAAAACGACTCTTATATAGATATTACTGGTTCAAATCAATATGAAATTGGCAACAGTTCTATAAAATTTATGGCTGTTGGTAGTTATAAAATTACACTTAGTGTTGTTTTTGAACTTAACTATGTAAATTATGAAATTGTTTCTTCAGACGATTGGTATTTATATTTTAATGTTTATGCAGGTGCAACAAAAATTGAATTTAATACAAATGAAATTTGGTTGCAAGGTCAAGAAATTTATGATTCTTTACAAGTTTCATTAACTTCTGATATTGGAAAATTTGAAGATTTATACTTTGTTGTAAAAGATCCAAATAGAAATTACGAATATGAATATAAATATATTTCTGTTGTAGAAGAAGGACAAGAACATGTTGTTGCAACAACTTTTGATATGTCTACAGGAGAAAGAGTTCAAATTAACCAAGAACAACCATTTAATATTGTTGTTAGAGAAGTTTCAACTCAAAATGATATTTACTATTATAATTTGACAGTTTCTATTACAGAAAACTTTAAAGCTGTATCTCAACCAGAAGAATATTTATTAAAAGCTTATGATGGTAATGAAAAATTATTAACTAATCCAGCTCAAACTTCTTTAGTTATTGTTCCTCAAAGTTTAAAAGGTATTTCTGGTATACACTATGCATATACACAAAAAGTTTCTCAATTAGAAAATATTGCAAATACAGATCCAAACCCTGATTTAGAAGAAGATGTAGAAGAAGTTGATAAAAACTATTCATATAGTTTTACAAACCAACCAAAAAATACAGTTGTTGCAGGAAACGAAGGTTTATTTGTTATTGATTTATATCCTTTCTATGCAAATATTACTTCTGTTTCTATAGAATCTAACTTAGGTGCTGAAAGTGGTAACGCTTTACAATTTGTTCAACTTGTAAAGATTGCTCAAGAAGGTGATTCTAAATCTGATTATTGTTATATATATGCACCATTAACACAAAGTACAGAAAATAACGGTATTTATTTAAATCTTTATTCTTATGTACCAAGTGATGTTGCAAATATTACATATACAAATCAAAATGAATCTAAAATAAACTTATTAAATGACAACAAAGAGTTAAAATATAAGTTTGTTGAAGAATCAGAAAAAACTGGTTCTGAAACAGCAAGACTTTATGTTAAAACAATTGCTCCAACAAACTTAAAAGAAGAAGAACAATTTGTCGTTTCTGTAAAAGTAAAATACAGTGTTGTTAATGATGAGGGTGTATTAGAAGAAAGAGAATACATTTATACTCACAATCTTGTAGTAGAGTCATTACCGGGCTTTAGTATGAGAATTGTTCATGATGGCATTGACAGAAATGTTATTGCTTATACTGGAGCAGAAGAATCTTCAAACTCAGGAACTCCTGACTGGCTTGAAATTATACCTAATGCAGAGGAAGGTTATACATCTATTGATATTACAGTTACACACTCTAAGGGTGGTGGAAATACTGAATATGTTATGTATGATAATAAAACCAATTTAATTACTCTTGGTCCAAAATCTACTGTTGGTGATACAATTAAAGTTCTTGCAATGGTAACTCTTGATTATGAAGGTTATACAGAAACAAGACCTTATACAGCTACAATTACTGTTGTTGATGTTGTAATTGAAAGTATTACTGTTAAAGATTTAGATGCTGATGATAACTTAAAAATAACTGTTTCTACTTCAAGACAATTAAAAGCAATAATTAATGGCTTTGGTACAAAAACTGCTATAGAAGAAGCAGAAAATAAAATTTCAAGATATGTTTCTTTTGAAGATAATTTAAATTACTATTGGCAAGCAAAATCAAATAAAGCTGGAGAACAATATGTAAATCTTGAATCTTCTTCAATTAGAAATAATATACCTTTTGTTGTTAATAAATTGTCAATTTCTAATGATGTAAAATCTGTAACAGTTAATAAAGATTCTTTGGGTGCAGGTAACGGTGTTTCTGAACAAACATTTAATTCTTTAGAAAAAGTTTTAGTTTTAGAGGGTTCAACTGATGCTGGCACTGTAGAAATGAGATTGGCTATTTCTTATGTTTATCACAATGTAAAAGATAGCAAAGATAATGGTTCTATTATTTTTGTTCCTAATACATTTACAACAACATATTCTGTAGAAAAATACTTTAATGTTGTTGTTACTGAAGATTCAAACGAAGATAATCCAACTCCTATTTATGATGAAGAAGATTTAATTACCATGTCAAAGGCAAGTATGGGTAGTTATATCTTAATGAACGATATTACAATTAATAACCATACTGCTTTAGAAGCAAATTTCTCTTCTTTTGATGGTAATAACAAAATTATTACAATTAACAACTTTACTTATAGTACAGATATTATTGGTACTGATGGTAATCATGAATTAAATCTTGGTTTATTTAACAAAGTATCAAATAAAACTTTAATTAAAAATGTTATTGTTGCATATCCAGCTGATAAAACAGTTGCTATGAACTTGAAAGGTTATAGTTCTGTTAAGTTTGGTGGTATAGCAGCAGTTAATAGTGGTATTATTACAAACTGTGATGTTATAGCTGTTACAAGTCAACCAAATCAAACTTTAAATAGCTATGATAAACCTAACTATATGTTAAATATAGAAACAGAAACTTCTGCACCAAGTGAAGATGGAAATGTTTCAATTAATGTAAATGTTGGTGGTTTAGTTGCCGTTAACGAAACAAATGGCTTTATTACAAACTCAAGAGTTGGCAGAGACCAAGTAGAAGTTTTAAAAGTTTATGATAGTGAAGCATCTGTTGTTTATAAAGAACAATACAGATATACTTCTCCTATGACAATAATGAAGGTTTATGGTAAAGCAAGTGTTGGTGGTTTTGTTGCAACAAACAACGGAACAATTTCAACAAGTTTCTCTAAAAATCTTCAATTAGAAGTTATAAGTATAAGCCCAACATCTTATGTTAAATCTGGTGGATTTGTTGTGGATAACACAGGATTTATTCACGGTTCATATTCAGCAGGTTGGGAAGAAGAAGATACTATTGACAACAATTCTCAAGCACCAAAATCTGACAACAGAAAATTGGGTGGTGGTATTTTAAGTAATGGCTTTATTGGTGGATTTGTTTTCAACAATGAAGGATACATAGAAGATTGCTATTCAAATATTAACTTAAGTGGTAATTTGCTTTCTGCTGCAAGAACAGCTTATGTTGATTATTTAATGGAGCGTAACCCTTCTTCAGAATGGCCTTCTCCTGCTGTTGGTGGATTTGTGTACAAGAGTACAAGTGGTAGCCACATTTTAACTTCTTATTCATTAAGTAAAATTTACACAGGCAGACTTAATACACATGGTTCTTTTGAAGGTAGAAACAATTCTCCAGACCCTAACTTTACAAATGAAGGTTCTGTAGAAAATTGCTACTTTATGATTGAAAGAACTGAAAATATTAACTACGAACATGAAAAAGCAAAAATGTTATCTGACGAACCAGTTATTGACTTAGAGGGTTCTGAAAGTGTTGCTGGTGTTAACGAATTTATTAATTCTTCAAGCTTTAACAATTTCAGTTTTGATACTTCTATTGATAACTTTAATGGTTTTGAAGGACAAAGTACTGGTGGTGTATGGGCAAGATATTTAGTATCTACTGGTAAACATGGTTACCCAGACCTTATTAGTGCAAACACAATTGCTATTTCTTGTAGAGTTATTAATGTAACAAAAACAAATAATTCTGAAACAAATACATATTATTACACATATGTAGATGGTTATGATATTGGTTCTTATAACAATCCATACATTGTTTCAAGTTTTGAACAATATAATAATATCTTTAAAGATGTTATTGGCGAACAAAGTTATAACGAAAATATTACAACTAAATTTACAGGTAATATAAGACTTATAAAGAATATTGACTTTATGAGTTCAGAAGAGGTTTACTCAACATCTGTTGAATACACTTCACTTATTAACCAAACTTCAATCTTTGATGGAAACTATCTTGCAATGTACAATATTAAATTGTCAGATATTTCTTCAGGTAAGAGTGCTTTTGGTTTGTTTAAAGATATTTACTATTCTGCAGTTAAAAACTTAACTTTGGTTGTAGATAGTGTTAATGCTGGTAATACAACAGCTGTTGGTACTTTGGCTGGCGCTATTGTAAATAGTAATATTTCTAATATTACTTTGGCTGCAAGCACAGATGATACTGGTATTGTTACTGGTAACAACTATGTTGGTGCTCTTGCTGGTATTATTATTTCTTCTTCAGAAACAGATTTGTATACTGTTGCAAATATTAAATCTAACTTAGCTATTGTTGGTAGTAACCCAGAAACAGAATTAATTTCTGCAGTTACATCTTCATTCCAAATTTGGGAACAAGTTAAACCAACATCAAGTTCAAGTGGTTTATCTGAAGTTAATAATAATCTCCGTCTTCATAGATTACCAACTAAGTATTATTATGCTGGTGGTATTGCTGGATTTGTAGATTTAAATCAAAAAATTGAAAATCCAAACTCAATAGAATTAACAACACCAAATATGTACAATGTTCATGTTGGTAAGTTTATTGCAAACACTATTTTAAGTGATGATGATGTTTCTTATGATAGAGTGGTTAGTGTTATTTCTAATTATGCTGGTGGCTTATTTGGATTTATTGGTTCTCAAACCTTTGTAGAATGTGCAGAGTTTATTGCTATTCAAGAAAATGAAAATCAATTTATTAGCGCAAATGAAATTGCTGGTGGTATAGTTGCTGTTAACTTTGGTAAGATTAGTCAATCATATTTATCTTTTGATAAAGATACTGTTATTGATTTAAATAACAGCATTTTAGATTATGTAAACAAAGATACAACAGCTAAAATAACTTTAAATAGTTCACTCTTTGCAAATAATACTCCAAAATACATTGGTGGTATTGCTGGTATAAATGTTGGTAATGGTTCAAGTTTAGGTGCAGGAAACATTGTTGATTGCTACAACAGACTTGATGTTAAAAATATTTATGCAAAAGGTGTTGGTGGTATTGTTGGTGCAACATACATTGGACAAATTTCAAATGTTTATACAACTGCAAGTTTGATGGGTGATTTAACTGATAGCAATACTAAAATGGGTGGTATTATTGGTAAAATATTTGAAAATGCTGATGAAGGTTATTTTGCAGATTACTATGGTAGTGGTAAAGATTATTCTATGATTTCTTTATTCAACATAGTTGCACTTAACTTATGGGACCCAACTGACTTTGATGCTTTATATGAATTTGTTAATACAAATGGTGGAAAGATTGGTGCTTTGTATGGAGAATACAAAAACGATATAAATACTGATGATGCTTTAATTAAGTTAACAGGATATGTTTTTGTTCAAAACTTTGCATTAAAAGATTATACTGACTCATATATTGCAGAAATAGAATATGATAAAAACTTTGATATGAACGAACTTGATCCTTATTCATACTTTGAATTATGGGGTGTTCAACCTGAAAGTTCTGTAATAAATTATGACGAATATTTATTCTCACAATTATGTCAAGGTGAAAATAACGAAAGTTTAATTTATCCAAATGATTATAGAGCATTGTTCTCTGGTAGTGAATTAGAGGTTTCTCCATTAAGAAACATTTATTTCCCAAGTACAAAATGGTCAAGAATTATTTGGAACTATGATGATGAAAATTTATTACCTATTCTTGAATATGGTTATGAATCTTCTGTTATCAGAATTTACACTGCAAACCAATTCTTAGATAAATTAAGAGAAGGTAACTCTGCAGGTAAAATGTATGTTATTATGAACGATATTGACTTTGATGGCGTTGAAATTGTTCCTATTACAACAACATTTAGAGGTCAATTGTATGGTAATAATGTAACTTATACAACAAATGGAAACACTTATACAAGAAAGCCAATTTTATTTAACATTGATTTAACTCCAGAAACTATGGGTACAGGATTATTTGCAATTTTACAAAACAGTATTGGTGCAACATATTCTAACTTCAATATTGTATTAAGAAATTATAATGTACAATTTGGCGATAATCTTGACCAAGAAACAATTGCTTCTGTATTAATCGGAAATGCAATAAACTCTAATATCGATAATGTTAATATCTATTCTTCATTACTTGATAATGTAAATAGAGAAACAATGACTAACCAAACTTTTGATAACAGAGTTGATGGTGTAGAATTTAATGTTACTCAAGGTTATTTACTTGATGATACAACAAAGTATATAACTCAATTTAGTGGTGGTTATTTAAAACTTGCTACTTTAGATAGTGATACAAATAGTGGTGTAGATGATTCTGCTACATTTAGATATCAATATATTTTCTTACACAGAGAAACTGTTGATGGTGGTGAAACAACTCATTCTTATAATTTATACAATCAAAAATTTGACCTTTATGATGGAAAATTTGTTGATTTATCTTTGGGTGAAGCTGGACAAGAAATACAAGTTACAAATCCTTGCGTAGTAAAAACAAATGCTTCTACTGTAGGTCTTATGATTGGTGCTGGTTCATTGTCTTATATCACAAACTCAAGCGTAAATGTTGATATTGAAGTAACTTATACCAATGCTAATATTGCAGTAAAATATGTAGGCGCTGCAAGTGGTAGAATTATTGGTGAAATAAGAGATGTTGTTTCAACTTCAATTATTACTGTTAATTGTGACTATATGCCAACAGCAGACGAACCTTCTGATATCGACGAACTTTATGTTGGTGGTATTGTTGGAAATCTTCAAGGCGTTGTAAGATCTGCTTATGTAAAAGATAATTTTATTGTACTTGCTTCTGATGATAGACCTATTGTTGCAAGATCTGGTGCAGCAGGAACATTCCTCGGTGGTGTAATTGGTGCAATTGATAGATACACAACAGTTAACGAAGCTATTGTTGGTGGTGCAGATTACTTATATGTTTTAGATTGTGATATTAAAGCTTATGTAAAAGGTAATTCAAGTATTGCTGGTGTTATTGGTAAAAATAGCTTTACAGTAAATGATATTTATGTAAAACAATCTCCTAATGGACTTAGTGAAGGACAACAAAAATCAATTACAGTTTATGTTGATGATGAAAATAGTTCTCCAATAATTGGTGGTGTTATTGCAAGCAATAGATCTACTTATATGACAAATGTATATTCAAATACTTCTGTATATGCAGTTTTAGGTGACTATGATACTGTAAATATTGGTGGTATTATGGGTATGTCAGAAAGTGATTCTGATTTTAAAAATATTGTTTGTGATGCAAAAGAAATTAAGATTACAAGAAAAACTTCTCAATTAGGTACTGTTTATATAGGTGGTATACTTGGTCAAACATCTGGTGTTGGTTTGACAGCAAGTTTAAGAAATACTTTCTCTACTGTTAACATAATTTCTGAACAAGAAGAATCTATGTTTATTGGTGGCGCAATAGGTAGTTGTTCAAACTTAGTAATTTCTAATGTTGAAATTCTTGGCGACATTACTTTGAAAAGAGGTAAAGGTGATGGAGTTAAAGTTAGATCAACAGTTACAACAGAAGAATATCAAAATACCTATTATTATCTTGAAGATCATTATATTGGTGGCCTTGTAGGTAATTGTTCTTCAAGTTATGCACAAGAAAGTACTTCAAAAGGATCATTTATTTTAAGTTCTATTAGAGATTATGCTATTGCTCAAAAATTAAATGGTAATATTGGTCCAGTATTTGGAAATTCTTTAAATGAAACAGTTCAAACAAAAGTTTACTTCTGTGAAGCTGTATCATTAGTATCAGATAACGGGTACAATAAAGTATTTACAAATATTAATCAAACTGCTTTATTAGATGAAGAAGAAAGTATTTTTGAAGATATTTATGATGCAATTTGCAATTCTTTAAATTTTGCAATTGAAAATAATGAAAATGTTTATTCAAATTACTATTCAAATTACTATGAAGTTATTGATGGTATGGGTAGTTTCTATAAAGGTTGCAAATTGAGACCAATAAATTATAATCAAGATGCAACTTATGGTGGCAAGTTAGAAGATAATAAATACTATATCTTGTCAGAAGAAACAAAAAATAAACTTAATAGCCAAGGTGAAAATTGGGTATTAAATGCACAAGGTAATAGAGTAACTGTTGCTGGAGAAGCAATTGATACTATTACCGAAGGATCTGCTTTAGTTGGTGTAATGGTAGTTAAAGAGGGTACTTATGCTGACGAAGAGTTAATGGATACTGGTATAATTGCTAAAAACAACTATGGCTTTATGTTTGGTTGTGGCAGTGCAGGTTCAGTTAAAGGTAGTGGTGTTGCTGGTGTAGTTTGCTTTAACTATGGTGTGGTTAATGCTTGCTTCAGCATTGCAAACATAAAAGTAAGTGCTGGTGCTGGTATAGTTTCAAATAACGGTAATAGTACTAACGAGCCAAACTGCATAGGAAATATTTACAGTTCTTATTACACAGGTACATTGTACCCAAGCCAAGCAAATGCAAACTTAGCAGGTATTGCAAGTGCAACAAATTATGGTATTATTTCAAATTCTTATACAATGGGTGATATTAACATTACAGAAATTTCTTCTGGTGTAGTTGCTCATCCAATATCAGATTCAAATAGCAAATACAATATATACAATACTTATTACGATTACTTATGCTATGCAGCTGATAATGGTCAAAATATAAACGGTATTTCTCAAGAAGATGCAAAAAATATGACAGTAGCAAAATACAACGCTTCTGTTGGTCAATTAAGAGAAATACAAAATAAAGAATTTGGTTATATTAGCAAAAAGGGTGTATATGTATGGTCATCAACTCTTGCTGGTGATACACAAGGTTTAAATTATGTAGCCCTTGGATCTATTTTAAAAGGTAGTTGGTTAGTTCCGGGAGATGAATCAGAACTTAATGCAATGTTTGCAAAAACTCCTCAAATGGAAGGAACAAACATAGATGATATTAAACTTGATACATCTTGGTTCAACTATGGATATACTACTGTTAACTTAACAAACATTATTGTTAACTCTTCAACAAGAGATAACATAACAAATTACTTAACTATGCTTTATACTGGTAATGGTAAAGCACATATTTCAAATGTTTCTGAAACAACTCCAGTAAAATCATACAATACATTTATTGATCAACCTTATCAAATTAAACACGCAGGTATGCTTGATATTTTGGTAAGAGGCAATTGTGCAGATGTTATTACTTACAAGTATTACATTTTGGTTAATAATATAGATTTCAAAAAATACAGTGGAACAACATATTGGTCACAAAGTTGGGATCAAAACAACACAGTATTTGTTGGTGATTTTGATGGAAATACAAAGAAAATTATAAATATGTATTCTTCATACGGATTATTAAGAGCTTTACCAGCAGTTTCTAATATGCCAAGTGGAAAAGATACAAAAGTTTATAACCTTACTTTTGATAATTGCTTCTCAAAAACAGGTTTAATAGCTGGTTATCAAGAAACTGGTATAATAGATAGTGTATTTGTTAATGCAAGTTATGTAATAAACGGCGATTATTCTAAATTCTTAAAATCAAAAAGTGCTAATGGATCTTTCAGTAATGATGTTTCATTAGAAAAAGCTACAATAAGATATAAGTTTATAGATAGTCAAGGCATACAAGATATTCCATTTAATAGTGCTGTTATTAAGAATATTTCTTATACACAAAACACTTCAATGGACCCAGACATATTTGTAACTGGCAACATTGAAGGAGGTTCACCAAGCACAAGTGGCGACAACAGAAATGCTTTTGCTGGTGGTTTTGTTGGTGTGTTTGCTGGTGGTAAAATTTTAAATACAAATGATGATTTTACAAACCTTTATGTTGTAGTAGTAGATACAAATTCTGCAAGCGATACATATATTGGTGGTCTTGTTGGTATTATGAGTGGTGGTGAAATTGGCTCAGATACAAACTGGAATCTTGCAGGCATTAATGTATATGCTTCATTAAATACTAATGTAAATTCTGATAAGAAAGTTACAAAAACTTATATTGGTGGTGTAGCTGGACTTATCAATTCTACAAATGGTAATGCACTTGTTAAAAAAGTAACAGTAACAAACAACATTAACTTAAAAGGTTTCTATGCTATTGGTGGTGTTGCTGGTGCAATAAGTGCTGGTACTATTAGTGATTGTTCAATACAAGCAACTATAACTGTAAATAACAATATTATTGGTAGTGGCAGTTTTAGTCCTGATGAAACAGTAAAAACTTCTAAAGTTTTAATTGGTGGCGTAGCTGCTTATATGTCAGAAGGTAAAATAAGCAATTGCACATTGTCAGCAGATAATGTTGTAGAAGTAAAATTAGATATGACTGCTGCTGGTACCAAGTATATTGCAATGGGCGGTATGGTTGGTCAAATGGATAAAGAAAGAGCTATTGTTAGCGATTGTACAATTAGCAATAAAGTTTCAATTACTGCTAAAAACGATGCAAAAACTTCAGAAGTTTACGCTGGTGGTATAGTTGGACTTATGAACAATGGTAAAATTGACGGAAGTGCAACTTTAAGAAACAAAGAAATTAGTGCAGCCACAGATAAAAACTATGCTGGATATTCCATAGCAGGTGGTATAGCTGGTCTTGTAATAGATGGCGATATTGGTATGGGCAGTGGCGAAGTTATTAACAATGCTACTGTAACAGCAAACAATAGTGCAGGTGGTATTGTTGGTGAAATAAGAGCAAATACTGGCAACCTTGTACAAATTCAAGCAAAAAATTCTTATGGTAAAATATATGCTGTTTCTGGTGCAACAAATAAAGCAAAATCTGAAGGTCAAAAAGCTGGTGGTATAGTTGGTTACATTATTAATAAATCTAAAGAAAGTACTAATATTGTAAAAATTATATCTTCTTCTGTTTCAAACGAAACAGTTGTTGGTCCAGAAAACACAGGATTTGATTATGCAATATATTCAGGTGGTGTAGTAGGTGCTATTATAAATACCGATACAAACAACGCTTCAAACGAAAGTATTGTTATATCAAATACAACTTCAGCAGCAAAAGTAAATGCAACTTCAACAGGAAAGACAGGTAAAGTTGGTACAAATAATGTTATTGAAGATGTATCATTTGCTGGTGGTATAGCTGGTTATGTTAAATTTGCAACAATACAAAATGTTACAAATACCGGATCTATTGGTGATAGTTCAAAACCATCATATGCAGGTGGTATAGTTGGTTTCTTAGAAAACGGTAAAATTGTTGGAAAAGAAAGCGAAACAGTTATGAACAGTGGTAATGTTACTGCAGAGTTGATTGCTGGTGGTGTAGTTGGCGCAACAGCAAGTGGTTACTTTACAAACTATATTGTAAACTCTGGCGTTGTTTCAACAACAAAACAAGGTTCAATAGCTGGTGGTATATTTGGTTATACTCAAAAAGAAACAAATGTTGATGATGTAATAAAATATAAAAACACTGGTAATGTTGGATCTACAGATGTTACAACAGTAGCAGGTGGTATTGTGGGTATGTTTAACGGTATTG
>JAFQFI010000070.1 GCA_017398655.1 Clostridia bacterium
AAATATAAAAAAACTTAACAAAACGGAGAAATTAACACACATATGGACATTGCAAAAGCACTAAGTTTAGAGTTTAACATTCAATTAGATTATGCAAACAATATTATTGATTTGTTAGACGAAGGTTGTACAGTACCCTTTATTGCAAGATATCGTAAAGAAATGCATGGTAGTTGTGACGACCAAAAAATAAGAGAATTTGCTGATAGGTTGGAGTATCTTAGAAATTTTGAAAAGCGTAGAGAAGATATTGTACGACTTATTACAGAGCAAGAAAAAATGACCCCTGAAATTATGGCAAATTTGGATAAAGCATTAACTTTAACCGAACTTGAAGATATTTACAGACCATTTAAACCAAAAAGACAAACAAGAGCAACTATTGCAGAAGCAAAGGGCTTAAAGCCACTTGCAGAAATTATTTTTGCTCAAAAAGACCCAAGAGAACTTGAAGAAATTGCAAAAGATTTTATTAACGAAGAAAAAGAAGTTGTAGACACTGCCAGTGCTCTTGCTGGAGCAGGAGATATTATTGCAGAAATGATTTCTGATGATGCAGAAATAAGAAAACTTTTAAGAGAATTTTTAGCAAGTTCTGCTCAAATGGTAACAACACTAAAACCGGGCGAAAAATATTTAATTTATCAAACATACGAAAATTACAAAGAACCAGTTGCAAAAATACCAAGTCACCGTATTTTAGCTATTAATCGTGGTGAAAAAGATGATTGTTTAAAAGTTGATGTTGAAGTAAATCAAGAAAAATGTATTGAAATTATTTCAAATGAAGTTTTAATTAAAGATGGTAGATTTGTAGAGTTTTTAAACAATGTAATTTTAGATAGTTATGAGCGTCTTGTTTTACCTTCTCTTATAAGAGAACTTAGAACCTCTCTTACAGATGTTGCAAGTGAGCAAGCAATTAAAATGTTTGAAGTTAACTTAAAACCATTACTTATGCAACCACCTTTAAAAGATAAAGTTATTTTAGGTATTGACCCGGGTTATCGTACAGGTTGTAAGGTTGCTGTTATTGACCAAAATGGTAATGTTTTAGACCACGATGTAATTAAACCAACACCTCCACATAACCAAATTGAAAAATCAGAAGAAATTATTGAAAAACTTGTAAAGAAGTACAATGTTGATGCTATTTCAATTGGTAATGGTACAGCAAGTAAAGAAAGTGAAATTTTTGTAAGTAACTTAATTAAAAAACTTTCTCGTAAGGTAGAATATATGGTTGTAAACGAAGCTGGTGCTTCTGTATACAGTGCATCAAAAGTTGGTCAAGAAGAGTTTCCTGATTATGATGTAACAACTCGTGGTGCTATTAGTATTGCAAGGCGTTTACAAGACCCTCTTGCAGAACTTATTAAAATTGATGTTAAATCAATAGGCGTAGGACAATATCAACACGATATGCCTCAAAAACGCCTCACAACCGTTTTAGACGGAGTTGTAGAAGATTGTGTTAACGCTGTTGGTGTTGATTTAAATACAGCTTCTTACAAGCTTTTAGAGCATATTTCTGGTCTTAATGCAGGTATTGCTAAGAATATCGTTGCATACAGAAAAGAAAACGGAAAATTTAAAGAAAGAAAAGAACTACTTAAAGTATCAAAACTTGGCGAAAAGGCATTTGTTCAATGTGCAGGTTTCTTGCGTATTCCAAATGAAAAAAATATTTTAGATAACACTGGTGTTCACCCAGAAAGTTATGATGCAACCAAAAAACTTTTAAAAATGTTTGGTATGACAGAAAATGATATTACAAACGAAAATATTCAAAACTTACCAAGATTAATTGGTGCAAAAGGTGAGGATAGCGTAGCAGAAGCTTGTGGTATTGGTGTTCCTACCTTAAACGACATTGTAAAAGAACTTTTAAAACCGGGTAGAGATATTCGTGACGATTTGCCAAAACCAGAACTTAGAAGTGATGTTATGAGCATTGAAGACCTTAAAGTTGGTATGGTTATGAAAGGCACAGTAAGAAATGTTATCGATTTTGGTGCTTTTGTTGATATTGGTGTTCACCAAGATGGACTTGTACATATTTCAGAAGTTTGTGATAGATATATTAAACATCCAAGCGAAGAATTGACTGTTGGACAAGTTGTTGAAGTAAAAATTATTAATATTGACTTACAAAAACAAAGAATTGGCTTATCTATAAAAAGAGTAGGTGTAGACGAAGAAATTGTTGTTGTAAATGAAAAAAAATAAAATATGTCTTTTAACCTAAACCTTTATAAAAGGAAATAAAAATTATGGACTTTGTAGGAATAAAAGAACTGATTGCTCTAACACAACAACAAAGTGAAAATGTAAGACAAATAGGAGAAGAGAATTTAAGGCAAGCTCAACTACGATCTAAGGTACAAATAAGAGATGAATTAATAAGAGATATGAAATCTTTTAGTTTTTTTGACAAAGTTTTTAATAGAAAACAATATTTAATAACAAAAACTCTTCAAAAAGAAAGAATTTCTGGATTAGATGTAGAAATTGCACAACTTGAATCTACTGCGAAAGATGAAAATGTGTTAAAGCAACAAGGTGATTTAATTAGACAAAGTATTTCTGAAACACAACAAAGATATGGACTTTCTAATGATATTTTAGATAATATTCAAATGTTTAGTATAAATGAAGATGGTTGCTTAGTTATAGATATGTCAAAAGTAAGTCACCAATCTTTAATAAACATAATGCATAACCCTTCGGGTATAATAAGTAACCATACAGATTTACCAGATGATAAGATTGTAATGGTTCATAAAACAAGTTATTTTCCTGAAACTGGGAAGATTTTAACTAACAGAGATGGACATAAAACTTTTGAAGAATATGCTTCGGTAATTAATGGTTTTTATGCAAAAGGTTCTTCTTGTAGAGAAACTTCTCATTATACTTTAAACTGTGTTGTTAAATCACACGGCTATGGAAATTGGGAAGGTGATTGTATATGTGTTTTAGATGAATTTAGTGAACATAAAGACGAATTTAGCACTGTTTGTGCAGGAGATTCTTATACAAGAGGTTCTGTTGTATTATCAGATAAATCACTTATAGTAGTTTCTCCACAAATTTATCAAACATTAACACCTGAACAAAGAAAACAAGGCAACATAGTTGTTTCTGTTTCGCAAACTACAAGAGAATTTGATAATTCGATTAATGTTTTATTGGCTGCAAATAACAGACCATTTATAAAAGGCGATTTTCAAAATGCTGGACATGCAAATAGTAAAGATATAAAGTATGAAAAAGTTTGGGAAAAAGGTAGTCTTATATTTAATTTTTTAAAATCTAAACACAATATATTTGAAGAGAATTTAACTTTGTCTGGTGAAGAATTAGATAGGTTTGCTTATATTACAAGTAGAACATTAAATAGTTATACCTCATGGCAACAGAACGGTGTTTATAAAATTATAGATGATAGTGGCAAAGAAATAGATATTTCAGGTACATTGGTTTCTACATTTTTATGTGGAGGACTTAGAAAAAACGAAGATGGTAGCTATACTCGTGTAGAAGATTATAAAGCACTTATGGAAGAATTAGAAAATTTAGAATCTCTTGAAAAAGAAAGCTATTTAGGTGCAATTCAAACTTTTATCAAGCAAAATGGTTTAATTGAAATGCAAAGAAGAGTTAATGCTATTCAAGAACATTTTGATGCTCAACCAACACCTACTATAGAAGAAGTTTTACAAATGCCATTATCTCAAATAGGAACATTTGAAAATTTAAAAGCTTTGCATGTTGCAAATGAATATATTCAAGCAAATATTACTAATGAAAATAGATCTATATTTATTTGCCCTGAGGGTGTATTGGGTAGAGCTGCTTATAGTTCAGAAATTCAAAATAATTTAGATTATATACCAAATGATAATATTGTATCAGTGAACGAATCTGAGTTTGTTGTTCCAAGTATTAAAGTTGAACAAGAAGAAAATGGTTTATCCTCTGAAAGACAATTAACTTTGCAAGAAGGTTTAGACATTGCACAACAAGTTAAAATTGTTGCTCCAGAACAATCCTCAAGTATGGAAGAATCTTAATAATAAATGTTAAAAATAAAAAAAACAACCTAAAAATTTTAGGTTGTTTTTTTGTTTATTCTTCTGGTGCTATAGGTGCAATAACAGGTAAATCAAGTTTTATTTTTGACATATCTTTTGTTTTGGAAATATCAAAAGTTGTGTTTTGTTCGGTATTTGTTAAAGTTGTAGCATCTTCTTGGCTTATTGTTTCAGAAGATAAGGTTTCTTCCTGAGTAATATGTCTATCTGGATATAATTCTTTTGAAATTCGTTTTGCAATATCTAAATTTATTCTAAACATATCAATGTTATCAGCATTTTCTATATCATATTCTTGCAAAAGTTCTTCTCTCATAGATAACAACATTGTTTCGTGTTCGTTAGCATCAACTTGATATCTTGATAATCTTGAACACTGGTTGCCTTGTGCGTAACTCATACCGTGAGAAGCAAACCATTGAGCAACGGTTTGGTCACTTCTAACAGCCAATTTTACAACATTATAATATAGTTTTGGGTCAAGAGTATAAATATCTTTTATTTCTCTTGTAGGGAAGAGGTCTGTTAAATCTTCAACAACTTCACTTTCAACAATAGGTTTTATATTTTTTGGTTCTGGTGGTTTTTTAGTGCTTATATTTTTCATACCAAAAAAGGCGAGAGCTTCATCATAACTAAGTTCTTCTGGGGCGTATTCTTGAAAGTGTTTTAACGCCCAATATAAACTTGTGTTTTCTGCTTTTAAGTTTTTTACAAGACCATCTGGATATGCTTTAGAAAACCTTTGTTGTAAAAACCCAACATAATCGCCAGAAATTGTTAAATTTTCAAATCTGTAATCTGTCATTAAAATTAAATATTCACCGGGAGCAAGACCGATTTCATTTGCGTGAAAATTTAAATAAGATTTTGCTTCAATTTCTGTAGGGGTTGCATGGGTTCTTTTTAAACTATCAACCTTATTATTTGTAGTTGCAAAACTTTTAAGGTTTTCTAAAAATAAGGTAAAGTGATAATAATCTCTATCAAACTTAATTCCGCAATCACTATAAATTTGTTCCATTGGTATTTTTTCGCCAGTTTCTCTTTGATAAGCCCTACCAGCAGACCTTAATCTTTCATAAAAAGGTAATGTTCTTCTTGGAGAATAAACATTTCCACCTAATTTCTGAAACATATCAATTTCTTTTGATAAATTTACAATTAAATCTTTGTATGCCATTTATTTTAAATCCCTCTCTATAATATTAGAATAGTATAAAAAAGAGCAATTTTCAATAAAATTGCTCTTAATTTGTATATTTAGTCTAAATTTTTATCTAAATGAGATAATTTTTCAACTGTCTTACTAATTAAATCCATAAAATAATAATCACGCCATTGCCATTTATCAGGTTTTCCAATTTCTTTTGCAACTTGTATTCTAAAGTATTGTCTTAAATCTTTTCTATCATAAAGATTTTTAACATACATTTCGCCTTTTTGATTTTCATAATAAAAGTAGTTTTCGTCTTTTAATTTAGAAATATCATAAAAACTATCAATTTTTTCCATCTGTAAATATTCAAGCATTTCTTTTTCGTTTTTTATTTCGTGAGGAATAATATGTATATGGGCGTGGGTTACAGAATCTGGAAACTTATTTGATTTAGAACCTGTTCCATGTTCATAAACAAAAGGCATAATACCATATTCTTTATAAATAATTTGTTTTAATTTATCAATTAAGTTTCTTAATTTTTCTAAATCTTTTTTACTGCAAAAGGAAAAAGCATCTACATGATAATTAGGTACAACCATTAGGTAACCCTCAACTAATTCTCCTAAAGCCGGTTTTACTTTAAAATCTTTTGTTTGAAAAATTACTCTATTTTCTAACTTAGATTCATCTCCATAGCAGAAAGGACACTTTATTTTGTTCATATAAACCTCTCTTTATCTACATTTTTATTATAACATAAAGTGATTAAAAATCCAGTAAAATAAATTTTAGAATTACAAAATTGTTATATGCAAAATATACAAATAAACATTTTTATATAGTAGAATAATGGAAATAATAAAAAATATCATTTTTTGTTGACGAAAAATAACAATTTTTATTATTATAAAATTAATAAAAGAGAGGTTTTTTATGACAGATATGGAAAGACACAATGCTTTTGCATTGCAAAAAGAGTATGAAGAGTATCAAAAGGAAAGAGAACTTGCTCCTGTAGGTTATCAAAAATTTGGTGGAGAACAAGACGAAACTGTTTATGAGTTTGTAAGAACATCTGATGGTCGTTACATTGAAAAATCAACAACAAAATTACCTTCTGGAAAAGAGTACACTACTTATAAAGGAGAAGTGTCTTTTGAAGGAAATGGTGGTGTAGAAGAAAGACATTTTGTTTCTGATATAAAAATGTCTCCAGACACAAAATTAGCAAGTTATAGTGGTTTTTCTTTAAATTTAGAAACAGGAAAATCAGAAAGTTATTTAACAACTCAAAAACCAGAATTATTTGGACATATTGAAGAGTTTTTTAATGTAGCACAAGCACAAGCTGTTATTGACGCACAAAATTTAGCCACTGCTACTGTTCAAGATAACTAAATAATTTAAAAAACAAAAAGACACTTTGTTATTTCAAAGTGTCTTTTTTATTGTCTATTCAAGTTCAAGCGAACCTGTATAAAGTTGATAATATTTACCTTTTTGGTTAATTAAATCTTCGTGAGTACCTCTTTCAATAATTCTACCTTGTTCTAAAACCATAATCACATTTGAGTTCTTAACAGTTGATAAACGGTGGGCAATAATAAAAACTGTTCTTCCTTTCATTAAAGCGTCCATACCATCTTGAACAAGTTTTTCTGTATGAGTATCAATGCTTGAAGTTGCTTCGTCCAAAATCATAACAGGAGGATTTGCAACTGCTGCACGGGCAATAGATAATAATTGTCTTTGACCTTGTGAAAGGTTTGCGCCATCACTTTCAAGCATGGTGTCATAACCTTGTGGTAATCTTTGAATAAAATCATCAGCATTGGCAAGTCGTGCTGCTTCAAAAACTTGTTCGTCTGTAGCAGATAAGTTGCCATATCTAATATTTTCTTTAACAGTTCCGGTAAATAGGTTAGTATCTTGTAATACCATGCCAATAGATTTTCTTAAATCTTCTTTTTTAATTTTATTTATATTAATGCCATCATATCTAATTTTACCATCGGCAATATCATAAAAACGATTTATCAAGTTTGTAATTGTTGTTTTTCCTGCACCCGTTGCTCCTACAAAGGCAATTTTATGACCCGGCTTGGCGTATAATGAAACATCATGTAAAACTATTTTATCTTTATCATAACCAAAATCTACATCAAAAAATCTTACATCACCCTTAAGTTCAGTTATTGTTGTAGTTCCATCGTGGTGAGGGTGTTTCCATGCCCAAATGCCAGTTTTTTCATCAACCTCAATAAGTTTGCCACCTTTACCTTTTTTAACATTAATTAAACTTACATAGCCATTATCAATTTCTGGTTCTTCGTCCATAAGTTCAAAAATTCTTTCTGCACCAGCCATAGCCATAACTACACTGTTTATTTGTTGAGAAAGTTGTGCTATTGGGTTGTTAAATGATTTACTTAGTTGCATAAAAGCAACAATTGTTCCAATATCTATTAAAGCAAAACCACTTAAACTTAAATTGCTTAAACCAAATATAACCATTAAACCACCAACCACAGCAAGTGCTGCATATTGTGCGTGTCCAAGACCAACCATTATTGGCATTAATATATTTGCATATTTATTAGCATTGTTTGTACTTGCAAAAAGTTCTTCGTTAATCTTATCAAAGCCATCTTTATTTTTTTCTTCGTGATTAAAAACCTTAATAACTTTTTGTCCGTTAATCATTTCTTCAATATAACCAGTTGCCTTACCAACAGATAATTGTCTTTCAATAAAGTATTTTCTGCTTTTTTTGCCAATAAATTTTGTTATAAAGAAAATTGCAAATAAGAAGAAGAAAATAACCAAAGTTAAGTAAATGCTTAAAGTTAACATTGAAAAGAACACAAAAACAACAGTAATAAGTGAAGATAAAAAGTGAGGAATAGTTTCGCAAAGCATTTGTTCTAAAGCATCTGTATCATTTGTATATCTACTCATTGTGTCGCCGTAAGTATGAGTATCAAAATACTTTATAGGAAATTTTTGCATTTTTGCAAACATTTCATCTCTTATTTGCTTTAATATGCCTTGAGAAATGTAAACCATAAGTAAGTTATATAAATAGGTGGCAATTACACCACATATATATATGCCAGCCATAATAGCAAGAGTGGTTATAAGTCCACTAAAATTAGTAGAACCTGTAACAAGCATTGGTTCGATATGGTCATTAATAACTGTTTTTATAAATAAAGAAGATATTACACCAGTTGCTGCACTAATAACAATACATAAACAAACGCATAAAAATTTCCATTTATGATTTTTTGTAATGTATTTAAGTAGGCGAGATAAAGTGCCTTTCATATCTTTTACTCTTGGAGGTTTTTGTTCTTTCATTATTTTTTACCTCCTTTATTTGTTTGAGAAGTATAAATTTCTTTATAAACTTCGCAACTTTTTAAAAGTTCTTTATGAGTACCAGTTGCTAAAATTTTTCCACCTTCTAAAATAACAATTTTGTCTGCATCCATAACACTTGCAACTCTTTGAGCAATAATAATTTTTGTTGTGTTTGGAATTTCTTCTTTAAAGGACTTTCTTATCATAGCATCTGTTTTTGTATCAACGGCACTTGTAGAATCATCTAAAATTAATATTTTAGGTTTTTTAAGAAGTGCTCTTGCAATACATAACCTCTGTTTTTGACCACCACTAACATTAGTTCCACCTTGTTCTATGTGTGTATCATATTTATCTGGAAATCTTTGTATAAACTCATCTGCACATGCAAGTTTACAAGCGTGTTCAATTTCTTTGTCTGTTGCATTTTCGTTACCCCATTTTAGGTTTTCCTTAATGGTTCCAGAAAATAAAACATTTTTTTGTAAAACAACACTAACGGCATCTCTTAAAGCTTTAATATCATATTGTTTTACATCAACGCCACCAACACTTACTTTACCCATTGTTGCATCGTATAATCTTGGAATTAAAGAAATAAGAGTACTTTTGCTACTACCTGTGCCACCTAAAATACCAATTGTTTGACCAGATTTTATATGTAAGTTTACATCTTTTAAACATAATTTTGAAATATCTTGGTTGTAACTAAAAGAAACATTTTCAAAATTAATTTCTCCATTTTTCACATTTGTTATTGCGTTTTCTGGAGATGATATATTTGGAACTTCATCTAAAATTTCTATAATTCTTTCGGCAGAAGCACGAGATATTGCAATGTTAACAATAACCATAGAAAACATCATAAGAGACATTAATATTTGCATTGTGTATGTAAACATTGTTGTTAATTGACCAGTAGTTAATTCTGTGCCACCAGACATAACAATTAATCTTGCACCAATAAAGCATACTAAAATCATACAAGTATAAACAGTAAATTGCATTAAAGGTGAGTTAAGTGCTAAAAGTTTTCTTGCTTTTGAATAATCTTTATAAATTAAATTGCTTGTTTTACCAAATTTTTCAATTTCGTGTTCGCCTCTAACATAAGCTTTAACAACCCTTGCTCCTCTAACATTTTCCTGAACAACATTGTTTAAGTCATCATATTCTTTAATAACTTTTATAAAAGTTGGGTGAACTTTTTTAAATACAAGAATTAATCCTCCAAGTAAAATTGGTCCTGCAATTAAGAAAATTAAACCAAGTTTAACATTAATTGTAAAAGTCATAACAAGTGAAAATACAAGCATTAAAGGGCTTCTAATAGCAACACGAATTATCATTTGATATGCCATTTGAACAAAGTTTACATCTGTTGTAAGTCGAGTTACTAAACTTGTTGCAGAAAACTTATCTATGTTATAAAAAGAAAAATCTTGAATTTTATAAAACATATCTTTTCTTAAGTTTTTAGCAAACCCCGAACTTGCTTTTGCACAAAAAACACCAGAAAGTAATCCAAAACTTAATGCAATTAAAGCCATTAAAACAAGTAAGATACCAGTTTTAATAATACCAGACATATTGCTTGCGTAAACGCTGTTAATTAAATCTGCTGTAAAATAAGGTATTAAAACTTCTAATATAACTTCTAAAATAACAAAAACTGAAGTTAAAATAGAAGGAGTTTTAAACTCTCTTACAGATTTAGCCAGTTTTTTAATCATTTAAATCCTTCTCCTTTAATAGTTTTTATGTTAATTTTTTATAAAAATGATGTAAAACAAAATTACAACAAGATATATTATCTAATCTTTTTTCAAAAAAAGTCAAGACATTTATTATATAATATATATAATTAATTTTAAGTTAAGTTGTATAAAATCTAAGAAAAAATGCAATTACTTGTAGTGTATTAAAAAAAATAATTATATGTGATTAAAAAGTTGTTTATTTTCTTTATTTTTGATAATCTTAAAAAAGGTAAAAAGGAGATAAAAATATGAAAGTTTTATTAACTGGCGGCTTAGGATATATTGGTAGTCATACTGCTGTAGAACTTATTGAAAATGGGTTTGAAATTGATGTAATGGATAATCTATACAATTCTTCAGAAGATGTTGTAGAAAAACTTAAACAAATTACAGGTAAGCAAGTTAAGTTCCATAAAATAGATTTGCTTGATATGGACAGTATGGACAAAATGTTTAGCGAAGGCAAATATGATGCTGTTATTCATTTTGCTGGTCTTAAAGCAGTTGGAGAGTCAACTCAAAAACCTTTAATGTATTATGAAAACAACATTACTGGTACAATTAATTTATTAAAGTGTATGGAAAAATATAATGTAAATAACATTATTTTTAGTTCTTCTGCTTGTGTTTACTCAGATAAAAATGTTGCCCCTTTTACAGAAGATGCAATATTAAATCCAATTAACCCATATGGCAGAACAAAATATTTTATTGAAGAAATTATTAAAGATTACTGTTTTGCTAATAAAAATTTTAAAGCAGTTATATTAAGATACTTTAATCCAATAGGTGCACACGAAAGTGGATTAATTGGTGAAAATCCAAATGGAATACCAAACAATTTAATGCCATATATTACTCGTGTTGCTTTTGGCAAACTTAAAGAGCTTAGTGTTTTTGGTAATGACTATGATACTCCAGACGGAACAGGTGTAAGAGATTATATCCATGTTGTTGATTTGGCAAGAGGACACTTGGCTGCACTTAATAAAATTAATAGTTTTGAAGGATATAAAATTTATAACTTAGGCACAGGTCATGGCTATAGTGTGTTAGATGTTGTAAATACATTTAATAAAGTTTGTGGAAATAAAGTAAAATATAAAATTGTTGATAGACGCCCGGGAGACGCTGCTTGTGTATTTGCAAGCCCAGAAAAAGCATTAAATGAACTTGGCTTTAAAACAACAAAAGAACTTGAAGAAATGTGTTTATCTTCATATAATTTTGAAAAAAATAATAAATAATTTTATTTTAATTTTTTAAAGGTTTTAATAATAATTTTTTATTTTATCTTTATTAATTTATATATTTATTATTTAATTATTTATTATTTAGTTTTTGTGTTAATTTTGTGTATATTTATTATAAAAAACAAAAAAACATATAAACCTTTAAAATAAAGGCAAAAAAATAATTTAATAATTATAAAAAGGGCTGAAAATTTTCAGTCCTTTTTTATATTTAATTTAGAAATAAAAACTTCTATTTTTTGTTTATTTTTAAATGAAAAAATAATTAAAAATAAAATAATAAATATAATTAAAATCCAAACAAAAATTCCCCAAGAATGAAAGGGAATTACAAAGCCAGTTGATATAAAACACAAGCAAAACAAACTAATTGGTCTTGTAATTAAATTTGTTGTTAAAAAAAATTTAAAATTCATATTTATAACACCAGCCAACATACATAATATGTCGTCAGGAAAAAATGGAAACAACATCATTAAAAAAAATATATATTTGCCTTTTTGTATTTTTAATTGAAAACTTTTTGTTTTATCTTTTCCAATTGCCCAATACAATAATTTTACACCAAAAGTTTTTCCAAGATAATAAGCAAAAATACTGCCAAGTAGTATTGCTAAAGTACTAAGTAAAAAAGATATAAATGGACCAAATATTATAACTCCTACAATAGTTGTAACCATTGCTGGCATAGGCAAAATAGTAACTTGCAAAAATTGCAAAACAACAAATACGCAATAAGACCAAAAACCGGAAGATAGTATAATTGTTTTTAACTCTTGCATATTGCTAAATTTACCTATCCAACCTGTATATTTTAAAATAAAATAAATACCAATAAAAAACAAACAAGAAGCAATTGTTATTAAACATAGTTTTAAAATAGGAAGAATTATCGTTTTTATTTTTGTCTTGTCCATTTATATATTTTATGATTAATAAAATTTTTTAGAATATGTTAAGTATAGAGGCATAATTATTTGTAATGCCTTAAATAAAAATTTTTAAAAAATGTAAATAAAAATATTAAAAATTTTAATTTTTTTTGATAAGTTGTTATAAATAAATTTGTTAAATAAAAAAAAGAGAAACTTTTTTTTGTTTTCTCTTTTCTTTATATTTATTTTAAGTTTTTAATTAAGCGTCAAACAAATTTTTTGTTGTAAATATAGCACCACTTGTCATATTTACTTTTAATTTTCTTAAAGTGTCTTCATTTGTAGGGCTTAAAATATGAGTGGAGTGTGCTTCACAACCAGTAAGTTTATCTAAGTTTTGATAAGCTACTTTTGCAAAAGGGTTATATTCAGCCGAAATACTAAGAGCAATTAAAACATCTTTTAGTGATAAAACACCATCTTTAGAATTTAAAATATTTTTCTTTAAATCTGTTATTGGTTTTAATACTTGTGGGGAAATAAGTTCAAATTTATCTTCTATACCAGAAATAACTTTTAAGGCATTTAATACAACACTTGCAGAGGCAGTAAGTAAATCTGTTTGTCTACCGGTTACAATTGTTCCATCATTAAGTTCAATTGCAACACTTGGTTTAAGTGACAATTCTTCTTTTTTTTCAGCTGGTTTTACACATTTTCTATCATACTTATCAAGATTTAACTCATTCATAAGCAATCTTATTCTTTCTTCAGTGTGTTTTGGAGCGTTATTTTTCTTTATTTCAACTTTTGCCCTGTAATAGCGTCTAACAATTTCTTGTTTTGCACTTTCTTGTGCTAAATCATCATCAAAAATACATTCTGCAATAGTGTTAATTCCCATATCGGTAGGAGATTTATAAATATCTTTGTTAACAATATTTTTTAAAATACTTCTTACAACAGGAAATGCTTGAAGGTCTCTATTATAACTTACTGCCATAGTTCCATATGCGTCTATATGATAAGAATCTAACAAGTTTACATCTTGTAAATCTGCAGTAGCAGATTCATATGCAATATTTACAGGGTGTTTAAGTGGTAAGTTCCAAACAGGAAATTTTTCAAATTTTGCGTAACCGGCTTTAATGCCTCTTTTATATTCGTGATAAAGTTGAGAGAGGCAAGTAGCAAGTTTTCCACTGCCGGGACCCGGTGCAGTAATAACAACAAGTGGTTTTGTTGTTTCTACATAAGGATTTTTACCATAGCCCTCTTCACTTACAATAGTTTCTATATCAGTAGGATAACCTTTTGTATAATAATGGCAGTAAACGCGTTCTCCAAGATTTTCAAGTTTGTTTTTAAAAGCAATAGCTGCTGGTTGGTCATTAAATAATGTTATTACAACGGCACTAACTAACAAACCTCTACTTCTAAAGCTATCTATAAGTCGTAAAACTTCCATATCATAAGTTATACCAAAGTCAGCTCTAATTTTATTTTTTTCAATATCATTTGCGTTGATAACAAATATAATTTCACAATCTTTTTTAAAATGGTCTAACAATTTTATTTGAATATTTGGGTCAAAACCGGGTAAAACTCTGCTTGCGTGAAAATCGTCAAAAAGTTTTCCACCAAATTCCATATAAAGTTTATTGTCAAACTCTTTCATTTTTTCTTTAATTTTTTCGCTTTGTAATCGCAAATATTTTTCAGAATCGAAACAAGTTTTTTTATTGTTAAGTGTATGTTCTTCCATTTTTATAATGCTCCCTGTAATAAATACAAATTGTAAAATCAAAATAAAAAATCAGCAAAAATTTTATTTAAATGCTGATTTTTCTTTTAAGGTTGAAAAATCTTAGCCCAACAAACTGTCAATATATTGTTGAACTTGATTTTTTAGGGTGTTTATATCAGAATTGTTTAAAACAAAGTGATCTGCAATAGCAATAGGACCGGCTTTTTCTATGTTTTCAATTTCTGTGTAATCTCTTGTTGTAACTTGTTCGTCTGTAAGAGGTCTAAAAGGTCTTGTTTTTAATCTTTCTGCCCTTAGGTCACGGTCTGTAACAATGGCAAGAAGTTTAAATTTATCTTTGTATATTTCTTTTAAGTATTTATATTCACTCCAAGAATATAAACTTTCTACAACCACATTTTTGCCTTGATTGTAAAAATCTTTAATTTTTGGTTCACTAAGTTTTGCGTATATTGCCATATCGCTTGTTGCTCTTAGTTCTTCTCTAATTTTTCTTTCATTATCTGGTGTGATAGGTAATGAGCGTTTTTTCATTTCGTCAAAAGTTACATCGCCAAAGTAAACTTTTTCAAATTTGTTGTCAATAAAAACTTGTGTTGCTTCAGATTTTCCTGCACCACAAAGTCCAACAACGGCTACAATTATGTTGTTTTTAGTCATAAGTAAATAAGCTTCCTTTTAGTTTTTTTAAGTTTAGCATTATTATTAAAATTTTTCAAAGGGTTTATCAAAAAAAATAAAAAATATTTTTTTATTGTACAAAGTTAATAAATTAATATTTATGTAAAAAATCTTTTGACAAATTTTATTTGTGCCTGATACTTGCTTTTTTTGATAAAAATAAATTAAATATTACAAATTTTAACAGATATATAAAAGAATATTTATTTTCATACTGCAAAAAATAGCATAGGGAGGTAATTTTATGAGTCAATCATGGAAACCGGGCGAAGTTGCACCTGAATCTGGCAATTATAACGCATATGACCAACAAGGCCATAATGGTGGAAGTTGCTACCTTGAAAAAGGTCAAAGATTTCCTGCAACACAACACTCTGGAAGTTATTATACAAAAGCTGATTAATTTATTTTGTTTTTAAATACACTAATACTAATCAAAATTTTATTTATTAACAAAATATTTTAAGTGTTTAACAATATTAGTTTTTGTAATTTAATTCAGAGAGAAAAAAAGGAAGGTAAGTTGGTTTTTACCTTTCTTTTTTTATAAAAACCGCAAAAATTTATAAAAATTGCAAAAAATTTGCTAATTTTTGCAAAAAAATGCTATTTAACTCTTGAAAAGTATAAAAAAGTATGATATAATATATATATTAATAAATAAAAAACCTTTCAATCAACTCCACAAAAGGCAGTTGATTTTTTTTGTTTTTAAATATTTATTTGTTTTAAATAAATAAAAATTATTATGTTATTACATTTTTAAATTGTATCTAAAAAATATAGGTATTGACTTGAGGGGCAACTTAGTTTAAAATTGCTTTTGAAAACAAAGGGGAAATTATATGAGTAATACAATTTGTCTTGATAAAACAGTTAGATTGACCAGAGAAATTATGAATGGTGATGTTGAGTTGCCTAAATATATAAAGGTTGAAAAGGTTTTAGGTGGAATGTCATCTTTTAGTTTTGGTTATTCTAAAGTAAAATTACCAATAGAACATATTGGTCTTGGATATTTGGCTTCTGAAGCAGCAAGAAGAGAGTTTAGTATGAAGGTTAAAGGCGAAAAAGGCGAATATACTTCTTTTGAACTTGTAAGACAAGAACAAGGTTCTTACATAGCAAACTTTTTAAACGCTGTTAACCCAGACACATTAAATTGGTATCAAAATACTTCTGGAGAACAAATGAGAATGGAATATGTTGGTTCTACCGTTTTAAGAGACCACCTAAACCATTATATTCCTTGTAAAACAACAGATGAACAAGGTGTAGATTTAAGGGAATTAACTTTACAAGAAGCATATAAATCTGCTTTAGGTGAATATGTAGAAACATACTTAGATTATACAGAAGCAGAAAATAATCCAGTTGTTCAAGAAGGTGTTGTAAATTTTGTAAATAATGATACAGCAGTATTTAATCAAAATTTAGAAATGTTAAAAGCACAATCTCTTGCAATAATTCCACAAACCCAAGGTCAAGGTGAATAACTAAAGATTAAAATATAAAAATAAAAAACACAGGACTAATTTTTCCTGTGTTTTTTTAAATTAATAATAATTTTAATTAAATTATTTTAAAAAAATGTAATACCTAAAATAAAGCAAAGGCCAACTAAAATTGCAGATACAAGCCAAAGAATGTAAAGTTTTCTTGGTTTTTTTCTTGCTGCAAAGTAAGAGCAATAAATTGTTATACCAATAGCAATAGCCATAGCAAATTTATTTAAAATATTAGTTGCTTGAGATAAACTTGGAATGTTTAATCCACATACTGCTAAAAAGTTTATAAAAGCATTAATAATCATAACAACAGCAAGTGCTAAAACAGCCCAAAAACCTAATTGATCTAAAATTGAAATTGTACTTGTGTTTTTAGGTGCTGGCTTATTTGTGTTATTAGTTTTTGAGTTTGAGGTATTACTTGTTTTTGTTTTAGTATTTGTTTTGTTTGGCATAAAATATTTCTCCTTTTTTAATTAATTTTTATCTGAAAGGGTATATTCTAAAAATACTCCCTTTTCAAATCCACCACGAACTTGTGCTTTTGCTTTTCTTACTTCTTCAAATTGTTCAATTGTTATGTTTTTTGCATTTAATATACCATAAACAACTTCTACAATGTCTGCAAGTTCTTCAATTTCGCTTGAATCTAAATATTCTTTAACTTCTTCGGTTAATTTTTTGTTAAGCTCTATTAAATTTTCCTCTTTAGTTAATATTCTGCAAAAAGGTTTGTCTCCAGTGCCTTCAATAACTTCTGGTATTCTATCTCTTACAAGTTTATTAAATATTTTTTTATTCATAAAATTTATTCCTTTATTAAATTTTCTTTAGTTTGCGTAGGTTTTTTCTTGTTTTTTACAGACCAATAAATTAAACCAATTAAACCCATAATTATTATAAATATTTGGCAGATGGCA
The DNA here is from genome assembly GCA_017398655.1 of Clostridia bacterium. GTDB lineage: Bacteria > Bacillota > Clostridia > Christensenellales > UBA1242 > UBA7862. Next base: position 17,388 of record JAFQFI010000070.1, read on the forward strand.
CCAAAAATTGAGTTTAAGAATAATAAGTATAAAGTAGCACATATTGCAGAGAATATACAACTTATTTTTATTGCAAGAACATTTTTAAAACCTAAACAGATTGAAACTGCAAGAAGTCCAAGCAATGGTAAAATTGAATACCAATTTTGCCAAGTAAATATTGCAGAAATTGCACCTAACACAACAAAGATGCCAGCAGTAATTGTTCTTGTTTTGGTTGTATTATATTTTTTTTCTATGAAGTAAAAAGTAATTGTTCTTATTGCTTCTAAAATAGCAACTATTGCACCAATATAGGCAGAAAGTAAAAAATATTGAGTTATAAAAAACACAGAACTAATAGTTTGAAGCAGTAGTAGTGTTGCTTTTGATTTTACAATTAAACTAAAAGCGTAAATAGAAGCTGAAATGCCAACAAATATTTGTGCCAATAAAAAAGGGGTCATTGTTTTGTCCTTTTAAACATAAAATATTTTTAATTTTTTTTATATTAATTTTCTTCTTTTTTTAATTGATAAATAAACCATTTTTTTACTTTAAAATCTTCTTCCATCTGAGCAAAAGGTTCTGGTGCTAAAGAGCCATCAATAATATCAAAGTTGTTTTTGTTAAGTTCTTTTTTTAATACTTCAATATTAAAATCGCTGTAATCGTTTTTGTCAATTACTATTGATGGAAAGGTTGTGTTTTGTGCATTAAAATAATAAAATGCATTTTTTATTAAAATATCTGATAATTCTTTTTCTGTCATAATATTCCTTAATTTGTATAAATAAATTTACTAATAAATTTTATTTTTTATTTGTACATAAGTCAAATTTATAAGCATACTTTTATGTTAAAATTTTTAGTGTTGACAAACATTGTTTTTGGGCGTAATATTTTAATGTAGGAGAAAGAAGTTATGTTTTTTGAGAGTTCAAAACATCATTTCAACAAAATAGAATTTAAATAAAACTTGCACAAAATAAATACTTAAACGGTGCGAGTTATTTTTCGTGCCGTTTTTTTTATTTGTTTTTTGTAAGTAAAAAATAAAAATATATAAAATAAAAACATAACTTTTTTTTAATACAAAATAAAGGAATTTAGTAAAATGAAAAATTTTAAAAATATTATACACCATAATCTTCATAAAACTTACACTGTTTAATTTTAAAAAAAACGGTGTAGGTGTTTTTTGCCTCGCCGTTTTTTGGAGATTAAGATTTTTTATATACTTAAACACCATAGGCGGTTTTTTGCTTATGGTGTTTTTTTATAAAAAATTAACTAATTAAAAAATATAAATAAAAAATTAAATTTTATAGGTAATAAATAATTATTTAATAATTAAAAAATGCAGTAAAAATGCAGCAAAAAAATATATAAAAAATACAAATAAAAATTAGTAAATAATTTTTGATAATAATTAAAAAAGAATAAATTAATTAAATAAATTAATTAAAAAATAACTAAAATAAATAACTAAATAAATAATTTTAACAAAAAAAATAAAGGAAAAAATAGGAGAAAAATATTATGAATTTAAAAACATTTTTTTTATCAGAAGATATTAATTTAATTTTAAACGGAAATAGTTTATATAAAGATTTTTATAAAGGTAAAGGACTTGTAGTACCTCAAAAAGAAAAAATAAATACCTTAAGAGCAAAGATGCTTGAAAACTTAAAAAATACATATGGAAATGTAGAAGTAATACCAGAAGAAGATTTGCTTTTTGCTATGCAATCTTTGGCAAAAAGTAGCAATTATCCACTTGTTTCGCTTGATGAAATTTATTTAAATGGAAACGAAAATGTTCAAGAGTTTTTAAACCTTTCAAGAATAAAAGTAGGAAATAGAACATTTATTTCTACAAGAAGTTCAGAGGGGCTTTATTTGCCCTATGAGAAAGAAATTTGCAGGGTGTGTGATAAGTTAGAGCAACGATACGCTCAAGATTGTCCCCATAGAAATTTCGCTTATTGATGATGTTGTTTTTAGTGGCAGTTTAATTTGTAAAGTAGCTGACGCATTAAGAGAAAAAGGGGTAATAGTTAAAGAGGTTTTGGCAGGCGTTGCTGTAAAAGAAAACTTAGATGTAATAACAAACACTGGTATTGAAGTTAAAGGTGGCTTTTATATTTCTAATGTTTTAGATGAAGTTTGCGAAAGAGATTTTTATTTTGGTATTGCTCAATCAGGACAAAGCTCTTTGCAAGAGGACGGAACGGTTTTAAAACAACCATATTTTATGCCATTTGGTTTGCCAGTTGAAAGTGCTTCTGTTCCAGAAGATAAGGCATCAGAATTTTCAAGAGAGTGTTTAGAGTGTTCTTACGAATTGTGGCAAGAAATTCAAAAACAATCAAATAGAGTGGTAACAAATGAAGATTTACCAGAAAGTATTTTTAATACTCCAGATCAATCTTTTGAAATATTACCATTATTAAAAGAAGCAAGTGAAAATTTGCCTGAGCAATAAATATATAGAAAACTTAAAAAAAATAAATAAAACAATAAAAAAATAAATAAAAGGAAAACAAATAAAATGAATAGAAATTTACAAATAGGAATTATGGGTTCTGCTTCCGATTTAAAATATAGTAAAAAAGCAGAAAGTTTTGCAAAAGAGTTGGGTAAACTTATAGCAAACAAAAATATAACATTGGTTTATGGGGCAGAAAAAGATTGTTGTTCTTTATCTACTCTTGCTGCAAAAAGTGCAAAAGATAATGGTGGAATAACTTTAGGTGTTACATATGGTAAAGAAAAATATTGTTGGGGTGGAGAAGATTATATGCCTTCAGTTTTGATACCCTGTGGCTTAGAAAGAGGTGGTGGTAGAGAATTTACCTTAGTTTTATCCTGTGACGCTGTAATTGCTATTGGCGGGGGAAGTGGAACGCTAAACGAAATAGCTGTTGCTTATCAAGCTGGCATTCCAATTGTGGTAGCGCAAGAATTTAAAGGGTGGTCAAAAAAACTATCTAATAAGTATTTAGATGATAGAAAACGCCTTATGTGCGTGTCAGCAACAAACCCAGAAGAAGCAATTGAAAGTGCTATTAATTTAATAAAAATTAATTGATAAGTTTTAAATTGAGTTAATATTAAAGTATTTAATTTGGTTTAAATTATTATGTGTGTTATAATTTTAATATTAGAGGTATTAAATTATGCAAGAAAAAATTTCAATATTATGCGAATTAATTGAACATTCTTCACAAGCTAACAAATTGTTGTTATCAAATGCAATTGCAATGGAAAATGGTGAAATTGCAGAAGCTCAAAAATTTTTAAAAGAAGCAACAGAGTTGTTAAAAGTTATGATTAATGATGTATTTGTTGAAGCAAAAGAAATTTGTTATGAAACTGACGAAGAAGATGACTATGACTTTTCTGTACTTGATTTGTCAAAGTTATTAACAGTTGTAACATATAATGCAAGTGCTTTAATTAGCAGTTTATCAAACAATGATTCTGAAGCAGTAATTGAAATATTAAAAAAGAAAGTTGTTTTGGCAATTAATGCTTGTGTTTCACTTACTTCATCAATTTTATTAAATTAATAAAAAATAAAAAAGAGTACAAAATGTTGTACTCTTTTTTTGTTTGTTTTTACTAAGAAAAAATAATTTTAAATAATTTAAAATAGTTTTAAATTTTTAATCTATAACTTTTTTTTGCCAACTTCTTTTGTTGCATTTTGGGCATTTTAAATATTTTGTTCTACCCATATGCATAGAAAATGAACTGGATTTGTAACTTGGTATATATTTATGTTGACAATGTTCGCATTTATAAAAACCTGCTTTTGTTTCTATTTGAATGGCAAATATATATCCAATTATGGTATTTAATACAGCAAAACCCATAATAACAATTTTCCAAACCAAAGGTAATGAAACATAACTTATAACACAACATGCAGTAAGTAAAATTAAAACAATTTCAGCAATAATAAAATACTCAAGATTTAACAAATTTTTTGTTAAGCGTTGATTTGTGTTTTTTAATTCAACCAAATTGTTTTCGGCTGTTTCTTTGTATTCTTTATCATCTTTAATAGTTTTTCCAGATAAAAGTTCGTTTGCATTTAAACCTAAAACTTCACATAATGGTAAAATTAAAGAAGTATCTGGAAAGCCCTTTCCACACTCCCATTTAGAAACTGTTTTTTCGCTAATACATAATTTTTGTGCAAGTTCAAGTTGTGTTAATTTTTTTTCTTTGCGTTTTTCACTAATAAATTTTCCAACTTTTAATAAATCCATTTTTTTGCCTCCTTTACACAAGCATTATATCAATTATTTTTTTAAAAATTATACTACGAACCGTAGAGTTTAATGGTTTTAGAGATTGTTATATCTATTTATAATAGTTTTTAACATTTTTTACAAATTAAAAATTATTTTTTATTTTTTTAATTGTTAGGTTTGTTTTGATTTAATTTAAAACTTTGTTATAATTTCATATACAAATTGAGGAAAAATAAAAATGCAATTTAAATTATTAAATATTCATAAGTTTGTTGGAAATTTTGCAACATCACTTGTTGGAACCTTTATTCCACTTATGATTTACAATGTTACAGGTAGTTTGCGTCTTGCAGTACTATTTTTATTTGGGCAGTGTTTATGTAGGTTAATATCAAATCATTTGTTTAGAAAGTTTGTTAATAAATATCCACAAACAGCACTTATGGTAAGAATTATTCCTTTGCTTATTTACAACATAGCATTAATTTTTTTGGAAGATTTTATGGCAGTTGGGCTTATTGTTGTTATAATAAGTTACGGTATAAGTTTATCATTAAAAAACAACGCTTATGGGGTATTACTTAATTATTCAAGTAAGAAAAAAACTTCTAAAAATATTGTTGCAACAAGAGTAGTAGAATCTCTTAGTGCAATAGTAGCTTGTGTTGCAGGAGGTTTGTTTATAGATTGGAATCAAACAGCATTAATTATTTTTAGTTTAAGTTTATATCTTGTTAGTGTTATTCCTCTTTTTATATACTTTATTATAAATAGAAAGAAAGTTGGATTTAATAAAGATTTTACTTCAAACGCTGCAGTAGAGTATGATAAAGACCCAGAACTAAAACAAAAAAGAAAAAGTATTGTTAAAACTTTTATCATTCAATATTGTATATTTTATGCAGTTTTTTGTGTTGTAGACCCATTTACAAATATGTATACATTACATAATTTTATTGATCAGCCGACTTTTGCTCAAGCAGGATACATAACGGCAATGTTTTATGTTGCACATTTAGCAGGTGTTTTGCTTGTTGATTTACTTAAAAAGAAATTTGACCTTAAAATTACTAACACAGTTTTTGGTGTTGTTTGTGCAGTGCCACTTGTAATTATACCTTTTATACAAAACTATGTTTCTATTTATGTTTTAGTGTTTGTGTTTGGTTTGTCTTATTCTGTTTGTTCTTATTTTATGATGGATTCTCTTATGACAAAATGCAAAATTATAAGTGCAACCAACAAAGCTTTAGTTTCAAGACAAGATGGCATTATGATAGGTCAAATGGTTGCTGATTTAGTTGTAATTATTTTTGGTCAAGTTTTACCAGTTTTCTTTGTAATGTTTGCTGCTCTTATTGTATATGCAATTTATACACATATTGTGGAAGAAAAGTTGAGAAAAAAACTCGTTGATTATCTTGAAAATAACGAAATTGAATAATCTTTAAAATATAAAATAAATAAAAAAGGACTAAATGAATTTTTCATATAGTCCTTTTTTTTATTAAAGTTGAAAATGAATATAATTTTCTTTATCTTGTTTTTCTGCAACCTTTGCAACTTTTGAAAAAGATGCAATACCTGCTAAATTTGCTTTGTTAACAGATAATGTTAAGTTTGAACCCGGAGAAGCTTCTGCCATTTCTTTTTTAAAACCATCAAGCATTCTTGGGGCATATCCTTTGCCTCTGCAATCTGGGTTAACCCCCATAATTTCTATGTGAGAGTGGTTTTCTTCTGGGGTAGAATAGCACAAAAAACCTACAAGATTATCTTTGTCAAAAGCAAGGCGAGTGGTTATGTCTGGCATTTCGCTATCTACAAATTCAAGGTAATCACCAAGGGGAGTTCCTTCTGCAACAACAAACTGATTTAATCCATTGCTACCAGTCATATTTTCCTTTGTTTGCCAAGTGTTAAGTTCTGGTTTGTAATCAGGTTGAAAACCTGTAAAAGTTAAATCTTCCATATATATATTTTAGCATAAATTAAAGCATAGTTCAATAATCAAGTTAAATTTAAATAAAAAAGGTGAAATTAAAAAATTCACCTTTATTTTGTTTATTTATTTTTTAATGATTTTTCCCAAAGTTTTCTTACAAATTTTAAAGATAGGGTAGACAATGTAAAACCAATAACTGGTACTAAAGATGATAACCAAATGTTTGATACTTTGCTGATAATAAATGTGTATAAAACAACAACAAAGTAGGTTAAAAAACAAATGCAGAGGCGTCTTGTCCAACTTGTTTCCCATTTTTTATCAAGTTCAACTCTTGAGTTTCTTTCTTTAATTAAATCAATTTCTTGTTGTAAATTAACTTCTTTTTCCATAATAAATTCTCCTAATGTTAAAAATATATCACAATTAATTAATAATTGCATTAATTTATTAAAATTTATAAAAAAATATGCAATTTTTTGTTTTTATTTAACATAATTTTTTATATGTGTTATAAAAAAGATAATAAATGGTTTATTAAAAAGGGGGATTTTTAAGTGCATATTCATATTAATTTAGGGGCAATTATTTCTGGTATATGTAGTTTATTTAGACGCAAGAAAAAAGACCAAGTAGAACATACTATGGTTGAAGGAAACCAAACTATAACAAATACTTTTAATGATGGTCAAGAACAAAATGTGGAACAACCTACAGGACAAACAACAGCCGAAAAAGTTGTATTAACAACTGCAGACACTTTAGATTTGTTTGAACAAATAGGTGCTCTTGAAGATTTAAATATTCAAGACGAAGCATTAAAACAAAAACTATGCTTAGAAATGGCAGATATTTTAAACGAAAACGAACAAAATGAACAATCAGCACAAGATGCATTTATTAGAGTTTTTAGACAAAACGGAATAAATGTAAGCTTAAATATGGCAAGCATGTTTGCATCTGCTTATATGGATTGTTATGTGTATTGCGAAGAATAATTAAAAAAACCTTCTATTTTTAGAAGGTTTTTTGTTTATTTTTTGAGTAATATTAAAGGTACTAACATTTCATCAGTTAAAGATGTGTGGTGCCCTTTAAATTTTGGCATGTTTTTGTGTGGTAAAAACATTTTGTTTGTATAAGTGCCAATTGCTATATAATCACCAAGTAAGTATCCATATTTATTTGTTTCTCCAAAATAATTTTGATTTATTAAATCTTCACTTTTAAAAAGTTTAAAATCTTTACTATATTTTTTATTGAATTTTTCTTCAAACTCTTTTTCTTTACCTTTTTTTACAATAAAAGCAGGGGTTCTTGCATCTAAGTAAGGTGGGCAAGAAAGCAAAGAATTAATTTCTAAATCATTGTAAAATTCTATATAACCTTTTACATCTATGTGCCCGTGGTCGGCTGTTATTATAAATAAAGTATCTTGTACACCGTTATATAATTCTTCAATTTTATTATTTATGTAGTTAATTTTTTGTTTTGCCTCAATACTTGAAACGCCAAACTCGTGCATAGTAGAATCTGGGTCAGGGTAGTAAGCATAAATAAATTGTTTACCTTCTTTTTTACAAACTTCGTTAATTGAATTACACAATTCTTCTTCGTTTGAAATAACAATTTTATTTTTACATTTTGTTTGTACATAACTTGGAAGTATTGGTGTTATGTTGTATTCTGTATTTGCATTGTCAAAATAACAATTAGAGTTGTCTGCTAAAGGATAATCAAAATCTACTTTTTGTCCTGTTAAAGAATTTGCTTTTAAGTAAATATCAACATTTTGGTTAATTTCGTTAAAATGCAAACTCCAACCAAACCAGCCATGCTCCATAGGTTTTAGGTTGCAAATAAGAGAAGTTGTTGCGTTGGTTGTTGTTGATGGAAATGTTGATGTAAGTGTTTTTACAATGTTTTTTCTTAAAAAGGCAGTTGGTTTTAAATTCTTTTTAATAGGGTATATGCCAAAACCATCAAGACAAATAAAAACCACATTTTTATAATTTTTAGATAATTCTTCTTTTAAAATAGGCAATGTTGCGTTTTTATTTGGTGCACCTAAAAACTCTGCAAGAGTTGCAGATATATTTAAGTTGCAATTATCCCAATTGGGTTTAGTAAAATTTTTCATAAGGTTTTTCCTGTTTTTTTAAAGTAGTAAGAAAAACAACAAAACACTGTATAGTGTTTTGTTTAATTTTTTCTTTTTTTTATTGACAACAGTCATCTACTGGAACTGTTGGTATTACTTCTGAAGCTAAACTTCTTTGAGAAACTTGTAATATTTGTGTTTGTTTTAACTCTTCAAACATTTGAGGGAAAGTTTCTTCAGGATTTTCAACTCCGTTACAATCTGTGTTAATTACATGAATGGTATCTGATAATCTGGTAGAAGATATTTCTGTTGTTTGTGGGTCGCGTGGAATTATAGCCAAAAATGAACCATCATCTATGTTAAAACCATCTTCAAAGTCAGGTTGTTGAAAGTTTTTAAGTCCAATTTTTTTTGCACCTTGTCTATCCCAGAACTTTGATTTTGAAGAAACATAATCAACTTCTGCTTGAGTTGCATCTTCCAATTTTTTAGGGTCAACAATATCTATTAAAATATCTGCGTCATATTGACCAAAAATTCCTTCTTTTAAAAGGGTTGTAGCAACTTGATGTCTTCTTTCGTCAACTTCTGTTGCAATGTATTCAACATAAACCATTTGAGTATCTGCAAAATGGTCATAAATGCAACAGCAAACCATTCTGTCGCCTCTGTAAGCAACTAAAACACCATGTTTAACATTTGGTTTTTGTTCTCCAAGAGTTCTGTCAAGTATTGCTTCTTCAGATTCTAATTCGCTTGGTTTAAAGTATTTTCCTAAAATTTCATATGCTTGATGTATTTCTTTTTCGTCTCTTGTATCTACAATCACAAGAGGTTCTTTAGTTGTTTCTTCAGTTTGGCTCATAAAAACCCCCATATTTCTTATTGTATTTTATCATTTTTTTTGGTGATTTGCAATATAAAAGAAAACTAATCATTGTGATTTTATTAAACGATTTTTAGTAAAATTTTGTATTTTTTAAAATTTGTTTTTATTATGTTTGTACAATATAGATAATTTTAATTTAATAATTTTAATTGTAATAAAAAAATTGCATTTCGTGTTGAGAATGCAATTTTTCTTGGCGGGACGGTGGTGATTGTATTCTAAAATATTCTCCTTATAACAAAACCAGCCACGCCCTTAATACAAAAATAAAAAATCGTATCCGTTTTGGTGTTCGGATACGATTGCTCTTGGCGGAGAAGGCGAGATTCGAACTCGCGCACGCTGTTACACGCCTAACCCCTTAGCAGGGGGTCCCCTTGGGCCTCTTGGGTACTTCTCCAATCCCGTAAATATTTTACTTGAAATAAATTCAAGCAAAGTGAGTTTATCAAATATTTATTGGGCTGTCAATGCTTTTAAAGTTAAAAAATTTGTTTTTTATTGTTTTTTTGGCTTTTTACTTATTTTTTTCCAACAGTTTTTTATACAAAAGATAGTTGTTTTGCAATCTTTTATCTTCTGGATTTATCAATAGTGCTTTTTGGGCATAAAAGTATGCTAATTCTGTTTGTTTTAGGTTGTAATAACAAAAATTTAACATATCGTAAGGGTATTCATTCCAGCAATTAGGGTTTACAATATATGTTAAACTTTTTTTATTTATTTTTAACATATTTTCAAGTACAAAAGCACAATTTAAATAATCATTTTTATTATAATAAAATTGTGCAAGCGATAGGTATGGTTCTCTAATATCAAAACACTCTACAATTGCTTTTTCGTAATATTCTTTTGCTTTTTTAGGCATATTTTTGTGTAAATAACAATCGCCCATATATCTTAAACTTGCACTGCGTTCTTCATGCCAAGTAGAGGATTTTAAATTTAAATGTTTTTTAAACATTGTTATTGCTTTATCGTATTGCCCACAAAAATAATATTCTCTTGCCAAATAGTGTGCGTTACGGTCGTTATTTGGATTTTCTTTTACTGCCAATTCAAGCAATGGTAAATATTGTCCACGGCTTTTTTCTTTATCTGGATAATGTCTTAAAACAAGGTCTTCACATATTGCAATTTCTTCATTTTTTATTGGCTTAATTTTTTCTAAAACTTCGTGCACAGGGTACACCCATTTAAAGTAATTTGGGGCGTGAATTTTTTCATAATAAAATGTTGTTCCGTCTTGACCGTTTGGCAAAACATTCCAAACATATTTATATTTTAATTTTTTTGTGTTTGGTTTCCAATTTTCTTCAATTTTTTTTCTCCAACCCTTTTCAAAAACTTCGTCAAGGTCGGTGCAAACGCAAACATCGGTATCTTCTGAAACCAATTTTAAACTTTCGTTTCTTGCCACATCAAAACGCCAAGGTTTTATTTCTTTTTGTGTTACCTTAACACCTCTTTTTTTTAACAATTCAACAGTTTTGTCTGTGCTTCCAGTATCTAAAACCACAATTTCATCTGCTTCTGACATACTGTTTACCCATTTGTCTATAAATTTTTCTTCATTTTTTGTTATAGCGTAAACAGTTATTTTTAATTTTTTATTATCCATATTACTTCCTTTTATCAAGATATATGCACAAAAATTTTATTTTGTTTATTTTCTTTATTGCAATTTTATTTGGAAAATCACTCATTTTAGAGTATAAATATATTATAAAAGTAAATTAATATATTAAAAGGTGTAAAAATATGAGTGCATCTCTTATTGGTATTATCATAACAGCACTAATTGGGGTTATTTTAGTTTCCTCAATATTTTTTGGGGCTAAAAGAGGTTTAAAGAAAACTCTTTTTAGGTTTGCTTGGCTTATTGTAACTTTTATTGCAGTGTACTTAACAACTCCACTTTTGTCAAGTTGGCTTAATGGTTTTGACATAAGTAGTTTTAATTTAGATGTTTATGGTCCAGTTAATAAGTTAAGTGACATTGGTGCAAATATTATAAACGAACTTGCAAAAACTAATGAAGCATTTGCTAACAGTGCAGCGTTAAAGACATTTGCAGAAAATTTACCTACAATTATTTTAAATATATTCATTTTTGTTATTGCTTTTTGGTTGTTAAAAGCATTGCTTTATCCTATTTGGGTGTTTATTTCTTCAAGAATATTTGATAAACAAGCAAGGGAGCAAAAGAAATTTAAAAAGCAACAAGCAAAACTCAGAAAGCAAAACAATGGTGTTTTACCTCCACAAGATGAAAACATGCCAATTTTATTACAAGTTAAAAAGAAAAAAACTCGTTGGGGTGGTGCAGTTATTGGTTTGTTTATTGGCCTTTTATTGTGTGCAGTAACATTTAGCCCAGTTGTAGGTTTAAATGCGTTATATCAAAATGCATATGCAAATATGTTAACTGAAAAAGACGGAGAAAAGGTTTCTTTAATTGAAAGCTCTATTGAAGATAAAGAAGTTTTAAGTTATTTATCTTCATACGAAGATAGTATTGGTAGTAAAATTTTAACCTACACAGGTATGGGATTTTTATCTGATGCAATGTTTTCTGGGCTTGCAACTGTTGAAGTTGACAACGAAAAAGTTTATTTAAGTGATGAAGTTGATATGGCTATTAAGGTTTATAATAGATATGATTCTATTAAAACTTTTAATACAGATAATTTGACACAAGAATCTTTAGATAAAGTTTTAAATGCTGCTAAAAGTTTGTTTGATGATATAAGAAATAGCAAACTTATTTATTTAATTGGTGATGATGTTATACCTTATTTGTTAGATGACTTAATTTCTGCAGAAGATTTTAAACTTGTTGATGGCGCAGAGTTTGATGATATTTTAATTTCTGCATGCAAAAACTATATTGTAAATAATAAAAATTTTAAACTTGCAAATCTTGAGTTTGAAATTGAATCTATTGTAGATGTTGCACTTGCACTTAACAACTCAAACTTAATTATTCCTTTTGTTGAAAACCAAATAAAAACTTTTGAAGATTTTGTTTATCATGTTTCAGAAAATGTAAAAACTGGATATTTGCCAGAAAACATTATTGATAATTTATATAATGTTTCTATGCTTAAAAAAGAGTATCCGGGCTTAGTAGACAAAGGTATTAAAGCTATTTATAATATCTTAGATATAAATTATTCTAACCAAGTTTTAAGCAACTCTAATTTACAAGAAGATTTAAAAATTGTTTTAGGTAATGCAATTGACTTTATTAAACTTTATGGCGAAAGCAACAATTTTGATTTTGGCGATAAAACTACAAAAGCAACAGAGTGTTTGGGTAAAGTTTTAGATGTTTTAAAAACAGACCTTTTAGGTGAAGCAAATTATCAATCTTTAATTACTTATGCAGTAGAAAATATTAATGAAGCAACTTCAAGTTTTGCAGATTTTTCTGAAATTACAGCAAATTTGCATAATGTTGAACAATGGGGCAATCTTAAAAACGCTAATGGTGAAATTGTAAAATATGGAGAGTTGTATGTTTTAACAAACTTATACAAACATACAATTAAACTTGTAAATGACGGTGTTACTTTTGATAAAATTTTAGAAGAAGATTATGATTTAATTGTAAACTTAGGCGAAGGTATAAATAGTGCTTTAGCAACTAAATCGCAAAACAAAGCTAATGCATCTAAAATAATTACAAATAAAACATTGCGTAGAATAATTGAAATTGTTTTAGATAAAATTGATACATCTTCTTTTGAAGAAATTTTAAATGTTGAAGTTGCAGAAGGAGTTACTCTTAAAACCACAATTTTAAACAGTATTTATAACCCTGCTTCAGAAACAGATAGTTCAATTGCTTCTTCTAAAATTACAGATTGGAAGCAAGAATTAAATTATAATTTAGGTGTTTTTAGAAAAGCATATACTATTGTTGTAGATAATTTTAATTTAGAAGAATTATCAAAACAAAATAACACACAATTGTCTGATTTAGGTGCTGCAATTGATGAGGCAATTAACAATACACAATTGTTGCTTAGCAATCAGGTAATTAGAAGTATTGCTGCTTATTATTTAGATAAAGTTAATTTTGGTGAAGATATTGATGAAATTTTAGATATTAAATTTATAGATGAAATTTCAAAAGAAGAAATTTCTGTATATAACAAAGTTTTAAATAATATTTATGATAAAAACAATCCATTGTTAAGCGAAAACATTTCTTGGCAAAACGAATTTAGTAAAATTAAAAATGTTATAAATGCAAAATTTGATACATCAGATTTAGTTGCTTTGGGTAGCATTTTAGATGGTGTTTCTAATAGTAGGGTATTATCTCAAACAGTTATTAACGAAGTTGTAAAAAAATATATTGATGATAAAGTAGTTTCTCTTCCTCTTGGTTTATCAAAGGGAATTGAAAGTATGAAGAAAAATTTAACAAATGTTGTAAGTTATGAAGATGAATTTAGATATATTACACAACTTATTGATGTTATAAATACTTCTTATGATACAGACAAGCAAAAGTTTGCTGCTTTGGGTGCAAAATTTAATGAAATTTGCGATATTCAACAATCAATTGGTGAGAATAGCAAACTTATAACAAAAACGGTTATAAACCAATTTATAGAGCATTATTTTGATACTTATATGGATGAAAATTTAGATGCAAATGCTGATGCAAAATTAATTGCTCTTGTAGATGAAATAAAAACAAATTTACCATATGTAAGAAACTATGAGTTAGAACTTACTTATATTTTAGATTTAGTTGATTGTGTAGACGGTTCTATACCAGATAAAAACCTTGACACATTTAACGATTTAAAAGATATTGGTCAAGTATTAGATGTAATAACAAGAAACTCTAATATTATTACAACAGAAATTGTAAGAGACCTTGTTAATTATTATATTGACAACGAAACAACTTCTCTTGAAGCAAATTTAATTTCTATTATTGATGAAATTAAAAATAGTATTGCTGATTGCAGTATTAATTTAAATGGAAAGTACGAAATAGAATTTGGATTTTTACAAAGTTTAACAGAAATTTTAAATGAAGAAACAATAGATATGGTTAAACTTGGTGAAACATTTGATTTAATTTGTAATGCAAGTGGCAACCAAGAAGCTTCTTCAAGTGTTATTATTAGCCGTGCAATTTTAAACGAAATGTTGTGTTATTATTTTGATGAATATGTAAATACAAATTTAGATGTTAATAATGATTCTGAGTTAATTCAAATTATAAACAACATAAAATCAAATGTTACAGAAATTAGCAGTTACGAAACAGAATTTACTCACTTAGATAATATGTTTGCTATAATAAACAGTGATACTGTTTCAGAAATTGGTTCAACATTAGATTCTATTAAAGATAATAGTAATTTAATTACAAACCAAAATTTAAATAATATTGTTATGTATTTCTTTGATGAAAAAGCAAAAAATTATGAAACTGATGAAGATTATGGCAATATTATTGCTTTAATGAAAGCAAAAGTAGAAAACTGTGCAGATGCAGAAGGAAATGTATACGAAAATGTATTTACAGAATTAGATGAAATTTTATCTTGTATTGCAGAGTTTGAAACAGTTGTAAATGCTGAAGATTTTACAAATCCAGACCTTATAGGTACAAAATTAGATTTAATGGACAAAATGTCTTATGCATGTGATTCTGTTATAACAAAGGAATGTGCAAACATTGTTATTGACAAAATAACTACAAATCAAGTATTAAAAACTGCAGTTGACGCTGTTTTAACTAATGAAATGTTTGATTTTGAAAATTATGCAACTGAAAATTATGAAGGAGATCACCCTGCAAGAGAGAATTATTACAAAGATTTAATGTCTGCAATTCATACAGCTATAAGTAGTTTAATTTAAAATAAAAGCACTATTTTTAATAGTGCTTTTATTGTTTAAACTTGTTGAAATTTTTTATTAAAAATTTTATAAACTTTATATAAAAAAGTTTAAAATACAATAAACAAATTATAAAATTAATAAAAAAAAAGGGAAGTGATTTATCACAACCCTTTTATTTTTTATATTAATATTCACAATTTTTTGGTGTTCTTGGAAATAATTCTACATCTCTAATGTTTGATACGCCTGTTAAATACATAAGTATTCTTTCAAAGCCCAAGCCGAAACCACTGTGTTTAACACCACCAAATTTTCTTAAGTTGATGTACCACCAGTAATCTTCTTCTTTAAGACCTTTATATTTAATTAAATCAAGTAAAACATCAAGACGCTCTTCTCTTTGGCTACCACCAACAATTTCTCCAACTCCCGGTACAAGTAGGTCGCAAGCTGCAACTGTTTTGTTATCGTCGTTTAATCTCATATAGAAAGCTTTAAAATCTTTTGGATAATCTGTAACAAATACAGGTTTTTTGTAAACTTGTTCTGTTAAATATCTTTCGTGTTCGCTTTGAAGGTCTGTACCCCATTCAACTTTATATTCAAATTTGTCATTTTGTTTCTTTAATATTTCAACTGCTTCTGTGTATGTTACATGAGCAAAATCACTATTTAATACAAGTTCAAGGCGTTCTATTAAACCTTTATCTACAAAATTATTAAAGAATTCAAGTTCTGGTTTACAATTGTCAAATACATATTTAATTAAGTATTTAACCATTTCTTCAATTAAAGCCATATTGTCTTTTAAATCATAAAAAGCCATTTCTGGTTCAATCATCCAAAACTCACTTGCGTGACGAGCTGTGTTGCTGTTTTCTGACCTAAAAGTTGGTCCAAAGGTATAAACTCTTGAAAATGCTAAAGCAAAAGCTTCGCCTTCAAGTTGACCTGTTGGTGTTAAGAAAACATTTTTACCAAAGAAATCTTTTTCTGGAGTAGCAGTTTTCATATAATCTTTATCGTAGAACTTATGAGTTGTTACTCTAAAAACATCACTACCACCTTCGCAATCTGCACCAGTTATAATTGGTGTGTGAACATAAGTAAAGCCCTTTTGCTTGAAGAAAGTGTGAATAGCATAAGCCACTTCACTTCTTACTCTAAAAACAGCGTTAAAAAGGTTTGTTCTTGGTCTTAAATAAGCAACTTCTCTTAAAAACTCTAAACTATGGCCTTTCTTTTGCAAAGGATATTCTGTTGTAGTAGGGCAGATAATTTCTACATTAGTTGCTTTAATTTCAAAAGGTTGTTTATTTTCTGGTGTAGCAACAAGTGTACCTTCACACATAATACTGCTGCCAGCGTTTAATTTTGCAACTTCTTGATAGTTTTTAATTTCTTCTGGTGTAAAAACAATTTGAACGCCTTTAAATGATGTTCCGTCATTTAAATCTATAAAACCAAAGTTTTTACTATCTCTAACAGACCTAACCCAACCACCAACTTTAACGGTTTTTTTGTCAAGGTCTTTATAATTTAAATGAAGTTCTTTTATATCACTTTGTTTCATTAAAATATAATCTCCTAATTAAAAAATCTAACAACTATTATATCACTTGTATAAAAAAATAAAAAGAGAAATTTTTAAGATACTTATAAATTTCTCTTTATTTTATTGTTTTTTTATAAAATTATTGCTCAATTGGGGGTTGAGTATCAAAACTTGTAGTTGGTTGCATATCATTATTTTTAAGAGGGGTAGCACCAATAAACCAGTTTGGCTGATATTCGTTTACCGGAATAGCATATTCTTTTATGCTGGTATAATCTAAGTCGTACCCTTGTGGTGGGTAATAACCTTCGCCTCTATATTTATTTAAAGTATGCTTATCAATTTCAAAAGAACATATGTGAGTTTTTTCTCCGGGTAAAGAGTTTAACACTCTTGTTGGTAAATTTTGTGTATCAAAAAAATGAAGGTATTCTTCGTCTTTGTACTTGTGAGAATTTGACAATTTTTCGCCTTTGTATTTGGAGCCAAGCATAGAAGTATCTTCACTTAAAAAAAACTCAAGTTCTTCATCTGTAACATATCTATATACAGTTTTTGTTTGTTGACTTAAAAGTTTAGATTTAATTTCTTTAATAAAATTCATATTAATAATCCTAATTTTATTATATCATAAAAAAATAAAAAAAGATATGTGTGTTTAATACAAAAATTGATAAAACAAAAAAATAAATTAAATAAAATTTGACTATAAAAAATGGATTTGTTAACCTATCCAAGAAAGGAAATAAAAAATGAAAGAAAAACGAAAAGTTAAATTAGATAGAATTGATATTGACCTTGCTGTTAAGCGTACAAAAATGTCTTGCGAAAGGTCTCTTTTATCGTACATCAGAACAGCTTGTGTGTTTGTTTCTCTTGCCTTTACATATTTAAAAATTGCTGTTTATGATAAATTTGATGCTTTTGTAATAATAATGTTTTGTATCGGTTTTGGTTTTTTAGTTTTTGGTGTTGTAGAGTACTTTTTAACTATGCATAGAGCAAATGCTATTTACGAAGAATATGCTGATGATTTTTATGAAGCAAAAGAAGATTTAACAAGCGACAATGAAGATAAATAAAACTTATTAATGATAATAAAAAAAAGAGCAAATTGTTTTGCTCTTTTTTTATATAAAAATTTAAATAATTAAAAATTTAAAACTTTTGTCCAGCCAAATGTATCTTTTAATTTTCCCCATTGAATACCGGTTAAATTATCATATAGTTTTTGAGAAAGTTCTCCAATTTGATTGTTGTTTACAACCATAATTTTGTTGTTGTAGTTAAATTCTCCAATAGGGCTAATAACTGCGGCTGTTCCTGTGCCAAAAGCTTCTTCAAGTTGATTGTTTTCGTAAGCAGATATTAATTCGTCTATGCTAATTTTTCTTTCTTCAACTTCAATACCCCAAGTTTTAAGAAGTTCTATTGTAGATCTTCTTGTAATGCCCGGCAAAATACTTCCTTCTAAAGATGGAGTAATTACTTTGCCATTAATTTTAAAGAAAACATTCATAGCACCAACTTCTTCTATATATTTTCTTTCTCTTCCATCAAGCCATAAAACTTGAGAGTAATTCATTTTTTCGGCTTTTTCTTGTCCTTTTAAAGAAGCTGCGTAATTTCCACCACTTTTAATAAATCCAGTTCCACCTTTAACAGCTCTTACATATTCGCTTTCTACATAAATTTTTACAGGGTTTAAGCCCTCTTTGTAATAACTGCCTACAGGACAACAAATTATTAAAAATTTATATTCTTTTGCAGGGTGAACACCTAAGCTCTTTTGAGTTGCAATTATAAATGGGCGAATATATAGTGAGGTTCCCGGTAAATGGGGTACCCAATCTTTATCAATTTCCAAAAGTTTTTCCAATGCTTTTAAGCAGAATTTTTCATCAAGTTTTGGAATGCATAATCTGTCATTTGATACATTTAATCTTTCAAAATTCTTTTCTGGACGGAATAATAAGATTTTTCCTTCCTCGCTTCTATATGCTTTCATACCTTCAAAAACTTCTTGTCCATAGTGAAGAATCATACTTGCCGGGTCTAAAGAAATATTTCCATAAGGTAAAATTTGAGCGTTATGCCAACCATTTTGTTCGTTATAGTCCATTACAAACATATGGTCTGTAAAAGTTTCTCCAAAAACTAATGTGCTTTCATCTGGTTTTTGTTTAAGGTTTTGAGATTTTGTTATTTTGATTTCCATAATATTTTCCTTTAATATTGTTAATTTAAAAAAATTGTATCATTTTTTTTGCCGAGTACAAAATAAATAAAATAAATAGAAACAACAAAAAACATAAATTTTTGTTAGTTTTTATAAAAGTAAATATAAAATGTTTAATAAGATAAGATTTTATTATTATATATATAATATAACTAATGATATAATATACGCGCGTACGCACACGCATACATATTATATAGGATTATTTATAAAAAAAGAAAAATTCAATTTATAAAGTGTATGTTGTGTTTGCTTAGTAGGGTAATGATTTTAAAAAAAGTGAATAAAAAAGATAGAAATGTAAACTATTTATTTGGTAAAAGTTAAATAATTTTTATAAAAAAATAATAAAAAACAAAAAAGTTTAAGATTTTTTAAGTATAAAAAAGATAGGATTTTAAGTAAAAATAGGCAAAAAATGGGGTTAAAAATAGTAAAATTTGCAAACACTCGGCGAAGTGTTCACTAATTTTTAGAAAAAACCCTATTTTTTTGATTTTTTTTAAAAAAAAGTTGTTGACAGTAAATTTTCTATATGTTATTCTTGCTTCGTCACTGTGAAACAAACAAGTGACTGCGCTACGGCGTAAACAATAGCACCATCACAACTGCATATTTTATATATTAGAGTAGACAAATATCGAGTTTAAAATATTACTTATAAGTATTAATTTTAAAACGCTGATAAAAACAAAAAAGTTATCTACTTAAATTTTTATAATTTAAGTTTTTAAGTTTTTTCGTTTGTTCGTGTAATATGTTTTTTCAATTTCAAATAATAACCGATTTGAACAAAAATTCAATTACGCTGAGTAAAATAACAAGAAAAATTGTCAAGATTTATCATAGACTTTTTGAAAGCAATTTTCGAAAATCATGAATTGATTAGAATCAAAAAACTTTAAGTTTTTTAGATCAAGCTACAAAGAGTATATAGTGGATGCCTTGGCACTAGGCGCCGATGAAGGACGCGACAAGCTGCGAAAAGCTACGGGGAACCGCACATAGGTTTTGATCCGTAGATGTCCGAATGTGGCAACACACTAAGGGTAATACCTTAGTATCATTACAGGAATTCATACTGTAATGAGGGGAACCCGGAGAACTGAAACATCTAAGTACCCGGAGGAAGAGAAAGTAAACAAACGATTACCTAAGTAGTGGTGAGCGAAAGGGTAAGAGCCCAAACCATTTGAAGAAATTTGAGTGGGGTTAGGACCTTGTACGAGCATGGATATTGTTAGCTGAACATTTTTGGAAAGTTAGACGAAACAGGGTGACAGTCCCGTAAGCGAAAACAATAAACACTCAAAGGAATCCAGAGTAGCACAGGACACGCGAAATCCGGTGTGAATGTGGGAGGACCATCTCCTAAGGCTAAATACGACCTAGTGACCGATAGTGGATTAGTACCGTGAGGGAA
>JAFQFI010000071.1 GCA_017398655.1 Clostridia bacterium
ATTAAATCTTTTTTTATTTTTATTAAGTAATAATATAAAAAAGTTGCAATAACAAAAAAAAGATATTGACTTTATTTTAAGTCAATAATATAATGTAATAGTAAATCATAGTTAAACATAAGACAAGTAGATTGTTTTTTGGCTTTACCAGAGAAGGCAACAAATTGGTGGAAGTTGCGTAAAAGTATCAAACTCAATTGAAACCACTTTTGCTCTATGCTTTTTTTAAAAAGTTTAAAGTAAAAAAACTTTTAAAGTGGTTAATTTTTTTAAATTAACAATAAAGGTGGAACCACGGAAAATAAAGTTTGTATTTTTCGTCCTTTGGCAAATCTTGTTTTGTCAGAGGACTTTTTTTATTTTAAAAAGGTCAATCTGAAAGACAATAAATGTTAAAAAATGGGAGAAATAAAAAATGGAAGAAAAAGAATTAGAAATGCTAAGACATAGTTGCAGTCATGTATTAGCAAAAGCAGTAAGCAAAATTTTTGAAGGCGCAAAAAATGCAATTGGTCCAGCTATTGATGATGGATTTTATTATGACTTTGATATTAATGAAAGTATTACTCCAGAAATCTTTGGCAAAATAGAAAAAGAAATGAAAAAGATTATTGCTCAAAACCAAGAGTTTAAAAAAGTTGTTGTTTCAAGACAACAAGCTTTAGAAATGTTTCATGATAATCTTTTTAAACTTGATCTTATTACAAATATGCCAGAAAATGAAGAAATTTCTTTATATTATTTAGGTGATGATTGGTATGATTTGTGTCGTGGTCCTCATGTAAGCAGTACAAAAGAGTTAAGAAACTTTGCTTTTAAAATCAATCGTGTTAGTGGTGCTTATTGGAGAGGTGACGAAAAAAATAAAATGCTTCAAAGAGTTTATGTATATGGATTTGAAAACGAAGAAGCATTAAAATCTCATATTGCAAGAATTGAAGATGCTTTAAAAAGAGATCACAATAAACTTGGTAGGGAACTTGAATTATTTACAACAGTTGATATGATTGGACAAGGTTTGCCTATTCTTTTACCAAAAGGTGCTAAAATAGTTCAATTATTACAAAGATTTGTAGAAGATGAAGAACAAAAAAGAGGTTGGCAAATAACAAAAACTCCATTTATGGCAAAAAGTGATCTTTATAAAGTTTCTGGTCACTGGGATCACTATAAAGATGGAATGTTTATTTTGGGTGACGAAGAAAAGGATAGAGAAGTTTTTGCTTTAAGACCTATGACATGTCCTTTCCAATATCAAGCATATTTAAACAAATCAAGATCTTATAAAGATTTGCCTTTAAGATACAACGAAACTTCCACTCTTTTTAGAAATGAATCAAGTGGCGAAATGCATGGTTTAATAAGAGTAAGACAATTTACTATTTCAGAAGGTCACTTAATGTGTACTCCAGAACAACTTGAAGAAGAATTTAAAAGTTGCTTAGAACTTTGTATATTTATGTTAAAAACATTAGGTCTTTATGAAGATGCTTCTTATAGATTCTCACAATGGGACCCTGAAAATAGGGAAAAATACATTGGAACTGAAGAGCAATGGGCAGAAGCTCAATCAAAAATGGAAAAAATATTAAAAAATCTTAATGTTCCTTATAAAGTTGGTATTGGTGAAGCTGCTTTCTATGGTCCAAAACTTGATATTCAAATCAAAAATGTTTGGGGTAAAGAAGATACTTTAATTACAATTCAAATTGACCAAATGTTAGCAGAAAAATTTGGTATGGAGTATACAGATAAAGATGGATTAAAGAAAAATCCATATATTATTCATAGAACAAGTATTGGTTGTTATGAAAGAACTCTTGCTTATTTAATTGAAAAATATGCTGGAGCATTCCCATTATGGTTAGCACCTGTTCAAGTTAAAGTTTTAAATATTAATGACAATGTTCTTGATTATGCTAATGAAATTTGTGAAAAATTAAAAGAACTTGGCTTTAGAGTAGAACTTGACGATAGAAATGAAAAAATAGGTAAGAAGATTAGAGAAGCTCAACTTCAAAAAACTCCTTATATGATTATTCTTGGTGATAACGAAAAAGCAAATAAAAATATTTGTGTAAGAAGTCGTTCTCAAGGAGATCTTGGTTCTCAAAACTTAGATGACTTTATTAAAGAAATTTTAGTAGAAAGAGAAACAAAAAAAATATATTAAAATAAAAAAAAGAGAGGAAATTTTCCTCTCTTTTTTAATCAGTTGGCAAGTAATTTGCGTCAATTACCGTTTGTAAACCAAAAGTTTGTTCATAATTAGTTAATCCATCTTCGTTTATATAGGCATCTCCGTTATGTATTTGTGCCCATTGTTGTTGGTTGATAGCTTCATTAGTCTCTTTAATACCTTTTATAATTGCATCAACTTTTTCTGACATAATCAAAATTCCTTTTGTTATTCTTATTGTTAAAAAAACAAAGCATTTATTACACCCATATAATAGCCCTCGTATGCTTTTTTGTCAATAATGAAAAGTAAAAAACTTATAAAAAACAACTATATTTTTTTAGTTAAAAATATTTAATTTGTAACTGATAAAGTGTTGACAAAAGGAAAGTATTATGTTAATATATGCGTATTCAAAGAAGAAGTTTCCACTTCTCACCTTTTTAAGTATTACTTAATTGGTTATTAGCGATTATAATTATGATTGTTAAAGTGGGCTTTCTTTGGGCGCACTTTTTTATTTTTTTAAAGTGTAGCCAATAGTTTTAATAAAGTGGAGGTATTTTATTATTAAAAATCAACAGCTTTTAAATGAAGAAATCAATTTGCCAAAAGTTAGACTTATTGGTAGCAACAATGAGCAACTTGGCATTATGTCAAGCAGAGAAGCACTTGCTATTGCAGAAGAACAAAACTTAGATTTAGTTTTGATGTCTCCAAATGCAGAGCCACCTGTTTGCAAAATTATTGATTATGGCAAATTTAAATTTGACCAAGCAAAAAAATTAAAAGAACAAAGAAAAGCTCAAAAGACAGTTGACATAAAAGAAATTCAACTTTCAATGACAATTGAAAAGCATGATATTGATGTTAAAGCAAAACATGCTCAAAAATTCTTATCTGGTGGAGATAAAGTTAAGGTTTCAATTAGAATGAAAGGTCGTCAACAAGCAAGACCTGAAATGGGTATTGAAGTTATGAACACATTTTTTGAAGTAGTAAAAGATTTCGGTGTTATTGAAAAGGCACCAGAAATTATGGGCAGAAACATTTTTATGGTTTTAGCCCCAATAAAAACAAAATAATTTAAGGAGAAAAGATTATGCCAAAACAAAAAACAAATAGCGCAGCAAAAAAGAGATTTACAGTTAAAAAATCTGGTGTTATTAAAAGATCAAAACAAGGAAGAAGACACATTCTTACTAAAAAGACAACAGGAACAAAAAGAAATTTAAGAAAATCAGCATACGTAAGTAGTGCACAAAGCAAAACCATTAAGAAAATGGTTCAAGGTTAATATAAAGGAGACAGAGAGTTATGAGAATCAAAAGAGCAGTTAATAAAAAGAAACATAAAAGAGCTATATTAAAACAAGCAAAAGGTTACTGGGGAAGCAGAAGCAAGTTAGTAAGAGTTGCTAACCAAGCTGTTATGAAAAGCCAAAAATATGCTTACATTGGTAGAAGATTAAGAAAAAGAGATATGAGAACTCTTTGGATTGCAAGAATTAACGCTGCTTGCAGATTAAATGGTGTAAGTTATAGCAAATTTATCAATGGTTTAAAAGTTAACAATATTAGCCTTAACCGTAAAATTTTAGCTGATATGGCTGTTAATGATAAAGTTGCATTTGCAAACCTTGTTGCACAAGTTAAAGGAAACTAATAATCATTAAAAATTAAATATTTTAGGAGCAAACACTTGGAAATAATAACTTCGGTAAAAAATCCATTAGTTGTTCAAACAAAAAAAATAAGAGACGAAGCAAAAGACAAATTGTTTCTTGAAAATCCAAAGCTTATAAATGAGGCTTACATATCAAATTTAAATTTTGATTATGTATTAGTTTCAAAAGATAAATACGACATTCTATTACAAAAGTTTTCATTTTTATCAAAATTAAAAATTATATTAGTAGGTGAAAATGTAATAGAGCATTTGTCTGAAACAAAAAAACCTCAAGGTGTAATTGCTATTGTTAATTATTCTCAAAAACAATTATCAATACCACAAGGGAACTTTATTGTTTTAGAAAATTTACAGGATCCGGGAAACTTAGGAACAATTATTAGGTCTGCTAAAGGAACAAATTTTAAAGATATATATCTTATTAACTGTGTTAATTATTGTAACCAAAAAGTTGTAAGAAGTGCTATGGGTAATTTATTTGATGTAAACCTATACACTTTAAGTTCAACAGAAGAATTTGTTGATTTTGCAAATAAAAACAAATTAAATTTATTAGTTGCAGATATGTCTGGAGAAAATTTGTTTAAAATCAATAGCCCTTTATCAAATTATGGTGTTATAATAGGTAATGAAGGTAATGGGGTATCTGAACAATTAAAAACACTTGCAAATAAAATTGTTTCTATTCCAATGAAAAATGGATTAGAATCTTTAAATGCTGGTGTGAGTTGCTCAATAATAATCTATTATTTAGATAACCTAAACTAAATATTTATAAAAATTAAAAACTGAAAGGAGAAAATTTTATGATTTCAGCAGGTGATTTTAGAAAAGGTGTTACATTTGAATTTGAAGGAAACATTTACAATGTTGTAGATTTCCAACATGTTAAACCGGGTAAAGGTGCAGCTTTTGTAAGAACAAAAATCAAAAATATTATTACAGGACAAGTTTTAGAAAGAACTTTTAACCCAACAGAAAAGGTTGAAGAAGCAAAAATTGAAAGAAAAGAAATGCAATATCTTTATAATGAAGGTACAATTTATTACTTTATGGATATGGAAAGTTATGAACAAATTCCTCTTAACTATGACCAAGTTCAAGAAGCAATGAAATATGTTATTGAAAATATGATGGTAACAATCCAATTTTATAAAGGAAAAGCTTTCTCAGTTCTTCCTCCAATGTTTGTAGAACTTAACATTACAGATTGTGAACCGGGTATTCAAGGTGACACATCTAAAGCAGGTAATAAACCAGCAACTTTAGAAACTGGTCTTGTTATTCAAGTTCCTTTATTTGTTAATAATGGTGATAGAGTTAGAATTGATACAAGAACTGGAACTTATATGGAAAGAATTTAATTTTAAATTTTTATTTAAAAAAAATATAATAAAAAATAAAAATAGCAATACTTTTGTAGTATTGTTATTTTTTTTGTTTTTTACAAATTTTTATATTTAATTTTTAATATATTTATAAAAAATATATAAGGGATAAAAAGTGTATGTTATCAAATATTTTTCCTCAAAATTTTTATTTAATTTTAAATAAAACGCCAATAGAAAAAATAACAGAAATAAGAATAAGATTATTAAAAAAAATTGTGGTAGCAATTGGTTCAAAATATTTTTACTTATCTGAAGACGGACTAACTGGAAACGAATTAAAAGCTATTGTTGCAGAAAAAACTTTAATAGAGGATATAGTTAAAAAAGCATGCGAAAATTCTGTTTACGCATATGATAATCAAATTAAAAATGGTTTTTTAACTGTTTGTGGTGGTATAAGAATAGGTTTAACAGGAGAAGTTGTTTTTGATAAAAACAGTGTAAAAACTTTAAAAAATATAAACTCGTTGGTTATTAGAGTTCCTCATGAAATAAAAGGTTGTTCTTTGCCTATAATGCCATATTTGGTTGAAAAAAAGTTTTTAAATACTTTAATAGTATCTCCACCCGGTGGAGGTAAAACAACAATGATAAGAGATATAATTTATCAGTTATCGCAAAAGTCATATTGTTTTAATGTTTTACTTGTTGATGAAAGATTTGAAATTGCAAACTGTTTTAATGGACAAGCAACATTAGATATTGGAAATTTTTGTGATATTTTAAGTGGAACAAATAAAAACTATGCATTTGAAAACGGAGTAAAAAATTTAAAACCAGACATAATTGCAACTGATGAAATTTCTAACGCAAAAGATTATGATTCAATTTTATATGCTTCAAGTTGTGGCGTTTCAATTTTAGCATCTATTCATGCAAATGGAATTGATGATTTAAAACAAAAAACTGACTTTAAAATATTGCTTGAAAATAAAGTATTTTCTCGCTTTATAATTTTATCTCAAAATGATTATCCGGGCAAAATAGAGGCAATTTACGACGAAAATTTAAGGTTGATTAATTTATAAATGAAAATTTTTTTAATTATTATTATATTTTTATGTTGTGTATTAATTGGTATTAATATAAAAAGTTATTTTATAAAAAGAAAAACATTTTATCAAAATTTAAATTTTTTTTGTGAAAATTTATTTAATGAAATATCTTTTAACAATCAAAAACTTTCTATAATTGTAAGAAATAATTTTTATAATTTTAATGAAGATTTTAATACTATTCTTCTAAGTTTTGAAGATTTTTTGTTAAACAAAATTTCAAAAAAAGATTTTGAAAAAAGTTTAAATAAAAACCTTTATTATTTAAATAAAACCGAAATAAAAAGTTTATTAAATTTTTTGTATTCAATAGGAAGTCAAACAAAGGAAGAAGAGATTGATAAAATTAAAAAGTTTATAAAACACATTAATATACCTATAAAAGAAGAAAATGAAAAAACAAAAAAATATTCAACTTTATATTTTAAGTTATTTATTGTATTGGGGTTGGCAATTGCAATTATTTTTATTTAATAAGTAAGGGTTAATAAAATGGATTATAATATTATTTTTAAAATTGCAGCAATTGGAATTTTAACTGCAGTTGTAGCACAAATACTTAAAAATATTGGTAAAGATGAGATAGCAACTATAGCAACTTTGGCTGGTGTTGTGGTTGTATTATTAATGGCAGTAAATATGATAAGTGAGTTATTTGAAACAATAAAACAATTATTTTTAATTTATTAAATATTTTGAAAGGATAAAATGGAAATTTTTAAAATAATTTCAATAGCTTTATTAACTTGTTTTTTATCAATAATAATTAAAAACATAAAACCAGAATTTCATATACCTATTTTATTAATTGGTGGAACAATAATTTTATTAATGGTTATTGATCAGCTAAAAGAAATAGTAAATTATATTTTAAATATTTTTTCAAAAACAAACCTTGATTATTCTATGTTTATTTCTATTTTAAAAATTTTAGGAGTAGGTTATTTAACTGAATTTGCAAGTGGAATTTGCATAGATTCTGGCAATACAAGTATTGCTGATAAAGTTTTAATTGCCGGGAAAATTATTATTTTGTGTTTGTCTTTACCAATTATTACTAATTTATTAGATATTATTGTAAGTTTATTATGATTGTTCAAAAAAGAATTCAAACCAAAAATATATTGTTATTTATTATTTTTTTTATATTTATATTTTTTAGTTTTTTTTTAAGTAATAAAACTATAGAAAATATAAATTATAAAAATGTGAAAATCGAAAAACAGATATATTTAGTTTCAAATGATGATATTCAAAATGAATTAAATGACAATATAAATAACCAATTAAACGACATAGATTTTACGCAATTAGAATCATTAGTAAATAATTTAGATAATTCTTCAAAACAACTGTTTTCTAACAATTCTTTTATATCGCTTGTAAAAAAGTTTATAAATGGAAATAATAGTGATTTATATTCAAATTTTTTAACTTTTGCTATAAGTATTTTTTTTGAAAATTTAATTAATGTTATACCTTATTTTTCAATTATAATTATTATTTCTGTGTTATACAGTTTAATTGGACAATTTTCAAGTAATAACAAGTCAACTTCAAATATTATACATATTGTATGTTTTAGTTCTATAGTTGTTGTTGTTTTGAAAATTGTTATTTCTGTTATGGGAGAATCTTCTAACACTATATTCTTACTTGAAAAACAAATGGAAGTAATTTTTCCTATATTACTAACATTAATTAATGCAATTGGTGGTGTTGTTACATCAACAACATTTCAACCAATTCTTGCTATTCTTAGTGTTATTATAACAAAAATTTTTACAACCATTTTAATGCCAATTTTTGTTTTTAGTATTGTTTTTGGTATTGTAGGAAATATTTCTAAAAATGTTAAAATGGAAAAATTCTCTAAGTTTTTTCAAAGTTTATTTGTTTGGATAATAGGGATAGTTTTTACAATATTTATTGCTTTTTTAACTATTCAAGGTTTAACTGCTTCTGGCATAGATTCTATATCATTAAAAACAGCAAAATACGCTATTAAGAGTTATATTCCTATACTTGGTTCTTATTTATCTGATGGGGTAAGTTTAATATTAGCAAGTAGTATGTTAATTAAAAATGCTATAGGTGCAACTGGATTAATTATTTTAATTTCAACAATTTTTTTGCCTGTAATAAAAATAATAATTATTATGCTTTTATTAAAATTAACATCGAGTATAATTGAGTCACTTAGTGACGAGAAAATATCAAACTTTTTATATTCTGTATCAAAAAGTTTAAATATGATTATTGTTTCCTTGTTGGCTGTTGGCTTTATGTTTTTAGTTTCATTGTCAATATTGATGAGTTGTTCAAATTTGTTTTAAAAGGTAAGTATAGTGGGAGAGATATCATCATGGATTTTATCTATAACAGGTATTATTCTTGTAATTTTAATTGTAGAAATTGTATTGCCTAATGGGAAAACTAATAAATTGATTAAAAGTATTGTATCTGTATTTTCAATATTTGTAATTATTTCTCCATTAAAAAATTTTGAATTATCTTCTTTAAATATATCTTCAATGTTTAAATCAGAAATGCAGATTGATTCTGATTTTATAAATAATAGGAACAATGAAAAAATAATTGCTTTTGAAAATTTAATAGAAAAAACATTGTTTGAAAATGGTTATAAGAATGTAAAAATAACTATAAAAGGTACATACAATAAAGAAAGATTGGAAATCGAAACTGCTTTTGTCGATTTACGCGAATTAGTTCTTTTGGATAAAAATTTGAATATAAATAAATATACAAATATAATGGCTATTATAAAAAAAATAATATCGGTTGAAGAGGAAAGATTAATATTTTATGAATGAAGAAATTAAAAAAGCTGATGAAAATTTTGATTCATCAAAAAATAAAAAAAAGTCATTATTTGGAAATTTTTTTAACAGAATAAAAAAAATAAAACATCTTGATAAAATTTTAACCGTGTTATTTGTTGCTATAATATTGCTGATATATTTTTCATCTTTTTCGTTTGGGACAAACAATAAATTAAATACATCAGAAAACTCTAAGTTGCAAACTTCAAGTTTTTATAAAACATCTTTAACTTCATATCAAAACGAACTTGAAACTAAAATAGCTTCTACGCTATCCAAAATAAAAGATGCTGGAAATGTAAAAGTTATGGTTTATTTTAATGAAGGAATAGAAACGGTAATTGCTTATACAACTAAAACGGAAATAAATACAAATGGAACAAAAGTGGAAACAAAAAGCCCAGTATTAGTTACTAAAGACGGTAAATCAGAGCCAATAATCTTACAAGAGATTATGCCACAGCCAGTTAGTATAGTTATTGTGTCAACTGGTGCATCAAACACAAATGTTAAACTGGAAATTTTAAGAGCTGTACAAGCTATGTTTAATTTTAATAATTGTAAAATTGAAATTTTTGCAGGAAATTAAAGGAGATTTATATGTTAACAAAAAAGAAAAAAATTATAGTTTTAGTTTCAATGTTAGTGCTTTTAGTTATTACTGGATTTTTAAATATAATTTTAAACAATACTACAGAAGAGGCATCAACATCTTTAAATAGCGAATATTCTTCATCATCATTTTTTTCTACATGTAGGGCAGATAGAACTGCAACACGAACAGAAACTATGGATTATTACAATGAAATATTAAATAACCAAACAAGCTCTGCTGAAGCAAAAGTAAATGCAGAAGCACAAATAAATTCTTTAATAGAAGCCATGAGTATTGAAGTAACAATGGAAGGTTTAATAAAAGCAAAAGGATTTACTGAGGCATTGGTTAATTATTCTTCTACTTATATTAATGTTATTTTACAAAGTGCAGAATTAACAGAAATGGAAGTGGCCCAAATTGTAGAAATAATTCAATCTCAAGTAGAAAGAGATATAGATTATATAAAAATAATCCCTGTAGAATAGTATGATTTTTGCTAATAAAAAATAATTGCATTAGTATCGTTGTTATGTTATAATTGGGTATATTTAGGAGTATGTTATGTTTAATAACGGCGATATTTATGAAAAAAATGAAAATGGAAAGGTTTATTGTGGCAAAAATATAATGTTGTCTATTATTAACCTTGCAGCAAAAGAGATTAGTGGTGTATCGTCTCTTTGTGCTAATTTTGGCAGTCGTTTAAAAAGGTTTTTTTCCTCTAACTATTTTGAAGGGGTTAAAGTTTCTTACACTAAAAATAAAAACTTGATTATCGATTTATACCTTAATGTGTTTTTTGGATATAGTGTTGCCGATGTTGCTTATCGTGTACAAGAAAATGTAAAAAATGGTATATCAAACATGATAAGTGCAAAAATAGAAGGCATAAATATTCATGTAATGGGTGTAGATTTTTCAAGAGAAGATTTATCAAAATTCTAATAACGAGTTTTCCCTTGTTAATTTTAAACAAGGGATTTTTGTTTAATAATTTTAATTAAAGGAGTTTTTTATGAGCAGAATATTAGCAAGAGATTGTGGCTTTAAAATGGTTTTTCAATATTTGTTTAGTGAACAAACTGAAGTTGAAAAAATTATTGAAGAATTTGAATTAACTGAAGAAGAAAAAAATTTTTCTATCAGTATTTTTTCTGCTGTAAAAAATAATTTTGAAGATTTGAAAACCAAGTTAAATGCAAATCTTAAAAACAATTTAACTGTAAAAGATATATATAAACTTGATTATGCAATTATTTTGGTTGCAATGGCAAGTATTGATTATTTAGAACAAGCAATGTCTTTAAGCGTAAATGAAGCTGTTGAACTTGCAAAAAAGTATTCAACAGAAAAAAGCCCCTCATTTGTTAACGGAGTATTGTCATCAATTTACAAACAAAACAAATAAGGGATAAAACAATGTTAAAAACATTAAGCGTTTCAGAATTATCTGGATATATAACAAGTATATTTGAAGCCGAAGAACTTTTACAAAATATAAAGGTTTACGGTGAAGTTTCAGGATTGTCTTTAGTTAGGGGCAATCTATATTTTAATTTAAAAGATGAAAACTCAATTATGTCATGCATAATGTTTGGTGTTTCTTCAAACTTAATTAAAGAAGGTGACCAAATTTTAGCAACTGGCAGTATGAGATATTATTCAAAAGGTGGAAAGTTAAATTTTTATGTAAGTTCTGCTGTTCCGTATGGAAGTGGAATTTTATATCAAAAATTTTTGGAATTAAAAAATAAATTAGAATTAGAAGGGTTATTTGATAATAAAAACAAAAAACCTTTGCCAGAAAAAATAAATACAATTGGAGTAATTACATCTAAAACCGGTGCAGTTTTACATGATATACAAACGGTATCTCATAGAAGAAATCCTTGTTTAAATATCATTGTTTATCCAGCAAAAGTTCAGGGAACGGGTGCAGAAAGTACAATTATTGACGGATTAAAATATTTTGACAAGCAAAAAGATATTGATGTTGTTATCATTGCAAGAGGTGGTGGCTCTATTGAAGATTTGCAACCATTTAACACAGAAATTTTAGCAAGAGAGATTGTTAAAATTTCTAAACCAGTTATATCTGCTGTAGGGCACGAAACTGATTTTACAATATGTGATTTTGCAAGTTCAATTAGGGCAGCAACTCCCTCTGAGGGTGCAGAATTAGTTGCTTTTAATTTATTTGAAAAATTAGATAAAATTAATATAAGTTTAGATAAATTAAATTATTTGGCTTTTCATCTTTTTGATAGTAAACAAGAAAAAATGGAAAATTTAATATCCAATATGACTTCTTTGGTAATTCAAAATCAAAAAGATAATAAAAATAAATTTTATCAAAACATTGAAAAATTAAAGTCATTATCTAAAGTTTTATTTTTAAATAAAGAACATAATCTTGAATTATATAAAAATAAATTAATTTTATTAAATCCAACAGAAACTTTAAATAGGGGTTGGGTAAGGTTGAGTGTAAATAATAAATTAGTATCTTCTGTTAAAAAAATTAAGAAAAACGATGATGTTTTTATAGAACTAAAAGATGGTACAATTTCGGCAATTGTTAAAGATTTTAAGGAGAAAATTTAAAATGAATTTTGACGAATACAATATAAGATTACAAGAAATAATAAAAAAACTTGAAAATAATGATGTTTCTGTTGAAGAAGGAACAAAACTTTATGAAGAAGGTGTTGAAATAGCAAAAAAATGTTATGAAACACTAAAAACAAACAAAGGTAAGGTTATAATTTTAAAAGAAGAACTTGAAAAATTATCTAACTTTGCAGACGAAGATTAATATAAAAGGAAATAAAAAAATGAGATTAAGCAAATTAGTTGCAGAAAGAACAAAAGAAGCTCCATCTGATGCAAAGATGATGAGCCATATTTTGATGCTTAGGGCAGGTTATATGAAACAAGTTGCCAATGGTATTTTTACTTTAACATCATTAGGACAAAAAGCTTGCTTGAATATTGAAAATATAATTAGAGAGGAAATGAATAAATGTGACGGGCAGGAAGTAAAATTTCCTGTTGTTATGCCAAAAGAACTTTGGGAAGTTAGTGGCAGGTATTATTCTATTGGCAGTGAAATGGTAAGATTTAATGATAGAGCTAACCATCCAATGTTGCTTGGTATGACACATGAAGAAGCGGCTGTTCATTTAGCAAAAAATTGGGTTAATAGTTACAATCAATTACCATGTATGATTTATCAAATTCAAACAAAATTTAGAGACGAACCAAGAAGCAGGGGTGGATTAATTAGAGTAAGAGAATTTACTATGAAAGATGCTTACTCTTTCCATACTTCTCAAGAGGATTTAGAAAAGTATTATTATGAAGTTCATAAAGCATATGAAAAAATTTATGAAAGAATAGGGCTTAAAAATGTAATTTCAGTAAAAAGTGATACAGGCATGATGGGTGGCAGTGTTGCTCATGAATTTATGTTTTTAAATCATAATGGCGAAGATGAACTTGTTTTGTGTGAGCAATGTGGTTATAGGGCAAACCAAGAAGTTGCTGAATGTATTTACCAAGAAGCAGAAAAAGAAGATTTGTTACCTCTTGAAGAAATAGATACTGGAGATGCAAAAGATATAGATTCTGTTGCAAAATTATTAAAAACTGATGCTACCAAATGTATAAAGGCAGTTGTTTTTGCTATTAAAAAAGAAGAAGGTACTGTAGTTTGTTTTGTTAGAGGAGACAAAGAAGTAAATGAAGCAAAATTAAAGAAAATTTGTAAAAAAGATATAGTTCCTTTTGATGCGTCATCTGAAGATGGTTTTTGTGCTGGTAATATTGGTCCAAAAGGATTAAAAGCAAAAAATTGTGAAATTTACTTTGATTTAAGCTTAAAAAATCAAACAAATCTTGTTACTGGTGCAAACAAAGAAAAATATCATTTTGTTAACTTTAATATTGAAAGAGATTACGGTAAAGTAGAGTACTATGACTTGTCAAAAGTGCAAGAAGGTCAAATTTGTCCTCACTGTGGAAAGCATAAAGTTAAAATTTCTAATGGTGTTGAAATAGGAAATATATTTCAACTTGGTACAAAATATAGTAAAAGTATGAATATGCTTGTAAAAACAAAAGAAGGGCAAGAAATTAATCCAATAATGGGTTGTTATGGTATTGGTGTTGGTAGAAATTTAGCTTGTGTTGTTGAAGAAAATTATGATGAAAGAGGAATTGTAATGCCTTTAAATATAGCTCCATACAAAGTTCATATTTCACCATTAAGAATTGACGATAATACTGTTAGTTCAACAGCTTTTGATTTATATAATAAATTAAAAGAAAACAACATAGAAGTGTTAATTGATGATAGAGATTGTATGCCGGGCGTTAAATTTGCTGACGCAGATTTAATGGGTATGCCAATAAGAGTTGTAGTTAGCCCAAGAAGTTTACAAAATAATCAAATAGAAATAAAATTAAGAAAAACTGGCGAAACAATATTGGCTTCTGTAGAAGAATCATTAAATGTTTTATTAGAAATAATAAAAAACAACAAAAATATATAACTTAATACAAATTAAATTATATTTTTATAAAACATCTCATATATTTATTATGAGGTGTTTTTATTTAATGCATTTTTTAGATAAAGAGGAAAATAATGTAAAACATAGTAATTATATTAAAAAGAATAAAAGATTATGGATAGCAAGAATAAGTATACTGGCTTTTTGTTTATCTATGCTATTAAGTTTATTTTCTGAATTGATATTAAATAAAAGTAATATATTGGTAGCAATATTAGTTCTCTGCATTTTTTTAATATTAAATGTAATATCAGATATGTATGGTTTGGCTATAACTTCTTGTCAAATAGAAGAACTTAAAAAAGAAATAAA
>JAFQFI010000072.1 GCA_017398655.1 Clostridia bacterium
CTTGTTTTTCTTGCTTTATCTCCATTAAACATACCTCTTACTTGGGGCAATGTTATATGACTTTCATCTACAAACAATAAAAAATCATCTTTAAAATAATCTAATAATGTAAAAGGAGCTTGACCCGGTGTTCTACCATCAAAATATCTGGAATAATTTTCAATTCCATTACAGTAGCCAATCTCTCTTAGCATTTCTACATCATAACTTACTCTTTCTTTTAAGCGTTGAGCTTCAATAAGTTTATTATTATCTTGAAAAATTTTTACTTCTTTATCCCTATCATTTTCAATATTTTTTAATGCTTGTAAAAGTTTTTCACTATTAACAGCGTAGTGTGTTGCTGGAAAAATTGCTATGTGTTTTAACTCTTTTAATAACTTATTTGATACAATATCAAATTCGTAAATACGCTCTACTGTATCATCAAAAAACTCAATTCTAATTGCTTTTTCGTTATAACTTGAAGGAATTATGTCTATAACATCGCCTTTTACTCTAAAAGTTGAACGCTTAAAATCAACATCATTTCTTTCATATCTAATTTCAATAAGTCGTTTTATTAAAACATCTCTATTAAAATTTTGACCTTCTCTAACAGAAATACTCATATCATAATATTCTTGTGGAGCACCTAACGCATAAATGCAAGAAACAGAGGCAACAACTATAACATTGTTTGTTTCTATTAAAGAACTTGTTGCCGAGTGCCTTAATTTGTCAATTTCATCATTAACAGAAGAATCTTTTTCTATATAAGTATCACTTTTAGCAATATATGCTTCTGGTTGATAATAATCGTAATAACTTACAAAGTATTCTACTCTGTTATTAGGAAAAAATTCTTTAAACTCATTACAAAGCTGACCTGCAAGGGTTTTATTATGAGCCAAAACAAGTGTTGGTTTATTAACTTGTTTTATAATGTTTGCCATTGTAAATGTTTTACCACTGCCAGTTACTCCCTGTAAAACTTGTTCTTTTAAACCCTCATTAATACCTTTAACAATGCTATCAATTGCCTGTTGCTGGTCACCTGCAGGTTTATATTTTGAAACCAATTCGTACATACTACAGTTATTTACCTCCTTTTTATATTTTTAAAATTATATTAAACAATATACTCCCAACCCGGTTGCCAATTTTTTGTTTTTCGCCAGTCATTTTCTAAAGCTTCTTGCCAAGAAATACCTTTTGTTAAAACTTCTAATGCAAGTTGAGGTGCTCTATGCGACATTACTCCTATGGTTTTTCCTTGATAATGCTCTTTTACAAAAGATATAAATCTCTTTACCCTATTTTCTACATCAATTAAAGATTCTCCATTTGGAAAAGGCATTGAAATATGGTCTTCATATACAACCAAATTTTTTGACAAGCCGTCATAATCACCATAATTACACTCTCTTAATCGTTTATCTCTAAGTTTTGTAGTATTAGGCCACGCAAAATCTGCAGAATCTATTGCTCTTTTTAAATCTGAAGTAAATATAATATCAAATTTTATATTAGATGTAAGTTTGCCCAAATTTTTTGCCTGAACCACACCTAAATCATTTAAATCTACTTGTTTCCAACCACTACACCTATCTGAAGCATTATCATAGGTAGTTCCGTGAACAAAATATATAATTTTAGTTTCCATTTTAAATTACTCTCTTTTGTATTTATAACAAAATATACAATTTATTATATCACATAATAAAAAAACAACAATAATAATTATTATTGACAAATTAAAAAAATAAAAGCACTCGTTTTTTTACAAGTGCTTTTAAATTATTTTAAAAGATTAATCTTTTTTATCTTCTTTTTGTTTTTTTGCTTTTTTACTCTTTTTTGGAAGAAGTTTTGTACCTCTAACAAAGTAAATAATAACACCAGCAAGAATAACAATAGAAACAATAATTAAAACAGTTCCAAGAATTTTTGTAGAATCGTTTGAACCAGCTTTTTCTGCTGAAACTTTAAATGTTTTTGTTAAAGTTTGAATATTACCAACGCTATCTGTTACAGTAAATGTAATTGTGTAAGTGCCTGCTTTTGTAAATTCATAGCAAACCAAACCTTCGTCATTTTCTGTAGAATTGATTGTATTGTTATTTTCGTTTGTAACATTAATAGAAACTGTTACATATTCGTATCTAACTTCTGTATTTGTATCATCTGTGTAAACTTTTTTAGTTTTAAAACCAAAATTGTCGCCTACATATAAATCTTGAGAAGTATAACCTGTTGCATTTTTAATTCTTGCATCTGGGTTAATAACAAGTTGGTTATTACCATTTACAGTAAAGCCCTTTGTTAATGTGTTTTTGAGATCATCTGTTAAATAAATATCAGGTTTAACAGTATCACCAATATAAACATTTATAATTGTTGGTTTATCTGATTTATTACCAGATAAATCTTCTGCAACATAAGAAGCTACATAGAGTCCTCTTTCTGTTGGTGTAAAGTAATAGAAATAATTTGTTTCTGTTCCAGTAACAACTTCTCTTCTTTCAATTTTTAAAGGATTGTCACCTTCAACTTTACCATTTTCATCAACAGTATAAGTTTTGCTACTTGGAGTTGTAATTGTTATAGAACCTTTTGCGCCAATTATACCATTGAAACCTTGAGTACCTTCGTATTTATCTACTGCATTAAAGCCCGGAAGAGTGATTTCTGGGAAAATGTCATTATCCCAATCAATATTACCAACTTTATCGTTTTGTTTTTCATCAACGATAATATTGTCTCCTGTAGAGCCAATTAAAGTAAGAGATGGTTTTTCTGTATCTTTAACTGTTATTACAATAGTTTTTGTAGAAGCATTATGTTGAGCATCTTCTGCAGTAAGAGTAATTGTATATGTGTCTGCTGCTTTTGGAGCAAATTCCATAGTTTCTGCATTAAACCATGAACTTCTGTTACCTACTGTAGAACCAACAACTTTTGCTGAGAAAGCAATGTCTTCTTCTGCTGTTTTGTTATCAGAAACTGAAATGTCTTTTAAATAATAAGTTTCGCCAAGTTCAATTGTTTTATTTGTACCAATAACTGAAATATGTGGTGCTTGAGCATCAATAGTTGCTCTAATTACATAAGAATAAGTTACAACATTGTTTCCACCATCAACAATATTATAAATAATTGTATAGTTATCTGCATCTGTTGCTGTAAATTTAACACCAGCAAAGTTATATTCATAAACATAACTTGCAATATTTTCTGCAGGAACTTTAACTTCAGAATCTGTTAATGTTGAAGAAAGTTTTTTAACTGAAGAGCCATCAAGTTCTTCATAAGAAACTTCTACGCCTTGAGAATTTAATACTTTTACACTTACTTGTGCTGTATTTGTATTATCATAGAATTTAATACCATGAACAGCAATTTCTGTGTATTGTTTATTTTCATTATTTTCTGTTACTTCACTACCAGCAACTGTGCCATTAATAGCAACAACTGGTGCTAAAGTATCGTTAACATATTTTACAGTAACTGTATAATAATCAACGCCAATATTATTTTCTGGATTATCTAAATTAACTGATTTTGGATCTGGATAACCTGAGAAATCATCAAAAGCCATAGCAACAACTTTAAAATCTTTTGTAGCAGAAGCAACTGCACAATCATAAATTGTTTGATCTTGGTCTTCTGTAGCCCCTTTAACCATAACATCACTTGTGTTAAATGTTAATTTATCATTTTTATCCAATTTTAATTCAAGATAGTTGTTATTTGCTACTACATAGTATTTAACAAGCAATCTTGTATCTGCATCTTTAATTTCTGGTTTATCAAGAGTAACAACTTGATTTTTATCTACATTACCTACTGTTGATGTACCAAATTTAACAGTTGGAGCTGTATTATCAACTTTTTCAGCAGTATCTTTTACTAAAGTAAATGTAAATGTTTTACCAGAATTGTTTGGCCACAATGAATCTTGAACTGAATATTCAATTGTATATTCACCTTCACCAAATAATTTTGGATCAATTTTGATATATGCTACTTGACTTGTTTTTGCTTTAATTAAAGCTGTTTTAAGTTCTGTTCCAGTTAATTCTGTACCAGTAACAGTATCTCCAACAACATTGAAACCATCTTTTTTGTAGAATTTATTGTTATAAACAACATATTCTGTTGCTGTTTCGTTATTTTCAAAATAAATAATACCTGTAGAATTCAATTTTTTAGCACTGTCTACTGCATCAAAATCTGTTGCACCATTGCTATCTTGAATATCCATTTGATAGTTTTTAACAACTTCTCCATCTGTATTAATAAAACCTTTTTCTGATGAAAGAGTTCTTGAAATTTTCAATTCTTCAAAACTTCTGTAGTTATCTTTTGTAAAGATTGCAGGAACAGCGATTGTTGTCCATTCTTCTTCGTTTGCACTATCATTAATTATATATTTAGTAGGAATTTGATATGAAATATCTGTTAAATCAACATCTTCTTCTTTCATACCATATTTATAATCTGGATCTGTAACAAAATTATAACTATTTACAAAGTATAAAGATGGAGCTGTTCTATCAGAAACATTTACATCATAGTCATAATCTTCTGCATTTTTATCTTTATTTCCATAAAAATCTGTTGCGTTATATGAAATATTATATAAACCATCTTTGTGAGGAATAAAGTAAACGCCTTGTTCGTCAACACCCATTGTTACATATTCTGGAGAATATACATATTTATCTTTATCTCCACTTTGGTCAACAAATCTTACTGTATAACTATAATAAGCGTTAACTGCATTTTTATTAGAATTTTTATCTACTGCGTTTACTTTTGGTAAATAGCATTTTTCGTTAATACTTGTAGAAGAGCTTTTTACATTTGTTGAAGTTGAAACGCCAATTTCAATGTTAGATTTATCATAAGAGATGCTTCCATCAATTGTATAACTTACATATGCATCTGGTGTTGCATAAAAACCAGCAACTTTAGAATTGCATAATTTATAAGTAACAATATTTTTACCTGCACCTGCATTAAAATAATATGCAGCATCTGTATAATATGCTGTATCACCATTAAATGCTGAGTTGTTTAAAACTAAAAGATTGTCTGATGTTTCGTCAACAGAGTTTGTTGCTTTGTTGTTTTCAATACCAGAAACTTTAACTTCTACAAATAAAGTGTTTGGATATTTTTCTGTGTCTACTACACCATCAATTTTTGTTATTTTATATGTGTAATATTCTTCATACACATTTTTATTGCTTGCTTCTGCAGCATTTGCTTGGTAAAGCTCTGGTTTGTTACCATTAAAATATACATTACCATTTTCTGCAACATTCACATATTCTGCTAAATAATAGAAAGGACTTAGAGAATCTGCAGAAGTATAATCACCAAGTACAAATGCCTTAATTTGTTCACCATTTTTATCATAAACTAAAGGTAACTTTAAATTAACCTTAGTGTCAACACCTTGGTTTGTATCAATCTTGTCTGGCATTATAATTGGATCATTTGTAGCAAATTCCATTGAATATTTATCTGCTGTAACTTTAATTTCATAAATATCAGAAACAGTCCAAACACCAGCTGTATTTTTAACTGCATATTGTACAGTATAAACACCTACTTGGCTTGGTGTTAAAATGTATTTATTTGCATCCTCTCCAGAACCATCTGCAAGTTGGTTAGCATCTGCAATAACAGTTCTTGTTTTTGTTGCCCCACCTTCTTCATACTCTTCAATTTTAATTAAATCTACGCCATATGGATTTTTAATTAAAACGCGAGTTTCGCTTGCAGTAGTTGCTTCGCCTGTTTTGATGTTTGTTGTTACTACAGTTTTAGGAATTTTTACACTGCTTCCGTCTTTTTTTGCTTCAGAAGGAATACCTTGAACTGTTATAACATCACCATCTTGGTATGTTGCTTTGTCGTGCTTGTTTGTAAAACTATAATCATTTGAGTTTGCACTTGCTTTTGCCCAAGAAAAAATTGAGTTGGTTACATTAACAATTGCAGAGCCAAAAGATACACAGCATGTGACTATAGCCATTAATCCAGCAACAAGTAATTTTTTAAGTCTAGTCATAAATCAATCTCTCCTACTTTTAATAAAAAATAATTTCAACCAATAAACTTTTTTGTTAATTAGTTGTTATTTTTAAGTAATTTTGACTAAATTTCTGTTAAGAATATAGTTAAACCACTTAAAACATAAAGCGTGATAATTGTACAACATATACATACCATTGTCAACCGTTATTAATAAATTTGTTTATTCATTTTTTTACTTTAAAACCCCTTATTAATGCCCTAAAATATCAAATTAAACCTTAATTTTTGTTATCAAAAAAAATTGGATTTTATTACAAATTTTTCTTAATGTAATTTCAAGAGTATTTTGCGATAATATTTACAAATTATGTAAAAAATTTTTAAAAAAACAAAAGACACTAATAATCTTGTTTTTTCTACAAAAAAGTTTTATCCACAAGTAAAGTACAATAAATGTGGATAGCTTTTAAAAAAGCATTTTTTGCCAAGTTTATTACAAAAACAATCAATATGATATATATTATAATTAAGTAATAATATAATTATATTTGATTAGTTTTTAATTTTCTTACAGTGGTAAAATTTTTTAACTATTTTTTAAATTTCATATTTTTAAATAAAAAAAAGGTAGAGAAACTTTTATCCTCTACCCTTTTAAGTTACATCTTTTGTTTTTTAATTTAATTTTTTGTTTTTAGCAATTACTATGGTTACCACAACCACAACAAGAAAGAATTAAAATTAATAAGATAAGTGTGCAACAATCGCAACCTTGACCAATGCCAGAACCACAGTTACAAAGTAATAACAAAATTAAAATCCAGCAACAACAGTTGTTATCGTTTCCACCAAAACCACTATTGCAGCCACCACCACAATTATTGCCATTTCCAAAAAAACCGTTCATATATTTTGTATCTCCTTATAAAATTTTACTTAAAGTACAATTTTTTCATTTTTATCTTTTTTTTCTATCAAACGAAAAATATGTAAAGTTATGTTTCTTTTGTTTTCTTTATTTTTTTTCATTTGTTTCTATTTCATACTATTAATAAAATAAAAAAAATGTTAACAAAATTCTAAAAATTTTATTAACATCTTTTTTTTGCATAATACTGGCATAATTTTTAAAACATTTAACACCTAAAATACTGTTAAGAGTTAAATAATACATTTTTTATTTTTTCTTTGAGTTGTTCTATACCTTTATTGTTTTTTGCACTAATTAAAATTGTATCATTTGGAACTTCAAACGGTTTATCAAGTTTATCTATTTTATTAAATATTTTAATTGTTGGTATTTTATCTGCCCTAATTTCTTTTAAAACATCTTCAACAACTTGAACTTGCTCTTTATAATTTGGATTAGATACATCTATTACATGCAATAACAAATCGGCATCTGCAGTTTCTTCAAGAGTTGCGTTAAAAGCTTGAATAAAAGCATGTGGCAATTTATCTATAAAACCAACTGTATCAATTAAAACAACTTGTTGATTATTATCAAGCCACAAATTTCTAGTTGTTGTGTCAAGTGTAGCAAATAATAAGTTATCTGCATATATTCCTGCTTTTGTTATTGTATTCATTAAAGTTGATTTTCCAGCGTTTGTATACCCAACAATAGCAACTTGTTTAATTTGATTTTTCTTTCTTGAACTTTTTTGTATAAGACGATTTTCTTTTATTTTTACAATCTCTTTTTCAAGTTTAGAAATATTTTCTCTAATAGTTCTTTTATCAAGTTCAAGTTTTGTCTCTCCCGGTCCTCTCATACCAACACCTGCGCTACCAAATCTACCAGATGTGTTTGAAATACCACCTATTCTTGGCAAACTATATTTAAGTTGAGCCAACTTAACTTGTAATCTACCCTCATTTGTTGTTGCTCTACCTGCAAAAATATCAAGAATAAG
The DNA here is from genome assembly GCA_017398655.1 of Clostridia bacterium. Classification (GTDB taxonomy): domain Bacteria; phylum Bacillota; class Clostridia; order Christensenellales; family UBA1242; genus UBA7862. The sequence continues at coordinate 7,947 of JAFQFI010000072.1, forward strand.
CATTGACCTATCTATAACTTTAACACCCACAATATTTGAAATATTATTTAGTTGCGAGCCAGTTAATTCGCAATCTACTACAACAACATTGGCATTTAATTCTTCAAAAATCTTCTTAATTTCTTCAACTTTGCCAGAACCTAATAATGTTGAAGCATTAACTTCTTTTATATTTTGCGTTGCACTGCCAACTACTTCTAAACCTGCAGTATAGCATAAACTTGACAACTCTTCTAAAGCAGGTTCAAAATTATATTGGTTTTTATTAAAAACAACACCTACAATAATTGCTTTTTCTTTTTCTTTTGAAGTATTTTTTAAA
>JAFQFI010000073.1 GCA_017398655.1 Clostridia bacterium
AAATAAATACCAGAGTTATGCTCTGGTATTTGTATTTTTTATTATTAATTTTAACAAAATTATGCTCTAATATCTAAAACTTTTAATCTTATTGTTGCGTTGTTATTTTGAGGAAGAACAATTTGAACAGTATCTCCTACTTTTTTACCAAGTAATGCTTGGCCTACAGGACTTTCGTTTGAAATTATACCTTTTGAAGGGTCACTTTCTGTAGAACCAACAATTTGATATTCAAATTCATCATCAAAATCTAAATCTTTAAGTTTTACAAAACAACCAGCATTAACTTTGCTTGTATCAAGTTTCTTTTGATTAATAATTTTACCAAAGCGTAATTTATTTTCAATTTCAGCAATTTCAGCTTCAATTTGTGCTTGTTCTTCTTTAGCTGCATCGTATTCTGAATTTTCACTTAAATCACCAAACTCTCTTGCAATACCAATTTTTTTAGAAACTTCTTCTCTTTTTGTTGATTTTAAGTAATCAAGTTTTTCTTGTAATGCTTTATAGCCATCTTTTGTTAAATATATTTCGTTTTCCATTTTATGCCTCCTAATAAATTATCTTAATAAAATTATTATCAAAATAACTTAAAAAAATGATGTACCACTTTAAAATAAAGTAATACAACTTATTATCATAAATATTAAAAAATATTTTCTCTTTGTCAGCCCATATTTTTTAGTACAAATGATTATAATAATTAAAGTATTATATGTCAAGAATATTTTTTTTATTAATATTTTTTTGATTATTTGTTTTGTTTTTTATATTTTAATTTTTAATTAAAAACTATTTTTAATATTTTTTTGTTTTATTTACTTGCCAAACCTTAAAAATTAACTATTATAAAATATAGTTTAATTAAAAGGATTTAAAAAAATGGTAAGAATTTGGGCTAAAGTTGTAAAAGGTGAAAAAATATTAAACGATACAATTTTTGAAGATTTTACTTCTTTTGACCCAGATATGTTTTTTGATTATATAGCAAATATTTGCGAAAAGTTAGATATTGCAACACCTGTTATACTTTCAAAACATATTTTTCATTATTTAAACTTCAATAATGCAACTTTCCTACCAGCAGATTTCCCAGAAGATATTGAGTTTGACAAGTTAGTAATTGAAGAAGCATCTAATTATTAATTAGATACTTCTTCTTTTTTTATACATTTATTTGTAAAATCTATTAACTAAATCTTTATAATTTTATTCTTCCACTTTTGTATTAAGTAAATAGAATAAGTTAAGAAGTTCGTAATTATAATTATATTCGCAATGCAAAGCTTCATCTATGCTAATTTCAAAAATGTTATTTCCTTTAATACCAATAGCTTTGTTTAATATGCCTTTTGTAATTAACTCTACTGCTCTAACACCAAATTGCATTGCAAGTGTTCTATCCCAAACAGAAGGAGCTCCTCCCCTTTGAACATAACCAACTACAGAACTTTTAAACTCTATGCCTGTTTCTTCATTAAGTCGTTGTGTTACATTTTTAATATCATAAAGTTTTTCTGCAATAACTACAGTAGGTACTTTTTTATTAATTGTAATACAATCTTTTACTTTTTGAATAAATTCTTCTTCAGAAGTTGGTTTTTCTGGAACAGCAACAATATCACAAGCAGTTGCAGATGCAGTATACAAAGCAATATCGCCACAGTATCTGCCCATAACTTCAAAAATAACACCTCTATCTAAAGCACCCATAGTTTGCTTTACATTTTCTATAAAGTTACAAGCATTATTTACAGCTGTATCAAAACCTAAACATTTGTCGGTATACCTTAAGTCATTATCAATTGTGCCCGGAATTGCAATAATGTCTATACCTTTATCCATTAAAGCTTTTGCACCTCTAAACGAGCCATCTCCACCAATAATAATTAAAGCATCAATGTTACGCTCTTTTAAATTATTTGCACACTTTTCAACAACTTCATCTTCTTTAAACTCTGGAAACCTTGCTGTTTTTAAAATTGTTCCACCAAGAGAAGATATATTTTCTACATTAGCATTAGTAAGTTTTACAAAATTATTTTCAAATAATCCTTTATAACCTTGCCTTACTCCATAAACATTTAAACCTTTAAGTGTGGCAATTCTAACAACAATATTAACTGTTGTATTCATACCTTGACAATCGCCACCACTTGTTAAAATTGCAATATTTTTAACTTCCATTTTTTTAAAACATATCTCCTTTAAGTTATATCAATTTAATATCACTTTCCGATAAAAGTGCATTAAGTTCGTTTAACAAATAATTATTTGGGTTTACTTTTAAATTAAGTTTAAAAGTTTTATCTGTTCCAACACATTTAATAATTATTGGACTATTACCCGGATAGCTCTTTGCTATTTTTAAAATTTGTGAATGAATTAAACCATTTGTTGTATCATATTTTAAATAAAGAGTTTTAACAATATCTTGTTTTTTATTTTCAAAAACAGGTTGTTGTGTAATAGTTGAAGGTCCTTCTCCATCAAGCAAAGAAATGTTATCTGCAATAATTATAACACTATTATCGTCTTTTAGTGAAACCTTTCCGTGAACTTTTACTAAATTATCTTCAACTAATTTAGATTTAAACTTTTCGTAAGCATTTGGAACAACCATAACATCAAAAGTTCCATATAAATCTTCTATTCTTAAAATAGCCATTTCTTTGTTGCCTACTTTAGTGAAAATCTTTCTTACTTCTTCAATACTTCCACCACACTCAACAATATCATCATTTTTAATACCATCTTCTCTTTCTTCTACATCTCCAGCAAAATCTTCATCATCTTCAGTTAAACCTTCTTCTTTTTCTTCTGGAATCATAGAAGCATTAAAAGAAAATTTATTAAACTCGTTTATATAATTATCAAGTGGATGCCCAGATAAATAAATACCTAAAACTTGTTTTTCAAATTTAAGTTTTGCTTGTTTTGCATATTCTTTTATGTCAGGCATTTTTACATAGTTTTTATCTGTTGTAGTAAAAGAAGCATCATCAAACAAACTAAATTGTCCTGTAGCTTTATTTTTGTGGTCTTTTGAAACTGTATCAACAACAGATTCATAAACACTCATCATTTGAGATCTTGTAGCACCCAAACCATCGAATGCACCACTTAAAATTAAAGCTTCAATACATCTTTTATTTAAACTGCCACCTTGAACTCTTTCAATAAAATCATATAAATCTTTGTATGGCCCAAATTTTTCACGATTTTCAATAATTTCTTCAACAACACCAATACCAACATTTTTAAGTGCTGCCAAACCAAATCTTATTTTATTATTTTCTACATTAAAATAAGTTTCACTTTTATTTACATCTGGTGGCAATACTTCGTAGTTTTGTTGTTTTGCATAAATAATATATTTTTTAATTTCATCAATATTGGTAATTCTGTTATTTAAAACAGCAACCAAAAATTCTACTGGATAATAACATTTTAAATATGCTGTTTGGTAAGATAAATAGGCATATGCAGCAGCGTGAGATTTGTTAAAAGCATATTTAGCAAAATCTTCCATATCTGCAAAAACTTTTCTTGCAACTTCTTCACTTACGCCTCTTTTTAGTGCGCCATCAATACTTTTTTCACCTTTAGGATCTTTCCAGCCAAAAATAAATTTTTCTTTTTCTTCAGCCATTTTTTCAACTTTTTTCTTACCCATAATACGGCGAACCATATCGGCTTGACCCAAAGTATATCCAGCCATTTTTTGAACAATCTGCATAACTTGTTCTTGATATACAATAATACCATAAGTTGCTTTTAAAATAGATTCTAAACACTCGTGGTCATATTTAATTTTGCTTGGATTGTGTTTGTTTTCTACATACGAATCAATATATTTCATAGGGCCCGGTCTATACAAAGATATACCAGCAATAATATCTTCCAAGTTATCTGGTTTAAGTTTTTTCATAAACCTTTTCATACCACCACTTTCAAGTTGGAAAACAGCATCGGTATTTCCAGAAGATATTAATCTATAAACATTTGCATCATCATAATCCATATTATAAAAATCTATATCTTTATTATGAATCTTTTTGATAAGTTTTAAAGTTTTATCAATATCTGTTAATGTTCTAAGACCTAAAAAGTCCATTTTTAAAAGACCTAAATCTTCAAGCTCTACCATTGAATATTGTGTAGCAATTTCATCGCCATTTCTTGCAAGAGGAACATAATTGTAAACTGGTTCTGGAGCAATTAAAATACCACAAGCATGAGTTGATGTTTGCCTTGGAGTGCCCTCCAATTTAATACTAATATCAATAACTTTTCTTATTTTTTCATCTTCATCATAAATTTTTCTTAAAGATGGAATTATATATTTATCGTTTTCTGGGTCTCCAGTAGTACCAAAGTAATATTTAAGAACAGGTGGCTTTTTAATACCATCTGGTAATTTAGCAGGAATATCCTTACATATTTTATTAACATCACTTAGAGGTATTCTAAGTACCCTACTTACATCTCTAATTGCGTTTTTTGCTGCCATAGTACCAAAAGTACCAATGTAAGCAACATTGTCTACCCCATATTTGCGTTTAGCATATTCAATAACTTCATTTCGCCTATCATAACAAAAGTCAACATCGAAATCGGGCATAGATACTCTTTCTTTGTGAATAAATCTTTCAAAAAGCAATTGATATTTAATAGGGTCTACCCTTGTAATACCTGAAGTGTAAGCAACAATACTACCAGCGCCACTGCCCCTACCCGGACCAACAGGAATACCATTTTGACGAGCGTAGTTAATATAATCCCATACAACAAGGAAGTATTCTACAAAACCTTGTTCTTTAATAATTGAAAGTTCTTCATCTGCCCTTGCTTGAATTTCTGGAGTTATAACTTTATATCTTTCTTTTAATCCATCATAACAGAGTTTTTCCAAGAATTCATAAGAAGTCATACCTTCTGGTTCATATTTAGGAATAAAGTTTTCGTTATCTCTTAAAGAACAATTATCTGGAATGTTTGGAACAAATTTATGACTTTTAGCTTTAATAGTTACAAAACACTTGTCGGCAATTTCATTTGTAGTATCTAATGCTTCAGGATAAGCACCTAAAACATCTTCCATTTCTTCACGAGTTTTTACATAAAATTCATCGGTAGAAAATTTTAATCTATCTGTATCATCTACAAATTTACCCATTTGAATACACATTAAGATATCTTGCATTTCTGCATCTTCTTTGTTTATGTAGTGAGCGTCATTTGTAGCAACTGTTTTTACACCCAATTTTTTGGCCAAGTTATTAAGTGGCTCTAAAACTTCTAATTGTTCTGGCAATCCGTGATTTTGAAGTTCAATGTAAAAGTCACCTTCATCAAACATATTTTTAAGTCGTAAACCAAGTTGATAAGCTTCATCAAATCTTCTATTTAACAAAAGAGATGGAATATGCCCTGCCAAGCAAGCACTTAAACATATTAAACCCTTTGAATGTTTTTCAAGCACATCATAGTCAATTCTTGGTTTATAATAAAAACCCTCTTTACATGCAATAGCATTAAGTTTTAATAAATTTGCGTAACCCTCATTGTTTTTTGCAAGCAAAACTAAGTGAGCATTATCAGGTTTTCCTTGTTTATATGTTCTATCGTTGGCAATGTAAAACTCACAACCAATAATTGGTTTAATGTTGTTTTTATAACACTCAGCAAAAAAATGCAATGAACCTGCCATTGTTCCATGGTCTGTCATGGCAACTGCAGTTCCACCACACTCTTTAACTTTTTTAACAAGTTGTTTTACTCTTGCTACACCATCAAGCAAACTATATTCAGTGTGAACATGTAAATGTACAAAATTTTTCATAGATTACCTTATCTTGCTTTTGTTTTTTAAAAAAATCACAGTTGTACTTTTTCAAAAAAAAGCACAACCATAATTTTATCTTTAATTTTTATTTTCGACTTCTTCATTAGTTAAATTATCATCAATTTTATCTGCTATTTTTATAAGACGCCTAAACTGATGATTTATACCACTTTTAGTTATAGTAGTTGAAAGTAATTTTGTCAAGTTATCAAGTGATTCTTCAGGGTTTGCAAGACGAACTAAACACAACTCTCTTAAATTTTGTGGAAGTTTTTCAAAGCCAATAGTTTTTTCTATTTTGTTGATGGCTTGAATTTGTTTTAAACTTGCATTAACAGTTTTTGTAATATTTGCATTCATACAATTATTTTGTCTATTTATATTATTTCTTACTTCCCTTAATGCAATTTCATTTTGTAAACGCAACAACCCTTTATATGCCCCAACAATTGCAAATAAATCACTTACAACTTCAGCTTCTTTTATATATAAAACATATAAATTCTTTCTTTTGCTTTTTTTATTTGTTATGCCATGAGCAAATAAAAGATTTGAAAAATCATCAGCAAAAGCTTCACTTGTAAAAACAAACTCCCAATGATAACCACTAAAGGTCCTTTCCTCTGTATTCGATTCATTTAAAATAATATTGGAAGTAGATGCAGTTGCAAAAACACCTTTAATATAACTTTTTGCACAACACTCATTTTCAATTATATGCTCGTCAATACCCTGAATAAGAGTGAATTCGTTATTGACACTAAATTTTGCAATACCACAATCAAATAAAATTTGATTTGTTATATTTCTTGGCAAACTAATAACATACCTAACAGATTTATTAATATTTGCATCTTCATCTAACTTTACTTCTGCATACTCGCCATAAAGAGTTTTTAAACATTCATTTACTTCATCATAAATTTTTTCAATATCTGTTTTAAGTTCTAAAAAAAACTCTTTTCCGCTTTTTGTAAGCTCTCCACAGGAGTGAATTACTGCAGATAAAAATGCCAACTTACAACATTCGTTTTTTGTTGAAGTTTCAAGAACCTCCAATTTTACTTCGTGAGCAAAAGACATTTTTTATTTTACCTTTACCTTTTGAGTAAGCTTTGTTGATTCTTTATAAGGCTTAAACAGCATATAAAGCAGAACTGCAACTGCAATAAGTGCAACGATGAGTCCCGCAATATTGAGATTGCCGGTAA
>JAFQFI010000074.1 GCA_017398655.1 Clostridia bacterium
AAAAAAATAATAAATTATAAAAAGTTCTAATTTATTTTATAAGGATAAAAAAATGAAAAATTTTGATGCTGTTAAATTTAAATGGACTTTTAGAAATTATCAACAAAGCGTTTTGGATAATTCTGCAAAGTTTTTAAAGGATGGAAGAATTAATATTGTTGCTGCACCGGGCAGTGGTAAAACAATTTTGGGGCTTGAACTTATTAGAAGGTTAAACACGCCTTGTATAATGTTTTCTCCTACTACAACAATTAAGCAACAATGGGCTGATAGATTTGAAGAAGCTTATTTGCCAGAAGGCGAGAACATAAATGATTATGTTTCTTTTGATTTAAACAATATAAAACTGTTAAATTCTATAACTTATCAAGCATTGCACTCTGCAATAGATAAAGTGGCAATAGAAGGTGAAGAAGAAAATTTAGATTATTCTAATATAAACCTTTTTAAATTAATGCAAGAAAAAAACATAAAAACAATTTGTTTAGATGAAGCTCATCATTTGCAAAATGAGTGGCAAAAGGCATTGGAAAAATTTATAAAAGGTTTAAGTAGTGAAGTAAAAGTAATATCGCTTACTGCAACTCCACCATATGATGCAACTCCTGCAGAGTGGCAAAGATATACTTCTGTTTGTGGTGAGATTGATGATGAAATTTTTGTGCCAGAACTTGTTAAACAAAAAAATCTTTGTCCACATCAAGATTATATTTTGTTTAATTATCCAACAAGTAAAGAAACTGAAAGTTTTAAAAGCCATAGGTTGTCTTCTTACAAAGCAATTAGCGAAATTGCTTCTTTAGATTTTATAAATAATTTAAATAATAAAATTGAAGATTTATATAAAAATAGAAATGAAGTTTTTTACAAAAATCACAAAGAGATTTCAAGTTTGTTTATTTTTTTAAATCACTGCAATAAAAAAATAAATAAGGGTGTTTATCAAAAACTTGCAAAGGGAAGTGATATTCCAGTATTAACATTAAAAACGGCAGAAGAAGCATTACAGTTTTTAATAGAAGATACTTTTTTAATTAATGAAGAAGAAAAGGAAGTTTTAATAAATTTATTAAAAAAATATTCTTTGTATCATAGAAAAAAAGTTCAACTTGATTTAACTGATAGTTTAAGAAAAGCTCTTGTTTCTTCTTGTGGAAAATTAAAAAGTATTTCTACCATTGTTAATAGCGAAAGTAAAGTTTTAAAAGAAAACTTGCGTATGCTTATTTTAACTGATTATATTAAAAAAGAATCAAGTGCAAACATTGGTACAAATAACGAAATTGATAATATAAGTGTTGTATCTATTTTTGAAGAAGTAAGAAGAAAAAATAATCAAGTTAAAGTTGGTTGCTTGTCTGGTAGTTTGGTAATTTTGCCAAATGATATTGCAGAAAAACTATTAAAAAATTATAAAATTGATGGTAAATTTTTTAAGGCAGAGCCATTACAAAACACAACATATTCTGTATATACCTTTAAGGGTAGTAACAGAGATAAAGTAAATATTATTTCTAAACTTTTTGAAGATGGTTTAATTAATGTTTTGGTTGGCACTCAATCTCTTTTAGGCGAGGGGTGGGATTCTCCTTGCATAAATAGTTTAATACTTGCAAGTTATGTTGGTTCATTTATGTTATCAAATCAAATGCGTGGTAGGGCTATTAGAATTTATAAAAAAGACGAAAATAAAACAGCAAATATTTGGCATTTGGTGACCATAGAACCTGAATACAAGTTTTTGCCCGAAGAACTACAAAATAACATTGTAGGGGCTATTTTAGAGCCAAAAACGGGTATAGAAAGTAATATAGATGATAAAAAAACTAATAATGAGCAAGAAATAACACAAGAAAATAAAGATAAAAATAATAATAAAAAACAAGAAAATTTGAAAGCCGACAACATTAAAATTATTGGCAACGAAAAGGAAATTATTTCTAACGATTATGAAACTTTGTGTAGAAGGTTTAATTGTTTTGTTGGGCCTAACTATAAAACAAATAAAATAGAAAGTGGCATAGAAAGAATTACTTTTATAACTCCACCTTATTCTGAAGAAGGTATTGCAGATATTAACACAAAAATGCTAAATAAAGCAGAAGATAGGCAAGGGTTAATTGATAGTTGGCAAATAGATAAAAAAACAAATAGCAAAACAGTTGTAGAAAATACTATTTCAAGCAATTTAAAAATTCCTGTTGCAACAATGTACAATATTTTTGGTTTGTTATTTAGTTTACTTATAACCATTGTTAGTGTGGTTGGAATATTTGTTTTATTAGATTTAAATATGTTTAAGTTTGTAAAATTTATTTTAATTGTTGCTTGTGGTATTGTTTTTCTTTATATGTCAATTCAAGTGTTTAAGTTTATAAAGTTTATAATAACGCATAGAAACGCCAAAAGTTCAATTCAATCTTTATGCAATGCAATATTAAAAACTTTTAAGAGTTTAGATAAAATTGAAGATAAAGCAAAGTTAAATGTAAGGGAAGACAAATTAAAACAAAAGGTTTATGTATCGCTTAAAAAATCTTCTTTATATGAACAAAACATTTTTAATAATGCATTAAAAGAGTTGCTATCTATTATTGACAAACCTAAATATTTAATAATTAAAAAGCGTTTAATAAAGTTTTATGCCTATAAATATTCTTTTGCTTGTCCAGTAGAGTTTGAAAAAAATGCAAATATTGTAAAAGTGTTTAAAGGTTATTTAAAAAAGAGTTTGGGTGATATTGATTTTAAATTTGTTCATAACGAACAGGGCAGAAAATTATTAGTTAAATGCTTGAAAAAATCTTACATAACAGTAAATTACAAAGATATTTTAAAAAGAAATAAAGTAGAAGAAGAAAATTAAAAGGAAATAATATGAAAATAGTTGCTATTGGTGGTGGTTATAATGGTAGTTTTGGTAAACCTTATGAAATAAAACCTTTTGACGAAGAAATAATTAAATTAACCGAAAAGAAAACTCCAAACTTTTTGTTTATAGCACTTACTCAAAAAGATTTAAAAACTGCTGATGATTATTACAAAAGAATGAGATTAAATTTTGGAACAATTTTAGATTGTAAATGTGATTATTTAAGAGAAACCGAAATTTTTGATAACAAAATTGTTGAAGAAAAAATAAACTGGGCAGATATTATTTATGTGGGTGGTGGTAACACTCTTAGGTTAATGACTTTATTAAGAAGACATAAAATTGATGTTTTGCTTAAAGAAGCAGCAAAACAAAACAAGGTTTTATGTGGCGTAAGTGCAGGGGCTATTTGTTGGTGTAACTTTGGTAATAGTGATTCAAGAAAATTTACAAGCAACTCTGATAAACTTATAAAAGTGACAGGGCTTGGTTTGATTGATGTTTTGTTTTGTCCTCATTATGATGCAGAATCTGCAAGGCAAGAAGATTTAAAGCGTATGATGAAAGCCCAAAGTGGTGTTGCTATTGCTTGTGAAAACTGTACTGCCTTAAAAATTGTTGATGATAACTACGAAATATTAAAAATTAAAGGTACAGAGCATGCTTACAAATGTTTTTATAAAAAAGGCGAATATATAAAAAATGAGATAGAGATTAAAGGCAAAGTGTCAGATTTAATAAAAAAAGATTAAAATTAAAAAAATATATTTATTAAAATAAAAAAGAATAAGAAAATGAAAGAAAAAGAAATTGAATTAAAATTTATAATAAACAGTGATATTAAAAATAAAATAATAGCAGATTTAGAAAAAGTTGCTGAAAAAACACACGAAGAGCATTTAATAGATACTTATTATGTGCCATATTACAAAAGTTTTGAAGTTGATAACCAAACTATGGAGTGTGTAAGAATTAGACAGCAAGACAATAAAAGTGTTTTAGGGTATAAAAAAATACACAGAGAGTGTAATCCTGTTTATTGTGATGAATACGAAACTGAAGTAAGCAATAAAGAGCAAGCAGAAAAGATTTTGTTTGCTATTGGCTTTTCTACTCAAATGGTTATTGATAAAACAAGGGTAAGTTATAAATATAACAATTTTATTTTTGATTTTGATAGTGTTAAATCTTTAGGTGAACTTATGGAAGTTGAACTTATTGATAATTCTTCAGATGTAAGTGAAATTTACAATTTTGTAGGTAAGTATGGTTTAACTAAAAAAGATGTGACTTATGATGGCATACAAATGCTTATGAAAAAAATATTAAATAATAAATAATAAAATTATGTTTATTAAAAATAAAATAAAAATTTTAATAAAAACACTTTGATTTATAAGTG
>JAFQFI010000075.1 GCA_017398655.1 Clostridia bacterium
AAAAGAAAAATTTGAAGCTAAGAAAACTCAAAAAGAAATTAAAAAAATAGAAAAAAATCAAAATAAAATTGAAAAAGAAGAAGAAAAGCGTAAAAAGATAAACAATATTTTTGCTTCAAGCGAAAACAAGAAAAATAAAAAACAAAAAATAAACACTGCAGACCCTATTTATAATAAGCAAACACAACAAGAAAGACCTACAGTGTTATCTAATTTAAAACAAAATAACGAAAATGAACATAAAGTAAACGCAATAAAATCTTTTTATGAAAATAAGAAAATTGAAAAAACTTCTGTTTTATCTAAACCACAAGTAGAGTTAAAGCCAAAAGAAGAATCTCCAGTTGTGAAAAAACCAGATGCTCCTGTAAAACAATCTACAAAAGCAGTGTACATTAATCCTTTAAATGAAAGTCCACAACAAAAACAAGAAAGCCATTTTGATTTTGTTACTGGAAAAAGGGTTGCTGGAACTCAAAAAGAAAGAACACAAGATATGTAATAAAAAAAGCATAGAATTTTCTATGCTTTTTTGTTGTTTATAATTTATATATTAATTATTTTTGCTAATTATTAGCAAATTTAATTTATAATAATATTATTGCATATTAGGCATTTCGCTTATGTGTTTATAACCATTAAAAGAAGGATATTCAATGTTTCCTGAATAAGGCACTAAATTAACATTTGTTATTAATCCCAAAATGTCCATAGAGTAATACATTCCAGTAAAAACATTATTTTCAAAAATTAGTATAGCTGTGTTTGCGTGTCCTCCAACTTCATTTGAAGGAACTACGATTTTAAATTTTGTAATTGTTTTATTGTTTTCAATTGTTTCGCTTTTTGAGATTATTGAGTTGTCTGTTTCAACCAAAGTATTTATCTCTGCCAAAGCATTGTTAAAATCAAAATCTTGAATACCAGAAAAATCGTCTACTGAAGCATCTCCACTATCTATATCTGCTTGTGTAAAATAATAACTTTCTGTTTGACCATAAGCACTTGTTGACATATAAAAATTTGTATTTGGTTTAAACATTGTTGCTACAATAGTAAAAGGAATTGGACTTTCTGTATCTTTAAAGGAAATATTTATTTTTATTCCCATTTCAAATTCTGCATTTTGTTTTTTAACAAAAATTGCATTTGCAGAAGTTGTTACAGATGTGCCTTCTCCCATATCCATATTCATAGACATTGAAAATTTAAATCCATTAGCTACTTCAATTTTGTTTGCACCCGTATCAGATGTATATTGTGTTATTTCAGATTTATCTGATATTTCTTGATAACTACCCTGAGTATTTACGCTTACAGCGTAATCAAGTTGTGTTTTTTCTGGGGGATTGCTTCCACATGCAAAAAGAAAACCTGCACAAAAAATAAAAGTAAAAATAACCGATAATTTTTTAAATAATTTCATTTTTTTATTCCTTTTAAGTTTTAATATATTTAAATTTTATCAACTTAAAAATTTTTAGTCAATTTTATAAAAAACAGTTTGATAAATTTGTTGATATTTACCAATCATTTATTGTTTATTTTTGTTTTCTTGTTTTATTAAATTAGTTAACTTAAAAATAAAATTATGATAAAATAAGTAAGTTAAAAAAAATAAGTTATAGCGAGGTAAAAATGGAAATTTTAAACGGCACACAAGTTGCTTTTAACACAAAAGAAGCAATAAGAAAAGATGTTGAAGAAAATCTTATAAAAAAAGGTTTGCCTGCACCAAAATTGGTTGTAATTATGGTAGGAAATAATCCTGCAAGTAAAGTTTATGTTGGTGGCAAGGTAAAAGCATGTTCTCAAGTGGGTTTTACTTCGGAAGTTTTTAATTTACCAGAAGACGCAAAAGAAGAGGAATTAGTAAGCATAATAGAACAATTAAATAATGATGATAGTGTTAATGGGATTTTATTACAATTGCCATTGCCACCTCAATTTGATGAACAAAAGATGGTAAATTTAATATGTCCAGAAAAAGATGTTGACGGTCTTACAAAACTTAATCTTGGTAAACTTATGTCTAAAGACCCAACAGGATTGTTTGGTTGCACACCAAGTGGTATTATAAAAATATTACAAGATTATAATGTAGAAATTAAAGGTAAAGATGTTGTAATTGTAAATAGAAGTTTGCTTGTCGGTAAGCCACTTGCAATGTTGTTTTTAAATGAAAATGCAACAGTAACAATTTGTCATAGCAAAACAAAAAATATGGAAGAGAAATTAAGACAAGCAGATATTGTTGTAATTGCTGTTGGCAAAAAAGATTTCTTAAAAGAAGATATGGTAAAAGAAGGCGCAATAGTAATTGATGTAGGTATTAACCGTGATGAAAAAACAAATAAAATTTGTGGCGATGTAGATTTTGAAAATGTTTCTAAAAAAGCAAGTTTAATAACCCCTGTTCCGGGTGGTGTTGGCCCTATGACAATAGCAATGCTTTTAAGAAACACATACATTGCAACAATAAATAGTTATAAAAACAATAAATAAAAAACAACAGATAAATTTATAAAAAAATAAAACCGAGAATAATTGATTTCGGTTTTATTTTTTGTATTATGTTATTTGTGTCTATATTTTAATTTTCTATGAATACTAAATGGAAGGTGTATTAAAAGTTGGAAGCCAAATAAGAAAACTCCTAAAACTAATATGTGCCATGGGAAAGGTATATACATACCCAAGCTTTCAAATATAGGACAATAATTAATATAAAATAAATTTGCTTCTTGTCCAAAGAAATAAGCAAGCCCAAAGCAGAAAATGCCAAATACAATTAAAGATAAAATAGATCTCCACAAATCTAAAAATTCTGCAACGAAAATCCATTTTGAAAAAGCAAAGAATAATCCCAACATTATACTTAAACTTCTAAGTAATGTAAAAGATAGGTTATAGCAATGATAAAAGTCAAAACTGTGGTTTATTCCTTCTGGATAAATAAGAGTAATAATTCCTGAAAGCATTGTTATATTAAAAATAAAATTTAAACCAAAAACATTTGCTTTCTTTTTTGTTTTAATAAAAGAACCAATAAATATAAGGGGGATACTTATCCAAAGAGCAAGAGTAAAAAAGTCAAGGTTTACAACATTTAAAAAGGATGTTTCTAAATTGTTAAATTCTAAGTACTTATATCGCCAAAAAATTCTTAAGCCCTCAATAATTAAAAGTATTAAGCCAATAAAAAATACAAAAATTTTTTGAACTTTAGTTTTTTGTCTTGCAAAATACATAGAAAAGAAAATAATAATTACAAGACTAATAAGTAATAATAAAAAATGATTTTTTGTAAAGAAATAACTATAACTTGTGTCAGAGTTTTCAAACGAAATAAACTTATTCACTTTTTCTCCTTTTTTACCTAATTAAAGTTTAAATAAATATAATAAAAAAGTCAATTAATAACAATTGATTAAGTTGTTATATGTTTTTATTTCAAAAAATTTTTAATATAATTTGACCCTTTAAAAATAATTAACTATGATAAAATAAAAGAAATTGATAGAGAGGGAAATTAATGAAACAAACAGAAATTACTGTACAGGTTTTTAATAGTTTAGAAGATATTGACTTATTATTAAAAAACAAAGGTTTTATTTTAAATAAAAAAGTTGTTTTAAAAGATTATTATTTTACGAGGTTTGGCAAAGAGAAAGTTAAAAATATGAATTATAAAGAACTTTTAGAAAGTTCTATTTTACTAAGAAATCTTACTGGAGATGTTAACGAAACAGAATTAATATTTAAAAATAAATTATTTGATAAAAATGGAAATGTAATAGAAGAAGAAAAATTTAAAACAAAAGTTGATAGCATGGAAAGCTCTTTAAAAATATTAAAATGTGCAAAGTTATACAATTGGTGTAATTTAACACAAAATCTTTTTATTTATAAAAAAGATGAAAAAGAGTTGTGCGTACAAGATGTTGACGGATTAGGAATATTTATAGAGTATGAAGAAGACCCTTCATACAAAAATTTAAAAGCTGATGAAAAAATAATATTAATGATAAATTATTTAAAAGATTTAAACTTGATTTTGGGTGAAGATTTCTTTTGTAAAAAGGTCTATATGAAATATAGTAATAAAAATCTTAAAAAATAATAAATAAATTAAAAGTATAATTAGAAATTATT
>JAFQFI010000076.1 GCA_017398655.1 Clostridia bacterium
GGGCAATTTTTTGAAGTGCAGCATATCTGCTTTCACCTTTTAAGAATTCTTCATAATCTTTAGTAGGTTTACCACTATCTAACATAAATGGATTTTTACCAAGTTCAATATTTCTTGGGTCATATCTATATAAATGCCAGTATCCACAATCAACTGCCTTTTTAATTTCATCTTGAGCACCGTTCATATTAATACCGTGGTTAATACATGGGGCATAAGCAATAACCAAACTTGGTCCATCATAACTTTCTGCTTCACTTAAAGCTTTAACAGCTTGTGCCATATTTGCACCAAGGCCTATTTGAGCAACATAGCAGTTTTTATATCCCATAGCAATCATACCAAGGTCTTTTTTAGGTGTGCGTTTTCCGGCAGCAGCAAATTTTGCTGTAGCAGATAGTGGAGTAGATTTTGACATTTGTCCACCAGTGTTTGAGTAAACTTCGGTATCAAGTACTAAAATGTTTACATTTTCGCCACTTGCAACAACTTGGTCAAGTCCACCAAAACCAATATCGTAAGCCCAACCATCGCCACCAATAATCCAAACAGATTCTTTTGTTAAATCACTTTCTCTGCCTTCTAAAGTTGTACCTTTAAGCATTGGAGCAATTTGTTTTGAAAGTTCGTAGGTCTTTTCGCCATCTTCAAAGTTTTCAAGCCAAGTATTAAGAAGTGTATTTAATTCTTCGTTTTTATTTTCTTTAATAAAATTTTCTACATCAAGTTTAAGTTTTTCTCTTGCAGTTTTCTTAGCCATTTTAATACCAAGACCAAACTCTGCATTATCTTCAAACAAACTGCTTGCCCAAGCTGGACCTCTGCCATCTTTGTTTTTAGCAAATGGAGAAGTAGGAGCACTACCAGAATAAATACTACTGCAACCTGTTGCGTTTGCAATAACCATTCTTTCGCCAAATAATTGAGTAGCAAGTTTTATGTAAGGTGTTTCGCCACAACCAGCACAAGCACCACTAAATTCAAAGTAAGGTTTGTTAAATTGGCTACCTTTAATTGTATTTGATTTGAATATTGTTTTTGGATTTTCAATATTTTCAGAGTATTCGTAGTTTTCTTTTTCTTTCTTTGCAAGTTCTACAGAAGATGTCATTTGAAGTGCTTTTTGTTTAGCAGGGCATACCTTTACACAGTTTTCGCAACCTGTACAATCGGCAACATTTATTTGCATTCTAAAGTTGTATCCCGGTACACCAAGTGCTTTTTTAGTTTCAAAAGAAGTTGGAGCAGATTTTAAATCTTCGTCACTAACAAGAACTGGTCTTATTGCTGCATGTGGACAAACTGTTGCACACATATTACATTGAATACAATTTTCACTTAACCAGCAAGGACTTTCAACAGAAATACCACGCTTTTCAAATTTTGAAGTATTTGTAGGAATTATGCCTCTTTCGTTAAATCTTGAAACAGGTAAGTCATCACCGTGTTTGTTTTCAATTTTCTTAACAAATTCTCTTGCATATTCATCTTTAATTTCAGGGTTAACAAATTTTGTACCAGTAATTTTATTTAAATCAACTTCAACTAAGTGTTCTGTTGCTGTTTTAATTGCTTTAACATTTGCGTCAACAATACTTTGACCTTTTTTAGCATAAGTTTTTGTTGCTGCGTCAATTAACATTTGTTCTACTGTGTTATAGTCAATAATATTTGTTAATTTAAAGAAACAAGCTTGCATTACAACATTAATTCTCTTGCCAAGACCTGCTTCAATAGCAACTTTGTTGCCATCAACAATAAACAATTTTGCATTTTTTTCTTTAATTGTTTTGAAGAAAGTATCTGGTAAAATGTTTTGTAATTCGTCGGCTGTGTATGGGCTATTAAGCAAGAAAATACCATTTTTCTTTAAATCTTTTTCCATATCATACTTGCCAACAAAGTTGATATTATGACAAGCAACAAAATCTGCTTTTGTAATTAAATATGGGGCATTAGTGTGTTCTTTACCAAATCTTAAGTGGGAGATAGTAACAGAGCCAGATTTTTTAGAATCATATTCAAAATAACCTTGAGTATTAAGTTCTGTATTATTTCCAATAATTTTAATAGAGTTTTTATTAGCACTAACTGTACCATCACTACCTAAGCCATAGAATTTGCAAGAATAGTTTTTATCTTCAATATCAAATTCGTGGTCAACTGTAAGTGAAGTGTTTGTAACATCATCATTAATACCAACAGTAAAGTCGTTTTTCATTTCACCATTTAAGTTGTCAAAAACAGCTTTAACCATGTTAGGTGTAAATTCTTTACCACCAAGACCATATCTGCCACCAACAACTTTAATGTCTGTTTTGTTATTTTCAAGAAGGGCAGTAATAACATCTTTATATAATGGTTCGCCACCAGCACCACTTTCTTTAGTTCTATCTAAAACAGAAATTCTCTTTACTGTTTTAGGAAGTGCTTCTACAAACAATTTTGAAGCAAATGGTCTAAATAATCTTACATTTAAAACACCATATTTTGTTTTGCTTGAAGCATTTAAATATTTAACTGTTTCAATTGCTGTTTGTGTTCCACTACCCATAAGAACAACAACATCAGTTGCATCTTTATCGCCGTAATAATCAAATAAGTTATATTTTCTGCCTGTAATACTTTCAACATCTTTTAAAGCAGATACAACAGCATCAACTGCGTTTTTATAATATTTATTGCAACCTTCACGGTTTTGGAAGTAAATATCTGGGTTTTGTGCTGTGCCTTGTTGATGTGGGTGATAACTTGATAAAGCACGAGCTTTAAACTCAGCAATTTCTTTTTTAGGTAAAATTTTTAATAAATCTTCGTTTGAAATTGCGTCAATTTTTTGAATTTCGTGAGAAGTTCTAAAACCATCAAAGAAGTGCATAAATGGTACGCTACTTTTTAGTGTTGCAATGTGTGCAACTGCTGCCATATCTTGTGCTTCTTGAACAGTGTTAGAGCAAAGCATAGCAAAACCTGTGCTTCTGCAAGCCATAACATCAGCGTGGTCGCCAAAAATTGATAGAGCATGAGTAGATAAAGCTCTTGCACTAATATGAAAAACGCAAGGTAAAAGTTCGCCTGCAATTTTGTACATATTAGGTATCATAAGCAACAAACCTTGGCTTGCTGTAAATGTAGTAGTAAGTGCGCCTGCAACTAAACTACCATGAACAGCGCCTGCAACACCTGCTTCAGATTGAAGTTGAGTTACTTTTACAGGAGTTCCAAACAAGTTTTTTACTCCTTTTGCTTGCCATTCGTCAGCACTTTCTGCCATTGGGGTAGAAGGTGTAATAGGATATATTGAAGCTATTTCTGAAAAAGCATAAGCTATTTGTGCTGTGGCTGTATTGCCATCAACTGTAATTTTCATTTTTATCTTTCTCCTAAATTAAATTTCACAACAAATAGTATACTAAACCGACTTAAAAAAATCAATGTTTATGTAAGTTTTTTTTGCTAAATTTTTTTATTAAATTCAACACAAAAATTTTACTTTAATATAAAGAATATAGTAAATAACTATATAATAACTGTAATAATTATTGCTTGAAAAAACAAAAAATGCTATTGCAAAATAAAAGATGCAAAATATAAAAAAATATGGTATTATAAAAATATGAAAAATATTTGTTTAATTTTAGAGTACCTTGGCACAAATTATTGTGGATTTCAAAGGCAAAAAAACGGGTTATCAATTCAAGAAGTTTTAGAAAACACTTTAAAAGATGTTACTGGAGAAGATATAAAAACATATCCAAGTGGCAGAACAGACGCAGGGGTTCACGCATTAGGTCAAGTGGTAAATTTTTTTACATCTTCAACAATTACCCCAGAAAAATTTAGTGTTGTTTTAAACTTAAAACTTCCACTTGATATAAGGGTAAAAAATAGTTTTGAAGTTGACCAAAATTTTAATAGTCGCAAAAGTGCAATTTCGAAAACATATATATACAAAATTTACAACGGCAAAGTTTTAGGTGCTTTTGATGTGGGTAGGTGTTTGTTTTGTGGTTATAAACTTGATTTAAATAAAATGAACGAAGCATGCAAATTAATTGAGGGTGAACACGATTTTTCTTCTTTTGTTGCAACCAATGCCACCACCAAAACTACAATTAGAACTATTTATAAAGCAGAACTTAGAAAAGATGGAGAATACTTAACTTTTTCTGTAACAGGTAACGGATTTTTGTATAATATGGTTAGAATTTTGGTAGGCACTTTAATAGAAATTGGTAGAGGTAAAATTTCTTTAAATGACTTAAAAATTCTTTTGCAAGGAAACAACCGTCAAAAGGCAGGAAAGACCGTAAGCCCAGATGGACTATATTTAAAAGAAGTTAAGTATAATTAAGGTTGAATAAACTAAAACATTATAAAAAATATTAAAAAATTTATAAAAAACTAAAAAGAAAATGTGTTTTTAAATAAACATATTTTTTTGTTGTTAAATTACGCATTTTTACTGACAAATTTGTAAAAAACCACTTGACAACAGACCTAAAAAAGAGTATTATGCTTAGTAGCAAAAATTATATTTATAGATTAGCCCCTATGAATAAAAGATGATGCGATATACCTTTTAGTATTTTTTAGGCAAAAAAATACAGTAAAATTTAGTTAAAAAATATTTTTTAAAAAAGTTTGAAGGAGAAAATTATAATATGAAAACATTTATGGCAAAACCTCAAACTGTGGAATCAAAATGGTACATTGTTGATGCAACAAATATGCCTCTTGGTAGGTTGGCAAGCCAAGTTGCTTCAATTTTAAGAGGAAAAAACAAACCAGAATATACTCCACATGTTGATACAGGAGATCATGTAATTGTTATAAACAGTGACAAACTTGTTTTAACAGGAAATAAATTAAGAGATAAAAAACATTATCATCACACAGGATTTGTAGGTGGCTTAAAAACAGTTGGTTATGACGAACTTATGAGAACAAAATCAGATTTCGTTGTAAGTGAAGCAGTTAAAGGTATGCTTCCAAAAAATTCATTGGGCAGAAAAATGATTAAAAAATTAAGAGTTTACAAAGATGCAAACCACAATCATGAAGCTCAAAAACCAGAAGTTATTACATTAAAAGGAGTTAGAGAATAATGGCTGAAGAAGTTAAAAATACAGAAGTTAAAACTCCAAGAAAACCAAGAACTACTAAAAAAGTAGAAACTCCAGTAGCAGAAAAAGCACCAGTAGCTGTTAAAAGAGTAAGAACAGCAAAGAAAAAAGGTGTAGCTGGTCAATATATCGCAACAGGTAGAAGAAAAGATGCTGTTGCAAGAGTAAGATTAATTGCAAACGGCACAGGCAAAATTACAATTAATGGTAGAGATATCAACGAATATTTATTGTTAGATACATTAAAACTTGTTGTTCGTCAACCATTAGCTTTAACTGAAACTCAAGATAAATATGATGTTATCGTAAATGTTTTTGGTGGTGGCTATACAGGTCAAACAGGTGCTATCAGACAAGGTATTGCTAAAGCACTTGTTAAAGAAAACGAAAACTTCAAACCAGAACTTAAAAAAGCAGGTTTCTTAACAAGAGACTCAAGAATGAAAGAAAGAAAGAAATATGGTTTGAAAAAAGCAAGAAAAGCTCCACAATTCTCAAAGAGATAATCTTTGGTTTGGAGAGTATTTCAAACAAAATTTCAAAAAGAACACATCAGTTTTGGTGTGTTCTTTTTTTACTTATTAAAATTGATAGTAGATAAAATTTAGTTAAAAATATTTTTTTAAAGTGCCTTTTTTTACTTGTCAATTTGCACAAAATAATTCTATAATAAATCTATAAAAGTTCGATTTTGGTCGATTTAAAAAATAATAAAAAAACCAAAATCTTTTATAAAAAAAGGAGAAAAATAACAATGGATAAGATTTACGATATTGCAATTTTAGGTGGTGGCCCGGGAGGTATGACAGCAGCAATTTATGCAAAAAGAGCTGGTCTTGATGTTGTTATTATAGAAAAAAATGTTCCGGGTGGAGCAGTTGCAACTACTTATGAAGTAGCAAATTATCCGGGCTTTACAACAATTTCTGGTATGGATTTAGCAACAAAAATGTTTGAACATACCCAAAGTTTAAATATTGAGTTTGCTTGGGACGAAGTTAAAAAAGTTAAAGTAGAAGGCGACATAAAAGAAGTTGAGTGTTATCAATCTTCATACAAAGCAAAAACCTTAATTTTGGGCTTTGGTGCAAGTGTAAGAAAACTTAATTTAGATAACGAAAAAGCATTTATCGGCAAAGGTATTTCTTATTGTGCTACTTGCGATGGCAACTTATTTAAAGGCAAAACTGTTGCTATTGTTGGTGGTGGAAATACTGCTCTTGAAGATTGTTTTTATTTAAGCAACCTTGCAGAAAAAGTTTATTTAATTCATAGAAGAGACGAATTCCGTGGCGATCAAATTTTATCAAAACAAGTAATAGAAAAAGAAAATATTGAAATTGTTTACAACAGTACTGTTTCAAAAATAACAGGCGACACAACATTAAAATCTATTGATGTTTTAAATAAAGTTACAAACGAAACAAAAACCCTTACTGTTGATGGCTTATTTGTTTGTATTGGTCGTGGCCCAGATACAGAAATGGTTGATGGAGATTTAACACTTAATGCACAAGGTTATATTGTCACTGACGACTGTATGCGTACAAATTACGAAGGCGTTTATGCAATTGGTGATATTAGACAAACTCCATTAAGACAAATTGTTACAGCTTGTAGTGATGGTGCAATTGCAGCAACAAAAGCTTTTGAATATATTAAAACTAAAAAAGCTCAACAAAAATAAAAAAGAAATAAAAATATGTTTTATATAACAAAAAATTGGTATGAATTATTAAAAGAAGAGTTTGATAAAGATTATTTTAAATCCTTGCAAAAATTCTTAAAAAATGAATACAATACAAAAACAATTTATCCACAAGATAAAAATGTTTTTAATGCATTAAACCAAACAAAGTATGAAGATGTTAAAGTTGTAATAATAGGGCAGGACCCTTACATAAACGAAGGGCAAGCACACGGGCTTTGTTTTTCGGTTGAAAAAGTAGATGCTCCACCAAGTTTGGTAAATATTTTTAAAGAACTTAATCAAGAGTTAGGTTGTTATATTCCTAATAATGGTAATTTAACAAAATGGGCAAAACAAGGTGTGTTGCTTTTAAATAGCGTACTCACCGTAGAAAAAGGCAAAAGTTTTAGTCATAAAGGTAAGGGCTGGGAAATATTTACTAAAGAAGTTATATCTAAAATTGCAAAGAAATCAACTCCTGTTGTGTTTTTATTGTGGGGAAATGGTGCTAAAAGTATTGTAAAAGATATAGATTTATCTTCTCACTATGTTTTAACCTGTGCACACCCAAGTCCACTTTCAGCTTATAACGGATTTTTTGGTTGTGGTCACTTTAAAAAATGTAATGAAATTTTAGTTAAAATAGGTAAAACTCCTATTGATTGGCAAATAGAAAATAATTAAAATATGGCTTTAAATAAGTCATATTTTTTTATTTAAAAATATTGTTAAAAACAAGAAAAATAGTTTGTTAAGTTTTAGTTAAATTGATACAATTAAATAGTAATTTGTTAGTTAAAATATCATAATACTATGCAAATACAAATATTTAAATAAAAATGGTTTTGGCATAAAATTATGTTAAATAAAAACTAAAAATATCTATTAAATACAATATAAAAACTTTAAGAAGGAAAGGTATTAAAGACAATGACGCAAATTGTTTCTGCAAATTCTTCACAAAATAGCGAAAATAAATTTAATTTTAATAATATAAAACAGGTTATCTCAAAAGCAATAAACAGTATTTGGTGTTTGGCAGTTATTTCACTACTTATTGTGGGTTGTTGGGCAATAGATTTTCCATTTGTTTCAATTGGTCTTCTTGCTATGTATGAAGTAGCAGTTTTTGTATTTTGCCCTGAAAATCCAAAAGCTTTTATTTTGCCAGTTATTTCTGTTTCTTATATGATAACAAGTATTTATGGCGTTTTTCATTGGGTTTATTATGGCATTTGTATTGGTATTTTTATTGCTACAATTATTACATATATTTTACTTCAAAAATATAAATTTGGTAAAACCTTTAAAAAAGGAAAGTTCTTTTGGGTTTTTGCTTATTCAAGTTTAGGTAATTGTTTAGGTGGTTTAGTTGGTTTTTGGGATTGGACTGCTTTTCTTGTAACATTTGTTTTATCAATACTTGTTTATGGTATTTATTGGTTTTGCTTAAATTTTTTAAAGGATTATAAAAAATATTTTGCATACTGTCTTATATTTTTAACACTTATTATAACAGCTGAACTCTTAATCAATTATTTAAGGGCAGATGATATTTTGCACGCTTTGCAACATAAAGATGTAACTGTTGGAACAGGAGAGATAAACGGCGCTGCAATATTTATGTTAAGTGGTGTTTGTGCTTGTTTTTATTTGGCAACAAAACATAAATACGATTATTTGTATATTTTACTTGCACTATTTTTTGATGTGGCAATTTTCTTAACTCACTCTCGTATGGCATTACTTATAGCAGCTGTAATATCTGTTGTATATTTTTTCTTTGTATTAAAAAAGTCACAAAACAAAAAAATAATTTTAATTGGGTTATCTTGCTTAATTGCCGTTATTTTATTGTTCTGTGCAGTATTTTTTAACAAAATAAAAGATGTTTTATCTTATTATCTTTCACTTGGCTTTAAAGCAAATGGTAGAGATAAACTCTTGCCTTGGATGTGGACAAAATTTAAAGAAAATCCATTTTTTGGCATTGGTTTTATTACAAGAGAGCCAGATGTTTTGTCTGGACTTTATCCGGGTATGAAAGATATTGGTGGATTCTCTTTAGTTAACGCACACAACTTCTTTTTGCATTACTTAACTTGTACGGGTGTTATTGGTTTTGCACTAAATATTCCATTTTATATTGTAAAATATAAAGAAACATTTAAACATTTTAATAAATTTAAATTGTTTGCTTTAATGAACTTTATATGTATTTTTATCTCATCTCTTTTTGACCCAGCACCTAATAATAGTATTTTTAACATAATTATTGTATTAATATTGCTTGCATTAATTGAAAATGATAATGACCAAATTGAATGTATAACCAACAAATCAGAAAAATTAAAAGTTAATACAAACTCAGAAGAATTAAAATCTTGTGTTTGTTGTTGTGAAGAAAAATTAATAGTACAAACAGAAGAAAGTAAAGAAGAAATAGTAAACATAAAAGAAAAAACTAACGAAAAAACAAAAAGTGTTTTAAGTTTAAATAAAGATAGTGCTAAAAC
Organism: Clostridia bacterium; assembly: GCA_017398655.1. GTDB lineage: Bacteria > Bacillota > Clostridia > Christensenellales > UBA1242 > UBA7862. The sequence goes on from JAFQFI010000076.1 coordinate 9,333, forward strand.
TAACCTAAAACAGAATAAAAAAACAACAAAAGGTAAAATGGCACAAAAATCAACAAAAAACACATTAAAATAAATAATTAAAATTTGTTTTATAAATTTAAAATTAAAAAAAGTTAGGGTAAAAGCCCTAACTTTTTTTGTTATTTTACAAAGTAATTAAATTTTATTATGCAAATATTTAATCTTTTTTTCTTACAAAAATTATTTTTCTTTGCCTACAAGTTTTTTATATTCTCTTAAATATCTACCTTCAACAGATTTTATATAAATCCAAGTAAACCAACCAAAAATTCTCTTGCCTAAAACTTTTCTTACGCCTTTTAAGAACTTTGCTAACATTTTTGCACCTTTACTAAACCATGTTGCAGCAAATTTGTGAATTGTAATAGTGTTATCTGTAATTGTAGTAATTTCGGTTGTATAATCTTTTGGTGCAAGATAATCGTTTGGAAAAACAGTTAACTGATTATCAATTACTTGCATTTTGTTTTTGTACTTTACGCCATAAAATTTATGAAGAAGAATTGTTTGAATAACAGGTAGGGTAGTTAAGTCCATTTTTTTCTTTTTAACAAAATGTCTTACATCATAATATTTAAAAAGTGTATCAATCCACTCTGCATCTTTTTTTGCTGCCATTACTGCAGATTGAATATAAACTTCATTTTCAAAACTCATAAAACCATCACAGTTCATAAGTTCACCAAAAGGTTTTATAACTTCTACATCTGTGTCTAACCAAATGCCACCAAATTTTTTTATACCATACAATCTAACCCAATCGGCAGTAAAGCCATATTTTTTGTTTTCGATAGTTTCTACCATAAAAGGGCAGGTATCTAACTTTAGGTTAGTATCGTTCCACTCTATAATTTCAAAATCTGGGTTGTATTTTTTCCAACTTTCAATATTTTGCATTATTTCTTCATTTTTAGGTCTGTCACCAAGCCACATATAATGAATAATCTTTGGTATTTTTGTGTCCCATTGTTTATCAGCAAGTTTTTCAATTTCTTTTAAATCTTTTAAAACTTCTTTTGGTTTAATTTCTTTTTCTTGTGTTGTTTTAGAGTTTTCCATAAAAAATTCCTCTTTTAATCCTTTTTTTTATTTAAAATGTTACAAACTTGGGTTTTTATTTAAAATTTTTAAATAAATATTAATCTTTAACACCTAAATTTTGGGCAATAATATCGGCAATTTCGTCGGCACCATTTTTATTTTTATCAATTTGATAAGTGTTTTTTGTGTATTCTTCTAATAACTTAGGGTTGTTAATATAACTTTCTACAAGTTCTCTTGCTTTTTTCTTGTCTGGGCAATAAACACCAGCGTTGTATGTTTTTGTAAACAAATTGCTTGAAGTTTTTTCAATTTCGCCAGAGTAGAAGTTTGTCATAATAGGGGTGTTCATAAAAACACAATCTGTAATAGCATTTGGACCTGCTTTTGTTATAAACAAATCACAAGCTTTGTAGTATTCGTGAATATCACTTAAAAATGGTTGTGGCATAAGAGTAATATTTTCTGGCATATTATCTTTTAAAGCATTGTATTTTTCTAACAATTTTTCGTTTTTGCCACAAACAGGAATAATTGTAATAGGTAGGGTAGTTTTTAACAATTCGTCAGTAAAATCTTCAAGTTTTGCTGCTGCATAAGCACCATCTGCTAAGATTACTGCAAATTTATCTTGTGGAATATTATATTTTTTTCTAAAAAACTCTTTAGATTCGTTACAGTCAACAATTTTTTGTCTTGCAATAAAGTTAACTGTTTTAACTTTATCTTTATCAAATTTTCTAACTTCAACAGCTTCTTTTGTAGCATCTGGGTTGTTTGTTATAAAAATATCGCCACGTCTGTCCCACCAGCCGTGAACATTGTGGTCTGGGTCATAACCAATAATTAAAGAATCAACTTTGCCTTTTGCTTTTGCGCAGCAGGAAATATGATAAGGTGCAAAATAAGTAGATACAATTGCATCTGCTTTTTTGTCTTCAAATATTTTTATAAGTTTATTTTTAACTTTTCTGAAAGCAACATTAAAAGAGAGTTTAAGTGTTCCTTGCTCTCCAAAAACTTTCATAGCAAAAAGTTGCATTCTTAAGTGAAATTTATTTCTATTTGCTCTTTTAACTTCATTAATTGCAAATTTTTCGTAATTTTGTAAATCTTTATCGTTGCTGTCTCTAAAAATATAAGACCTTTCAACTTCTATTTTATCAGCATATTTTTTTTCTAAACTATCAGCAATTGCTTCGGCTGTAACAATATGACCTTGACCAGCTTCACAAAAGGTAACAATGACTTTTTTCTTGTCCATTTTTAATCCTTTTAATTGCTATTAAATTTTTATTGCAAAACAAAATGTTAAGTTTTGGCTTAACAAGATGTTTTTTTATGTAGTGTAATATATATAAAAATTTTTAAAAAATTTAATAATCAAATTTAAAATAATATTGAAAGATTTGTTTTTTTACAAAAAGTTGTTTATAAGTACACGCCTCTTTCTATTTTAAAGAATATCACAAAAAAAAAGTTAAGTAAAACAAAAAACCAAATAATAAAAAAAAGAACTTCCTAATTTTAATAAAATAGGGAAGTTCTTTATATTTTTATTTTACTTATCTTTTAAAGATGCAAAATATTTAGGTAAAATAAGTTTTTCTTTAACAAATTTCTTTTGTCTTAAGGTCATTTCTTTGTTGCCAACTTCAATGTTAAGTTTACCTTTAACAAAGTCAATTTCAACTTCATCGCCGTCTTTAACAAAACGAATATTTCCACCATTGCTATCTGGATAAACACAACTTATGCAAAGTGCTTTTGTATCATCTGGAACAAAACCATCTGTAACAACAATGTGGTTGTTTATTAAATTCATAGATTGCAAAGCAAGGGCAGTTTGGCTAATTGTTGAAGCACCTGTTTCAACATTTCTTCCACATTCCTTAACAAAAATAACACAATTATCTGTTATTGCTTTGTTTAAAATAGCGTTGCATGCTTCTTGGTCGCTACTGAAAACTTGAGCATTAGATATGATTTTTGTTTTATCTTCTGGTATGTTAATTGTTTTTGCAAGTGCAAATCTATCTGCAATGTTGCCACGCAATACAACTAAGCTTTCTTTTTTAACTACAGTAAAGTTTTCATATTTTTCAACTTTTTTAGTTTCTTCACTTAAGGTAGTGTCTGCAAATGTTTTATAATTGCCGTCAATAATTTTGTTTTTAATCATTGCCTTAATAAGACCCCAAGTTCCACCATTTTCAATATAAGTTTCAAGACCTAAGGTTGTATCATATAAAACAGGAATACCTTTTGCGCTACCTAAAATTTTGTTTGCGTCAAAGTCAAGTTCTGCTTCTTTAGCCAAATATAATAGGGCATCTATAATAATTGGGCTACCACCTAAGCAGAAGTTAAGTGTAAGAGCATTTGTAAGAGATTTTTTATTTATAATCTTTTTAAGAGGTAATCTGTTTTTAGTTAAGTTTACAATTGTTTGGGCTGTAAGTATTGCTTGATTATCTTTTTCGTGTGATTGAGCATAAGTCATAGAACTATTTTTTAAACTAAGTTCCATAATTTCTAATATAACATTAAATAAGTTTTCGCTATTAAATGTTGCGCCACTTCCATAACTTTCGTTAAACTTCTTTTGATTTTCATCTAAATCAAAAACACTTTTTTCGCCAGTAGCAACTTTGCCCGGGTAAGAAAGTATGTCTTGAAGGTTTGCGCCATCTTTAATTTCTGTTAAACCCTGTGGTAAAACAAGAGTAGGAAGGTTTAATCTAATAGAACTTGCTAAGCAACCAAGAGTGTTGTTTATGCCACTTGGAATAATAACAACACCATCAAAAGCTTTTTCAAATAAAATAAGTTCTAAAAAATTGGCAACTTGTTTTTTATAAGCTGACACAACATAGTTATCGTTAGAGAAGTTTCTAAATCTTTCACTTATGCTTGGTAAAACAACAATTTCTGCTTCAGCACCATTTTTAATTATTTCTCTTTCTACAGTTTTTGCTAATGTATAAGAATAATCTTTGTTGCTTGAACTATCACTGCAGGCAACAATTCCAATTTTAATAGAACTTGAATATGTACCATTAAATCTATCTTTTAATTCTGAAGCTAACGAATCTATGTTTTTAAGTTTTATTTTTGCCATAACTTGGTTCTTCCTTTTTTGAATTTCTTTTGTTTGTTTACAAAAACTAAAAATAGCAAAAAATGCATTTTTATTATAAAAAAATACAGGGTTTTCAAGCAAATTTAGTTGTGTATGTTCAAAAATAAAATAGGGTAGAACGCCTTACTTTATTTTTTATAATTTTTTAAAAAAGAAAGCACAGCCAATTTTGTTAGTTGATATTAAATAGTTTTCCTTACTTCTAACTCCGCCAAAGCTACCTTATGGCACATCATTAGATCTACTTAATGCTGCTGCCGTCAGGCCCTGACATGGTTCATAGGAAACAATTGCATAAGACCTTGACTTCAACATTAAAAGTAAAGCGCTTGTTTAATAAACAGCTACCGAGATTGACATTCAGCCCTACTGTAGTGGATTGTAGGTACAGGGCACCACTAGCTCCCCGCTTAGTGCTTTCAAAAGGTATTATATACAAAACAAAATAAAAAATCAACACTTAAAGCAAATAAATATCTTATTTGTTTTGCTTTTTTGATAAAATATGATAATATTTTTTTATAAATTAGGAGATTTTTTTAATGACAAAAAGTGCTAAACGAAATTCTGAAAGATTTATTGCAGCATACAACAGCATTGATCATTCGCTAAGAACAATTTATGGTTTTAAGCGTAGCATTAGTTATGCAGATTTAGTTAGAAAAGCAGTGCCTCTTAACAGTGTTGTAAGAAAATATGAAGATGAACTTATTGATTATGGCAGATTACGCAACTCAATTGTTCATAAAACAAACCCAAATTATGTTATTGCAGAACCACATGATGAAGTTGTTGATGAGTTTGAAAAAATTGCAAAACTCATTGCAACGCCACCAACTGCTTTTAATAAAATTTCTCATAAAGAAGTTGTTATTTGTGATGCTGATATTTCTATTAAAGAAGTATTGCAAATTATGGCAAGAACAGGTTATCACAATATACCTGTTTATATGAATGGTGTTTTACAAGGTGTTGCAATTGCTACAAAACTTATTGAAAGTATTGGTATGTGTTTAATAAATGGCAATGACGCAACAGAGTATTTAAACAAAACAAAAGTTATTGATGTTATTACAAAAGATGACGAAAGCAATTATTATAGGGTAGCAGATACAACAATGACAATTGAAAAAGCTTTAAATTATTTTTATATCAATCGTCGTTTGTCTTTAATTTTGATAACAGAAAAGGGTACTCACAGCGAAAAGCCAATTGGCATTATTACTACTGCAGATATTTTAGATATGAATGCAGTTCTTGAAAACTATTAGGATTAAAACATAAAATAAACTAAAAAAATTAAAAGGAAATAATTAAAAATGATTAATTCTAAAATTACTAATACAAAAAAAGTGTTTAAAGATTTTGCAAAATATAGTGTTAAAACAAATGTTACTATGAAAATTATTTATACTCTTGCAGTTTTAATTTTGGCTGCCAGCGTTGTGTTGTTTGTTTCTAACCATATTCTCGATGGCGCTATATTTGCTGTTTTAGGCGTAATTTTCGCCCTCTGTGCACCTGCTATGCAATGGTTAAACATTACAAACAATAAAAACAATGTTGGTTCTACAGATGAATTTGAATTTTATGAAGACCGTTTTGTTGTAACATCTTTTGATAAAAATGGCCTTGAAATTTCAGATTCTACTTTAATTTATAGTAGGTTATATAAAGTTAAAAAACATTTAAATTATGGATACATTTATGTTAACAAAGCAGTTGCATATATTGTAGATAAAAATGAATTTGAAAATGAAGAACAATTTAATGAAGTATTAGATAGAATTAGTAAATCAATTATAAATAATAAGAAAAACAGAGGTACAACCCCAGTTGTATTTGGTAGCCAAAATGTAACAGCTCCAACAGAAGAGCCACCACAAGATCTTGGCGAACCAGTTCCACCACCACCAACAGAAGAAGATTTGGCTTATGAAGAAGAACAAAAAGAAAATAAAAGAATAACAGAATTTGATGGCGAACAAAAAATTGATTACGAAGGTAATGTAACTGTTGTAGCAGTAGAAGAAACTGCAGAGAACGAAACAGAAGGTTATGAAGATAAAACTGAAAATGCAGAAGATAATGTTGAAGATAATATCGAAAGTGAAGTTGAAACTGATGAAACAACAGATGTAACTTTAAAAGATGAAAATGATGATGAAGGCGATGATGCTTCAGAGCAAGAACCTTTTGATGTTGAAAAAGAATATCCATCATTCCCAACAGAACAAGATGAAGAAGTAAAAGCAGAAGAAGTTGAAGAAGATAATCAACCAATGTCTGATGAAGCAGTACCTTTTGCAGAAGTAGATGATGTTGATGATGGTGATGAAACTCCAGCAGAACAAATACCAACAGAACAAGTTGAAGAATTAAATACCGAAACAGTTGAAGAAGTTGTTCCTGCTGTAGATGAAGAACAACCTGAAGAATTTGTACAACCTGTTCAAGAACCAGTTATAGAAGAAGTGGCAGAAGAAACTGCTTATACAACACCTGCTGAACAAGAAGTTCAACCTGTTGATAATTCTGCAGATTTTGTAGAACAAGAAGAAGCAGAAGAAGTTGAA
>JAFQFI010000077.1 GCA_017398655.1 Clostridia bacterium
AAGGTGTAACAAGAAATAAAGTTAAACTTGTTGCTTCGTCTGGTGGAAACAGAATTATTAATTTTCCAGAAGAAGCCATAATTGGTCAACCTTTTGTTATTACTCCAATAAGAGATGAAAATGGTAAAAATGTTGGAGGAAATGTTACTTTAACAGCATATTATGATGCAGTAGATGCAAACTTAAATGCTGTTGCACAATGCAACATATTAATTGATATACCTGTAGAAGAAGTTAATGTAAAGATGGATTCTCTTGTGTTAAGACCGGGTGGAGAATTAACTACTTTATGGTTGCAAGATAATGAGTTATCTTCTGCTTTAGATATTGCTCCATTAAATTCTCTTACACCATATCTCATATCTGGTTCACAATCAATAAATAATATTACAAACAAAAAAATATTTTTAGAACTATGTTATAAAGATGGAACAGCTTTAAGTGACAATAATACTATTGCTCATTTTAAAGTTAATAATTCTTCAGAAGAAAAAAAAGCAAGTATTGAAGTTGGCTATGAAGTAAAAGATATAAACAGTGACGGAAAAAAAGAAGTTGTTTTTTCTGATAGCGTTTATATAGTATCTGGAAATGAAGCTGAAGATGTTATTTTAAAAGCTTATACTTATGCTACATACAAACAACAAGAAAATAATACTGTAAAAGATGAAGATGGTAATGTAGTTAGCGTTCCATTGGTTAAAAATCAAACTTTACAAAACCAAATGGGCTTTTCAATTGGTTCTGCAGAAGCAATTGACATAATATTTAATTCAGGAAACAAAGGTGTTTATTTAAATGAAGAAATAAGAATCTTTTTAAATACTGAAGAAAAGAATATGGGACCAAACGATATTAACCTTGGTTTGGAACTTGTTTCAGATTCTCCAAACTCTCCAATAGGTAATTTCCGTTTGCTTGAAAATATTCATATTGATGTTGACAAAATGAGTTATAGAACTCTTAAAAACGGAAGTGAAAAAGATGATGACGAAATTTACACTTCAGAGGGTTTAAAACTTAAGTTTGATGGTATAACAACACAAAAAGACGAATGGTATTGGTTGTTTAAAATAAATAGTTTTGATGCTTATTATAACTATATGAATAATGAAGAAACTTTTGTTGCTACCATTACTTATAAAGAAAAAGAAAATTCTATTGTAAAAACATTTAACATTATTCCTAAAGCATATGAAGTTGATAACATTTCAACAAAATATGAAGAGGGAACTTCTGCTTTAAAAGCACAAAGTGGCAACGCTTTAGTTTTTGGTGATGATAATATTGTATTAAATACTTCTTCTTTACCACAAGGAGTAGAGCCAACTTTTAAAGAGTTAGAGCATTATATTTCTTATGATAAAAACTATGATAATGGTTCAACAACTGTAAACACAACACCAGTTCAAGTAGGCAAGTATAAAGCAACTTTTAATTTTTATATCACAAAAGATACAACAAGTTTTTCTATAACTCCATATAGTGGTGACTGGGCTACTTTTGAAAAAGTTGTTTTTTCTCAAGGTAATAAAACTTACACAATAAATTATAACAGTGGTGTACCACAAAATCCAATAATTACACCAGCTGGTGCAACATTTAATGATTATGAAACACCAGTTCAAGCAGAGGTGATTTTACAAATAAAATCTTCTACAACTTCCAAAAGTTTGTTTTATATTAATACCGAAGAAGAAATTGGTATTACAAACACTATGGTAAAGTTTTATGAAAGTATTTCTGGTGAAGAAGGTACAGAAACAGTTTTTAGTACAACACCATACTTAACAATTAATAAAATAAGATTTTATGTAGATTTTGATTATTACAAAGATAGCAAAACAGACATTCAATATTTAAGAATAAATGACAAAACTGCAAACTCAGATTTTATGAAAGTTCAAGGTATTGGAACTTTTTATATTACAACTCAACTTGTTTATATTGATGAAAATACAAAACAAGTTTACTGGCTTGGCAAATATGTTGACACAAAAATTGATGTTATTGAAGTTTTAAGCAATTTAAGTGCTTATTATTACAATACTGAAAATAACAAATATAATGATGTTTTTGGAACAGAAACAATTTCTTATAAAGAAGGAAGTGTAGAAACCGAAGCTGATTATTATTATATTTTTATTACAAGTTCTACAATGGAATCTTTAAAGAACTATGTTATTTATAACAAAATTAACATTAAAGTAAGCCAAAACTTTGCAAACATAGCAGTAGAAAATTATCCGGGAATAGATAGCATAAATGCTAACGCTATTGAGTTTGTATCAAATTGGATTGAGGTAATTGAAAACGACAAAGTTGTTGGATATAGAATTGCTTATAAAATAAACCCAATAAGTACAATTTCTGTTGACGGAACAACAATGTTGGCAAATATGTTTAATATTTCAATTTCTGTTGATGTAGATGAAGAAACAACAGTTTTTGCAAAATTTATTTTAGATGCTTCAACTGGATATAATAATCCAAGTTCTTTAGATGTTTTAATTGAAGATAAAACAATTCAAAATGCAAAAATTGCTTACGGAACAACAGAAAACTCTCAAAGTAAACCATTAGAAGCAAAAGCTTATGTTCAAAACCAAGAAATACTTTGGTATGACATTAACTTTGAAGAAAACTTAAAATACTTCTTTGGTTATGATGCTGATGCTACTGAAGGAACAACAGAATCTATGACATACGATATAAATGTAATTGATTCTTCAAAAGTTGTTTTAACAAACTTATATAGTTTTTCTGTTAATAAAACAGGTAAGGGTGGTTTAATATTAAATAATTTCCCTTTAAACTTAAATGAAAGTGGTGTAAACCAAGGCGTATTATTAAAATTAACAGTTTATTCTTTAGGTACACACGATTTTAATAGCCACTATGCTTGGAACTCTTCTCTTTTAAATTTTGTACAAACCCAAAACTCTAATTTGTCTGCAGACCTTTATATTAAGGTTTTTGGTTTGGAAATTAATATAGAAGCAAATAATCCAGAAGTTTTTGGTATTAAAGACGAACAATCTGAAATTGAAAATGGTACAGCTGGTGTTCCTTTTATTGGAGAAAACGGTGTATTTAAAGTAACTGCAAAATCTGGAAAAGGTAGTGAAATAAATGTTGATAATTATACAAATGTAATGTCTGTATTTATTAACAACGAAAACCTTTATCTTGATGAAACAAGTAAAATATTATATTTTAAAAACGATTTCTTAATAGATAAAAATGTTCAATTTATTTTCTATGTTGGTTCTAATGCAAACAGAATTAGAATTAAAACAGGAGAAGATGGTCAAACAAATATATATCAAACATATTATGAACAACTAATAAAATCTGCATATGATATTGAAATTACAAAAGATTTTACAGCACCAAGCGTAGACCAAACTTTTGCAACAATTTTATATAATGGTGCACCAGAAGTTGAAGAAGGAGAAGAAAATACTTTTGACATTAACACCTTACTTACAATATCTGTTAATGTAATATCTACAACTCTTTCAAATGATTATGGTATTGATGTTCCTATTACTGTTAATGACCAAACAAACTTATTAACATTTAAAACAGTTCCTGTTAAATATAATGCTGTTGTTAGATTAAGTTTAACAAAGAAAGATGGTTCTAACGAATCTAACTTTAAAGATTACACAATTAATATTTCTCCAATATATTCAGAAGAAGATTTAACTATTGGTACTTTATATGAAGATGCTGAAAATAGTAAAAATAATTATTATTACATTAATGCTGGTATAGAAAACTTAGTATCTACAGTAGATGGTGGAATTGATTATAATAATGAGTTGGATAATACAAAAGCAAACATAACAAATGTTGATATTTATTTTGCTGATATTGCGTCTGATAAAGTTAATGTTGATGCTCATATGGGTAAAATTGTAAAAACAAATGAATTACAAATTTGGTCATATGACTTAAACTACAGCAAAACAATTGAAGTTAAATTAATATTTAATTATAAAGATGGTGGTAAGTTTATTTATGTTAAAAACTTAACTATTTTACCAAACTTAAGTTTAGAGTTTAAAAATAATAAAGTTAATTCTAATATTACATCTATAAACTTAACAAATACAAATAGTTATGTATTTACTAAAAATGGTTTAGAAATTGACCTTGAAATGCCTGACTTTGTTTATGATGATTTAAACACAAATTATAATTACAATTCATTTAATTATGATTCAACTGTTTTATCTGATATAAGCAGTACAACTTCAGATGACCAAGATTTCTTATTAAAACCACTTATTAATTCTTTACAAATTAGTGGTGTTGTTGAAAAAACAATTATCAGCTTTAATTATGTATCTGATAGAGGTTATATTTTAACTTTTGATTTACCATTATATATTCAATATTTATCTTCTGGTGATTATGTATTAAAAGTTAAACAAACAGATTTTAATTGTTCAACAACCAATCAACAAATTTTTGGTTTGTTTTACAAAGATGAAGGAGGAGTTGAAACCGAATTATCTTTAGAACAATATGCTGATGTTATGGACATAAGGTTGAAAGAAGTAATTGCTTCTATACCAGAAAAATATAGCGTAGAAAATCCAATAACTTTTGATAGTAACAATTGTTCTTTTACATTTAAAACACTTTCTGTTGATTATTCAGCAAAAGTTTATATGGAATTTACTCCTTTAATTGGAAACTCTAAAGCAATTGTTCAAGAGTTTATTATTAATGTAAGTACCATTTATAATCAAGAAGATTTAATTATTGGTAATTTATATGTTGACGAATCTAATTCAGATAACAATTATTATTTTATAGAAGAGGGTGTTGATAATTTAATTTCTTCTGAAAATGAAAAGATTAAATTTAATAACAATTTAGATACAAATAAATTAAATATAAAAAATGTAGAAATTGCATTTGAAAATTATAAATTAAATCCTGAAGATGAAGAAGATAAACAAAACCCTAATGACTATATGGAATATTCTTATGAAAACAAAATTTTAAAAATATGGTGTAAAGGCATTGCAGAAAATAAAAATATTAAAATTAATATTACATTAAATTTTGTAGATGGTGGAAAACTTGTTTTTGAAAACTTTGTTTTAAGAATAATTAACAAATAGTATTTAAAAAATTTTAGCAAAATAAACCTAAAAGGAAGATAAACAAATGAATTTGTTTGAAAATCAAAAATATTATAATAGAAATGATTTTGACAAAATTAGCTATGAAGACCAAAAAGAATTGTTTTTGCGTATTAGGGCTTGGGTTCCTACTGCAACAAATGAAATAAGATATAACAAGGATAAATACAAAAAATATATTATTAAAAAAATAGAACAAATTTGTGCTTATGCTTGTTCTGGACATATCCCTTCACAAGATTATATGGGTTATATTTACAAAAGAGGTTTTGCTGAAATTTTTCCAATAAACTATAAAAGGGCTTTAGAGTGGAACATTATTGCTGCTGCAAATGGTAGTAAGTTGGCACCTCAAAAAATGAAAACCTTTATGAACCCTGCAGTTGATATGATTTTAATGAGCCCAAGATGGGGTCAAATTATTAAATTTAACGACCTTAATTTAAAAAATTATTTTTGGTTTTTAAGTCAATATATTTGTGAAATTTTATATAAAGAATTGAATCTTGATCCTGTTGAAATGTCTAAAAAAGATTTAATTGAAGAAGACATAAACGAAAACAGAACAAGAATTTTCTTTGATAGATTTAGAAACAGAAGCGTAGAAAAAGCAATAACTGCTTTAGTTGATCAATTGCCTGAAGATATGCCAGAAAATGAAGATGAGGGCTTTGGCGAAGATTTACTTAAAAATCCTGATGCTGATAATGAGCCAGAAGATGATATTGCAAATCTTAACATTGAAGATATTGACTAATTTTTAATAAAAATAAAAGTCCAAAGAAATTTGGACTTTTAATTTTGGTAGTAATAGGAGAAAAGTATAAATGATTGTTGCAACAAATAATTTAGATAAATTAAAACAGTTAAAGGATTTAGCACCAGACCTTAATTTAGTTGGCTTAAGAGAATATGGTATTGAAGTTGACATTGAAGAAGATGGAAAAACTTTTGAAGAAAACGCAATTAAAAAAGCAGTTGTTATTCACGAACAAACAGGTGAGTGTGTTGTTGCTGACGATAGTGGTTTGGAAATAGATTTTTATGAAGGTTGGCCGGGTGTTTATACTCATAGATTTATACCAAATTCTACTGCAGAAGAACGCAATAACGCTATATTAGAAAAAATGGCTAATGTTGATGATGAATTAAGAGGTGCTAAAGTAGTTTGTTATTTAGCTGTTTGTGATAAAAAAGGCAATATTACAACATATAAAGGCGAAGTTAAATGTAAAATTGCAAAAGAGCAAAGAGGAGATAATTTTTTTGGCTTTGATTCTATAGTAGAACTTAATGACGGTAGAACTGTTGCAGAGTTAACTAACCAAGAAAAAGAACAAGTTAACGCACGCAGTATTGCTTTTAAAAAACTTTATAAATCTTATTTAGAAGAAGAGTTTAAAGTTTAAGTTTTATTTAATTTTTATTGTAAAAATTTAACAAATTAAAATATTAAATATGAAGAATTGTCAATTGTTTTTTAAAAAAAATCTAAAAAAAATTAAAAATATTTTTAAGTAGTAGAAATATATTGTTTTTACTACTTTTTTTATTCAAATAGATACTTCTCTTAAGAGAAGTTGCGAAATTTTACAACCAAAAAGAACTATGGCATAAAATGACATAGTTTTAGCAGAATATTAAGTTGTAATATCTTATTCAACTACACCCCAATCTAAAAGCAATAATTCCTTTCGCTTCTCTTTAGGTGTTAACCAAGACAATTTTCCATCACGAGATTTTAAAGTTGATATTGGTATCGAATTTGAACGAGTTAAATATGCTTTCATTTGAAGCTTTAAATCTTCATAGGAATAGAATTTTAAATATTTATAAAATCTTTCATTGTCGTTTCTATGCGACCTTTCAACTTTACCATTGTGTCTTGGTGTTCTTGGTTTAATAGTTTTATGAATAATTTTATTTGCTAAACAATATCTATCAAAGATATGTTCTTTTTCATTTTTAAGTTTTGTATATGTAAATTCGCTTCCATTATCAGTTTGTATTATATCAGGTTTATAACCATAATAAATAATTGCTCTCTTGATAAAGTCAACAGTTGAAAGACCAATTTGTTCTTCGTATGGGTAAATAAATCTTTCTCTTGTTGCTTCATCAATAACTGTGTATTGATAAAAATGTTTATCAGCTTGAAATGGTCCAACATAACAGTTTCTTGGAATATACTTAACATCAAGCTGCCATTTTACACCAATAGAAACAGGTGTATCATAATGTTGTGGAATATATTTATTTTTCTTTTTAACATCTTTATACCAACCATTTTTACGAAGAAAACGATACAAACTAACAGGATTACGAACATAAGCATAATTTAACCTTAATTTGCCATAAAGTTCGTTTAAACCGATATTTGGGTTTCTTTTGATAACATTTTTAATATTTTTAATTTCTTCAGCTGTATGGCTGTTTGGGTGTGGTGTATATGGAGCACAATATTTAGGTTCTAAACTTTCAATAGTTCCATCATATATTCGCTTCCAACGATAAAGAGTTTGTATTGTGCAGTGATATCTATGAGCTGTAAATTCAAATGTTGAAACTTTTAATAATTTTAATGCATTTAATTTTTCTTGAGCTGAATATGCTGTTTTATATATTTTTTTAATTTGTCTTTTTCGCATTTGTATATCTTCCTTTTGTCTTGTTTTGTCGAATTTTAATATAAGTTTATAATTTAATTGATTTTTATAAAAATTTTAATAATATTATATTTGAAATATATTTAATAGGTTATGGTAATGATGGGCAAAACAGTGGATTTGAAATATTATTTCCAGATGAATTAAAAGATTATTATATAAATTATGATGAACAAAATCCTACAGTCTTAAAGAAACCTCATATTACTGTATCACTAGCTGAAGG
>JAFQFI010000001.1 GCA_017398655.1 Clostridia bacterium
CAGTAGGTGTTGAACCTAATGCATTGTATGTTGCAAATACAATTTTGCCTAATACTTTTTTATCAACAGTACCTTCAATTTCATATCTAAGTACATTTTCTTTTTTAGTTCTGTCAATATATCCAATATTTTGAGGGATACAACGGTTAAATAAAATTCTACCAACAGTTGTTTCTACCCTACCAGTAACAGTTTCTCCATTAAATTCGGCAGTTCTTCTAACTGTAATTTTTGATTGAAGCTCTATGTTCTTTGTTTGATAAGCCATAATAGCTTCGTCTTCATCTTTAAAGTTCATACCTTCGTTTAAAGCACCCGGTTTATCAATTGTCATATAATAACAACCAATAACAATATCTTGAGCAGGTGTCATAACAGGTTGACCATCAGCAGGTTTTAATACATTGTTAGATGACAACATAATCATTCTTGCTTCTGCTCTTGCTTCTAAAGACAATGGAACGTGAACCGGCATTTGGTCACCGTCGAAGTCAGCGTTAAAGCCAACACAAACAAGAGGGTGTAATCTAATAGCTCTACCTTCGCATAATACAGGTTCAAAAGCTTGAATACCTAATCTGTGAAGTGTAGGAGCACGGTTAAGTAATACTGGGTGATCTTTAATAACTTCGTCAAGAACATCCCAAACAATAGGTTTTTCTCTTTCAATAACGCGTTTTGCACTTTTTATGTTGTGAGATTCGTTCATTTCAACAAGTCTTTTCATAATAAATGGTTTGAAAAGTTCCAAAGCCATTTCTTTTGGCAATCCGCATTGATAAATTTTAAGTTCTGGGCCAACAACAATAACAGAACGACCTGAGTAGTCAACCCTCATTCCTAACAAGTTTTGACGGAAACGACCTTGTTTACCACGAAGCATTGCAGTTAAGCTCTTTAAGTCTCTTGATTTAGGACCTTGAACAGCTTTACCACGCTTACCATTTTCGATTAATGCGTCAACAGATTCTTGAAGCATTCTTTTTTCGTTTCTGATAATAACTTCTGGAGCACCAAGTTCAATAAGTTTTTTAAGACGGTTATTACGGTTAATAACTCTACGATATAAATCGTTTAAGTCACTTGTTGCAAATCTGCCACCATCAAGTTGAACCATAGGTCTTAAATCTGGTGGAATAATAGGAACAACATCTAAAATCATCCATTCTGGCTTATTGCCACTCTTAATAAAATCATCAACAATTTCTAAACGCTTAATTGCTTTTAATCTTTTTTGTCCTTTAGCAGTTTTAACAATATCTTTAAGTTCTGCATAATCCTTTTCAAGATCAATTTCGGTAAGAAGTTGTTTAATAGCTTCTGCACCCATACCTGCTTTGAAAGAATTTTCGCCATATTGCTCTACTGCATCACGGTATTCTTTATCAGAAATAACTTGTTTATAAGTAAAAGGAGTATTTTTAGGGTCAAGAACAATGTAATTTACATAGTACAATACTTGTTCAAGGGATTTTGGAGTAATATCAAGAATAACGCCAATACGAGAAGGAATACCCCTAAAGAACCAAATATGGCTTACAGGAGTTGCAAGTTCAATGTGACCCATTCTTTCACGCCTTACCTTAGAGTGAGTTACTTCAACGCCACATTTATCGCAAATAACGCCTTTGTATCTTATTCTTTTATATTTTCCACAATGACATTCCCAGTTTTTTCTTGGTCCAAAAATTCTTTCGCAGAAAAGACCATCTCTCTCTGGTTTTAATGTCCTATAGTTAATAGTTTCTGGTTTTGTTACTTCACCATAACTCCATTCCCTAATCTTTTCAGGTGAAGCAATACCAATTTTCATTGAGTCGAAATTGTTAAGTTCAAACATAAAAATCTCCTTAAAATTTTACCTATATAAATTTGTTCTTTCTTAGGAAAATAACCACATTTAAGGTTTTTCCTAAGAAGAAAAATTTAAATTTTTGTTTATTTAAAAATCCAAGTTAAAAATCTTTAAATTTTATTCAAAATCATCAAACAATGAGTTTTCATCAAAGTTATCAAATATATCGTTTTCTTGATTTACTTCTGCTTCAGAAACAACATCTGCAGAAGTGTTATCTTCAAGGTTAAGTTCAATATCTTGAACAGCATCTTTTGGTTTAATTACAAATGGTGTTGTTTCTGTTTCGTCATTAGATAATTCGCTAATAGAAACTTCTTGGTTTTCTTCAGTTAAAATCTTAATATCAAGACCTAAACTTTGGAATTCTTTAATCATAACTTTAAATGATTCTGGAATACCCGGTTCTGCAATTGGGAAACCTTTTACAATTGCTTCATAAGTTTTATTTCTACCAACAATATCGTCAGATTTAACAGTAAGCATTTCTTGAAGCAATCTTGAAACACCATATGCTTCAAGAGCCCAAACTTCCATCTCACCAAATCTTTGTCCACCAAACATAGCTTTACCACCAAGAGGTTGTTGTGTAACAAGTGAGTATGGACCAGTTGAACGAGCGTGCATTTTGCTGTCAACCATGTGGTCAAGTTTTAACATATACATAGTTCCAACTGTAACTCTGTTTTCAAATGGTTCACCAGTTCTTCCATCATAAAGAACCATTTTACCATCTTCTTCTAAGTCATTATCTTTAAACAATTGGAAAATTTCTTTTTCGTTAATGCAGTCAAATACAGGAACTGCAACCTTCCAATGAAGAGCTTTTGCAACTTTACCAAGAAGAACTTCCAACACTTGGCCTACATTCATACGGCTTGGAATACCAAGTGGGTTAAGAACAATATCAACAGGTTGACCATTTTCCATATATGGTAAATCTGCAACAGGTAATACACGGCTAACAACACCTTTGTTTCCGTGACGACCAGCCATTTTATCACCAACAGAAAGTTTTCTCTTTTGAGCAACATAAACTTTAACCATTGTGTTTACGCCCGGTTCAAGTTCGTCTTTGTTCTTTCTTGTAAATACTTGAACATCAACAACAATACCACCACGACCGTGTTGTACACGAAGTGAAGTATCTCTAACTTCTCTTGCCTTTTCGCCGAAGATAGCTCTTAATAATCTTTCTTCAGGAGTAAGTTCAGTTTCACCTTTTGGAGTAACTTTACCAACCAAAATATCGCCCGGTCTAACTTCTGCACCAACTCTAACAATACCATTTTCATCAAGGTTCTTTAATGCATCTTCACCAAGGTTAGGAATATCTCTTGTAATTTCTTCATCACCAAGTTTAGTGCTTCTTGCTTTACTTTCTTCAACTTTAAGAGTGATTGATGTAAAAACATCTTCTCTTACAAGTCGTTCTGAAATTAAGATAGCGTCCTCATAGTTATAACCTTCCCAGTTCATATATGCAATTGTCATATTTTTACCAAGAGCAAGTTCGCCGTCTTTTGTTGAAAAACCATCTGCCAATACATCGCCTTTTTCTACCCTTTGGTTTTTAATAACTGCAGGTTTTTGGTTAATGCATGTATCTTGGTTTGTTTTTGTAAATTTTGTTAAGTAATAAGTATCTGTTTCGCCATCATCATTTTTAACTCTGATTTCTGTAGCAGAAACATAACTTACATAACCAGCATTTTTATTTAAAATCATTGCGCCACTATCAACAGCAATTTTGTGTTCCATACCAGTTCCAATCCAAGGAGCTTCTGTTGTCAAAAGTGGAACAGCTTGTCTTTGCATGTTAGAACCCATCAAAGCACGAGATGTATCATCGTTTGCTAAGAAAGGAATAAGTGATGTAGCAGCAGAAATAAGTTGTCTTGGAGAAACATCAACATAGTCAACTTCACTTGCAGGAACTTCAATAACAGATTCTTTACGCCTTACAATAACCCTTGGGTTAACAAAATGACCATCTTCCGTTAATGGTTCGATAGCTTGAGCTACACAGCAGTTTTCTTCTTCATCTGCCATAAGGTAAACAACTTCGTTTGTTACCTTGCCAGTTTTCTTATCTACAACTTTTAAAGGAGAAAGTAAGAAGCCATATTCATTAACTTTTGCATATGTTGCTAAAGAGTTAATAAGACCAATACCTTGACCTTCAGGAGTTTCAATAGCACAAATTCTACCATAGTGAGAATAGTGAATATCACGAACTTCAGCAGTTGCTCTTTCCTTTTTAACACCACCAGGACCTACAGCAGAAATTTTTCTCTTTTGTGTTAACTCACTAATTGGGTTAACTTGATCCATAAGTTGTGATAATTGAGAACTTGCTAAGAAATCTTTTAATGCTTTATTAATAGGTCTTGCATTAATAATTGAAGATGGGTTAACAGTTGTTAAATCTTGTGCTTGAAGAGTTTCTCTAATAACACCAGCAAGTTTATTAACACCACTTCTAAATGCACTGCCCATAAGTTCGCCAACAGTAGCAATTCTTCTGTTTGCTAAGTGGTCAATATTGTCAATTTCGCCAATACCGTTATTTAAATCTAAGTGATAACTAATTGTTGCAATAATGTCATCCATTGTTAATTGGAAGTTCATTAATTCTTTTGCGTTATCTCTAATTGCTTGAAGTTTATCTTCTTTTGTTTTGTTTTCTTTTAATATATTCATTAATGTTGGATAATGAACTTTTTCTAAAATACCAAGTTCTGCTTCATCACATGGGAAAATAGCAGAAAGGTCTACTCTGTTATTACCAACAACTTTGTGTGGAACAAATTTATCTTTGTCCATTTTGAAGTCGCCTCTAAGAGTTTTTGCTCTTAACCAAACTTCGTTTATACCAGCGTTTTGAATTTGTTTTGCAATTTCTCTATCAATAATTTCGCCATCTTTAACAACTACTTTATCGCCAATTTTAATATCGCCATAAGCAGTTTGTCCTGTAATACGAGTTGCAATGCTTAATTTTTTATTAAGTTTGTATCTACCAACTCTTGCAAGATTATAATATTGATGAGTAAAGAAAAGCGAATTAATAAAGTTATAAGTTGCCTCAGCGCTTGGGACTTCGCTTGGACGCATCTTTTTGCTTAACTCAATTAAAGCTTCTTCTTGAGTTTCTTGTACTTCTTTATCAAGAGTATTATTGATAAGTGGATTATTACCAAAAGTATCTTTAATTTGTTTTGAAGTAAAACCAAAACATTTTAAGAAAACGCCAAGAGTAACTTTGCTACTTCTATCAATTACAACTTTTAAAATGTCATTTACATTTTGCTCTACTTCTACCCAAGTACCACGAGTAGGAATAATTGTACCATTAAACAACCATTTACCAGTTTTATCTTGTTCTTTAGCAAAATAAGCGCTTGGTGACCTTACGATTTGGCTTACAACAACCCTTTCAATACCGTTAAAAATAAAAGAGCCCTCTTCTGTCATAAGTGGAACATCGCCCAAGAAAACTTCTTGTTCTACTACTTCACCATCTTCTTTTCTAACAAGTCTAACTCTTGCTTTTAATGCAACAGAGTATGTAATACCTTTTCTTTTGCATTCTGCTTTAGAGTATTTGCTTGTTGGATCTAAAGTATAGTCAACAAAATAGATTTCTGCTTTACCACTATAATCTGTAATAGGAGAAAACTCTTCTAATATTTCTGCAATACCAGTTTCCAAAAATTGTTTATATGCATCTTTTTGAATTGAAATTAGGTATGGCATATCAATAGGTTCTTTAATTTTTGAAAAATTTACTCTTTCCACTTTGCCATGAATTGATTTTTTAATTTGAATAGGATTAGATTGTCCCATATCGGCTCCTTCTTATAAAGTGTTTTTTTACTTTATTTGTTGCAACTTCGCAAAAAAATATGTCATGTTAAATTACTTAATTTTCTTATTAAAACAAGTGAAAATTTGCTTAACATAACCTCTTTTTTTACAATATTTTTTAACAGAAAAAACAAAACGCGCAATTTATCAACATAAAGTATTTTGAATTTTAACACAAGCAAATTTAATAGTCAATAGTTTTTATAAAAAAACTTAAAGAAAATCAAAAATTTGTCATATTGTCAAGTAAAAAATAAAGAAAATTATTTTTTAAACACATATTTGTTTAGGTTTAACAAAAAAAGGCGTACTTTTGTACACCTTTTTTGTTGTTTTAAAATTGTTAATCTTTAACAATAGATAAACATAAGTAAACTAAATTTTCTTCGCATACTCCTGTAACCTTTCGTAACAAGTCACTTAAAATAAAATCATCTTTATCAAAACCATCACCATCTGTAGGTGTGTATTTAAAGTAAATATAATTAAAATCTTCGTCAATTGCTGCAACGCAAATTGAACTGCCTTCACCTAAAGTTGCAGAAGAACTAAGTTCAACATCATTAAAGTTTACTGCCAAAGCACCACTTGATTGTAATGCTAAGTTTTCATAGTTCAACTTCTTGATATCAGCTTTATAAGTTGTTCCACAACCAGTAATGTATGTTAATTTTGATTTTAATGCTGCACTAACCCAGAAATTTTCATCAAAGTTATAGCTAGAATTAATGTTATTTAAATCTGTACTATAAATTGCTGCCATTTGTGCGTTATAAGCATTTAATTTTTCTAAGTAAGCATTGTAAGCTTCTTCGTTGTTTTGGTTTGCAGGAGGTTGAGGTTTTAATTCATCAAGACCAACTGGGTCACCAATAAAACCTAAAGCTGTTGAATAAATACAGTTTTCATCATCTGTAAAGAATCTATCATTTGAGAAACCAATAATTCCACCAACAACTACTGGTTCGTTAATAATGTCAGGATTTTGACAAAGTTCACCTTTGTTTACACATTGTTTTAACCAACCTTCTGTTTGCATATAACCAACAATACCACCAACATATGTAAAGTAGTGATTATTGAAATCTTGACAATATTCTAAATAGCCAGTAAAGTAGGCATTTTTAATATTACCATTATCCATATAACCAACAATACCACCAAGAATATCAGTTTGATTTGTATAGGTTTTTATCATACCAGAAGATTGAATGTTGTTAAATGAAACTTGCTCTGAAGCATAACCAACCACGCCACCTGCGTATACTGAAGATGCATTAGATATAGAAACTGCAGATAAGTTACAGCTAGAATAAGAAGCATTTAATAAATATTCATTATCAACTTCTTCTAATTCGTAACCAGAAATATAACCAACTACACCACCTGCATAAACACTACCACCTGAAGAGAATGCACCAATATTTGTGGTTTTGCTTTTAATTTTACCGAGTTCTTCACCAGTTTCTTCTTTAATATTTTCAACAACTTGATGATAATAAGCAGAAATATCAATATAAGAATCAATCTGGTTTGTTGTTCCCTTATTCTTTATGCTCTTTTCAACTCTAATATTAGAAATTCTGTAATCTTGAGTTCCAGTTAAAGAACCAATTAATCCACCTACAAAAGCACCAGAATTTGAGAAAGCACCAACAGCAGTTGAAACATAAATATTTTCAATTGTTGTATTATATCCTTTACCTACAAGAGAACCAACATAAATATTTGTTTTAGGGTCGTCATATTTTACTTTAATAAATGCATCTACTAAATAACCATTTATAATTTTAGCACCATTTGTAAAACCAAATAAGCCACCATATATTAATGAAGTAGAATCTATTGTTAAACCTTTTATAACATGACCATTAAAGTTAAATATACCTTGGAAAGGATAAACAGAGTTTGCACCAATTGGTGTCCAATATTTCTTGCTTAAATCAATATCTTTTACAAGAATAAATTCACAAGAACTTGTTGATAAATTACCACTATTAACATTTGTTGAAACCCAAGCAAGTTCTTCAGCAGAAGAAATTAAATAATAAGTTTTAATTTTATAATCTGTTTGATTTTCTTCACCTGTATAATCAACTAATGTATTTGTTATATTAATTGTTGAAAGTGTTGTTTCCAAAGAATCTGTAGACAAATCTTCGCTTGTAAAGCCCATTAAAGCTTCACTTTCTGTATTCTTCCATTCTTGACCAAGGCCTCTAATGGAAGGATATTGATTTTCGCCAACTATTTCATTTAAAGTATATTCTTCTGTCCAAATATCTTTTAAATTTGAACCATCTTCTTTGTCTTTTAAGTTTGCAAATTCTGGAGGCAAACCAGTAACAATTGAAGCTTCTTCTCTGCCATCTTGTTTTTCCAACTCGTAAATTAAAGGTTGACATTCAAAAGTTGTTGAAGAAACAACTTGGTCTACTCCATCTATGTTTTCTACAGCATTTGATTTAACTTGTAAAGCAAGGTTAAATACATTAAATAATCCACTATTTTTATCTGCATAATCACAAATAAGAATTTGATTATTATTACCTATACCTTCTTCTTCAATTTTTTCAGAAGTTGTAACAACACTTCTTGTATTATTATAACTACTATCAATTAAAGAGTTTCTCATTCTACCAATTAAACCACCAACATAGCTCTTACCTTCAGCGTATGGTCCGGTAATTTCTACAGGAACATTATTGTAACTATAGTATAAACCACCTTTAGAGTTGTTTTGGTCTAATGGAATACAATCATCAGCATAGCAAATTAAACCACCAGCTGAAGATGATGCAGAAACAATACTATCGCTACTGCCACCATTATCAGAATAAACTTTTGTTATAACAGAGTTTTTAGCGCTATAAGCCAAAGATGCTGCGTAATCTACATTTTTAATAATTACAGATTCTAAACCTAAGTTTTGAATTGTTGCATCTTGAATAAATCCAAAAAGACCTGCATATTTTACATCAGTTAAAATATCGCCATCAATTGTTATATTTCTTATAACAAATCCGTTACCATCAAATGTTCCTTTAAATGGATTTTCTTCTGTACCTATTGGTGTCCAATAACGGTTTGATAAATCAATATAATCTGTAAGTTTAATTGTAACATTTGTTGTTTCAATTTCACCAGAGTTAATTTTTTCAGACAAATAAGCAAGTTGTTCGGCTGTACTTACAACAAAACTACCTTTTTCTTGTGCAACTTCTTCTTGTTTATCTGCCCACATTGAAGAAGACATATTTTTCTTAATAGAAGGATACCAAGTATCATAGAATTGAACCCAAACTCCATTTTCGTCTAAGGCAAAATTCCAAGTTGCATCATAAGTAGAAATATCTTTTAAACTTGTAATTAATTGTGCTTTGCAACCCTTTTCTTCTGTGTTAGAAACTGGTTTATAGGAAGAAGAATCACTTGATGTTTCACCTTGTATAAGAGTACTATATCCGGGATAAATTGTTGCACCACTATAAGCAGAATCTCTTAAGTACAAGTTGCTACCTCCGTTTAATACAACAAAGGTTGAAACATTGTTTTCGTTCATTTCACCCAAGCCAATAATAGCACCAAGTGAATTTGCAAATTCATTAATACTTGTAATATTTACATAACCTAAGTTAATGCAATTTGCAACATAAAGTTTTTCATCATCAGTATAATTTCTCATTGAAAGTAAATATGTTTTATTACCTTCAACCATATCTTCAAATAATGCAGAGCCAACTATACCACCTGCAAAAATTGTACCATTTGAATCGCTTTGTAAATCGCCAGAATTATAACAATCTCTAACATTAATTATAGATGTTGTATTTCTATCCAAATCATTAATTTTTGCGTATCCAAGTATACCACCCATAGATACTTTTGCTTTAACATTAATAGTAGATACTTCTATGTTATTTGTATTATAACTTTCTGTTATACCTTTTGTTTTATTATTTCCATTATTTACATCAGCAATTGCAAAACCTGCAATACCACCAATACCAATATAAGAATTTGATGTTGTGTTTAATGAAAAGTTAATTTTACCTTCATTACCACATAAGGTTAAGTTATTTTGTAAATCACCAACTACACCACCAATCATCATAAAGGCATATTCTGAGTTACTTTCTAAAGCACTATAAATATTATTGCTGTTAATATTTAAATCTGCATAGTTTTTAAGTCCAGACACTACTTTAGAATTTATAATTGAACTACCAACTACGCCACCAACTTTTAATGTGTGTGCATTAGAGTTAATTGTAATGTTACCTTTGTTTGAATTTTCTTCTGCAAATATACCATCTACAACTTTACCAACCACGCCACCAACACTCAATTCTGTTTTAATTGGATCAACAATATTGGTGTATAAAGTTTTGTTATTAAATACATAAATAACACCATTATTTTGACAATTAGCTAAAGTTAATTTTTCTGCAAAACCAACTACACCACCAATGCCATATACTTCACTTGAAGTGTTATGATGAGAAATTTCACCATAGTTTTTACTATTTTTAACTGTAAGAGCATCTGTTTTTGCATATCCAACTATACCACCTGCTGCAGTAGAACCAGTAATGTTATTTCTGTTTGTAACATTTTCGATTGTTACACTTCCCAAAGAAACGCCAACAATACCTGCTGCTATTTTACCAGTCATATCCCCACCAGTAATTATTAAGTTAGATATAACAGCCCCAGAACCAACATAGCCAAATAAAGATGCAACTTCAACTTCTTGATTTGTATCAACTAAATTGCAATTTTGATTTACAGTTGCATACTTAATTGAAAATACTTTTTCATTTCCAAAAGCATCTGTTCCTAATCCAGAAAAGGTACCCAAGAAAGGTCTTTCTTCATTATTAGCAATAGGAACCCAATATTTACCACTAAGGTCAATATCATCTTTTAAAACAACATTTTTTGCCTTAAATTCGTCATAGAAATCAGGATTGTTAATTGCATGTGCAAATGTTGCCAAATCTACAGCATCAAATATTTCTACTGTATTGTCTATAATAGAAAGATTATATATAAGTTCTCCAGTATCAATATCTTTACTTGTATCAATAAAGGTATTCCACAAATAAATTGAAGCATATTCCAAATTAATTAAATATTTATCTGTTTCTTCATAATTTGCATTAAGTAAGAAGTTTTTATCTGCTTTCCAATAACCACTATCTATATAATTTTCATAAATAACAGCTTTAGAATTAATACTTAATGTATATGCTTGTTGTGATGTTGATACCCTTGAAATATTACTTTCTATATATGTTCTATTTACATAGTATCTATTTTTTAATTCTACATATTGTAATCTGTAGTATGTTTTTGTTACAACTGTATTTCCGGTTGTTGAAGTTAAAGAAACTTCTTTAACACAGTAATTAATACCAATAATTTCTACACCATTTGGCAAAGTAACAAATGGTTCGTTATTTGCCTTTTTGTTTGTATAAATTCTTGTTTTATTTGTTGCATCATCAACATAAGTTAAATTATCACTTTTTAGGTTTGCAAGTTCTATACCGTTTATAACAAATCCTTTTACCTTTTTAAAATCATCAATATTTTCAAAAGTATGGCTATCATATTGTGTAACAGAATCTTTATCTACAACCATAACAATATCATTAATATTATCTACTTGATATTTTTTACTTACAATATAATAATCAAGATTTGGCTTTGCAATATAGAATAAATTTCCAGCTAAAGTATCTTTAGTAGCAACAATATATTCTTGTTTTGCTAAATCAAAAATATAAACTCTACCAAAAATTTTATTATACCATTGCAATAAAGCATCTCCTGTTACTTTGTTGCCTGAAGCATCATTAGGAATTGTCAAATCAAGATCATCTAAATCTATTTTAATATATAAATCATTAATGTTTTCTATATCTATAGTACTTGATTCTATTGAATAAATAAATTGCATAATAGAACCAGTTGAGAATAATGCATTTCTTTCTGTCTTAATTTGATATTTTGAAGTTGTTAATGTGTCTTCATAATACATTTCTCTTGTTGAATATGGGTATACTGCTTGCTCAGAATTTCCTGCGTTGTCTGTATATGTTAAAACTTCAATTGCAGCATCTGTTAAAGTAGTAGACACAATTTTATCAAGAGTATTTGATTTATAAGCAGGTTTTAAATACATTTGAGGACTTGAACTGTTAAGGGAAGTATAAACAGTATTTGTATAATAATTATAGCCACGGTTTACACCTGTATTTTCAAAAGAAACAAAACTGTAATCATCACTTGAATAAGCAATAAGACCAACAAATCCACCAAGAAGAGCATTTGATGCTTTCATGTTTTTATAATAAACATAATCTGATATTTGCCAGTTTGTTGCTGCAACAGAGTTTGAAATTATTGTAGGGGCAATTGTTTCTCCCCCAACAATTAAAGCACCTCTATTTGAAATTGCTGCTTCAGCATAATTGTTTGAACCTTCTGTTTCTGTTAAAATGCCAACATTATTAATAGTACCAATTAAACCACCAACAACATTTTCAGCAACAACAGAACCAGATGATATTACATATTCAACCTTACCTTCTGCCATTCTACCAACAGCACCACCAGCAACGGTTGCTGTTTTATTTCTTACATCAATTGTAGAAATTGAATTTAATATTTCTCCACCATTATTAAAGCCAACCAAACCACCAATAGCTATGGTAGAACTTGCTGCTTTTTCGTTGTAAAAATAATTATTTTCAATTAAGTTAGAAGAACCAACTTTTACAGAATTATAACTTTCTAAAGCACCATAAGTTATAGAAGAACTGCTTATTACACCTCTGTTCTCACCAACTAAACCACCAGCATATCCAGTTGCCTTTAAGTAATTCTTTTCACCATTTGTCAATGTTGTATTTACAAAATTAACAACTGTAGTATTTCCTACTAACCCAAAAGCAGAACCTACTATACCACCAATTATTGATATTTCACCACCAATGGTAATGTTGTTAGCATTATAATCTTTTTGTGTTGATTCGTCAGAAATTTTTTCAGCATGGAAAATACCAATTACACCACCAGCATATGCTAAATTTGAAACAGAATAAGCAGAAGCATCTCCACTATCAGAATCAAGTGCACCATTGCTTTCTTGTCCACTTAAATTATGAATATAAAGTATTTTACCAACATCTGTATTGTTAATTTCTTTAGTAGCGTTAACATTAACAGAACAATTTATATCTTTTATAATAACACTACCTACTGCAAGTCCAGCCAAACCACCAACAGCATTTTTACCTTGAATATAAGCGCTATTTCCGTTTACGCCTGCAATAGAAATATTATTTATAATAATTTTTCTGTTGTTAATTTCTTTTTCATAACTGCCTATTTGACCAGCTAAAGTACCAACAAATCTATGAGAGTTTGATAAAACTTCAACAACATTTATTTTTAAATTAGAAACTGTAGTACTAAAATCATCTTCAATAACTCTGTTAACATTACCAGAACCACTGCTACCAGAAGTAATAGCTTTTACAGTAGAAATTTTTGAAAATAAACCAAAAGAATTTGTTGTATTTAATTTTTCATTAGTTGAATTATTTAAATAAGAAATTGATAAATTGTTAAAACTCATATAATTGCCTTGCAATGAACCTTGGAAGTCAATATATGCAGTTGGAGTAAATTGATAATTAAAGTTTATATCTTTAACAACTCTATAAAATTTACCAATATTATCTTTTGATGTTGTTTCAACAAATGAATTATAATCATAAATCATTTGTGGATTTGTTCTTGACCCAATAACATGAGATATTTCTACAGCATTACTACCATAATGATAAGAAGCACTTTCTAACTCTTTAAATATAATATAATTAATAATACCATTTTGGTCATATGTTATTTCAATTGTATCATTTGCTCTAAAGTTTTTATCTTCTTCATAACCATTACCAGCAGAATCTTTAACATCAAGAACAACTATCTTTCCTTCATCATCTAAATGCTCTGCGTTAAGAAGTTTTTTAGAAGTAATAACGCCACTTTCAACAACTATAGAATATGTAATTGTAATAGGTTTAATATCAAAACTATTAACAAGTTGTGTGAAATTGTATGTTAATGTTAATTTAACATTATCTTGAATTGTATAGAATAATAATTGATTTTCTGTTAATTTTGATGGGTCAACTTTATCAGGATTATTATAATAACTCTTTCTTATTTTATTTTGACCAACAGCAACATCAACTACTGTAATATTATAATCTTCTGCCTTATAGTAATCATATGTATTACCATAATTTTTAAATTTACCAATATAATCACTTTGGCTTATTGTATCTACTAAAGTAGAAACAATTACCGGTTTACCTTCTATAATAACCCAAGTATAACCATCAATATAATTATATTCAGTTTTATTATCAGCATAAGTACCAGTTTTATAAGTTAATGATAAATCATAATTAGTAAAGTTTGTATGAGTTGAAAATTCATCAAGAGTTAAACCTATTGCCTTTTTATTTTCTTCTTCACTTGCCCACTCTAAAGAGTTCCAAGTTCCATCAATATTTAAGAAATAGCAATTGTTTAATTGTCCATTTATAGTTATTTCTGTATAGTTTGCAGAATTTGCACCAGCAAAAGGTGAAGCAACTGTACTATTGTCAGAACTTGATTTATAACTAATAGAATAACATCTTGTAATAACACTTGATGAGGTTTCTGTATAAACAAAACCAGAAATATATCTTGATGATGATAATGAAATATTTGAATAACAATCGGTAATTAAATTTGTGTTTGTATGAACAAAACCACCAACTATACCTTTTGAACCTACACCTGCACCGGTATTTCTAATATCATTATCACTTTCTTTTCTCTTGCCCTGTACATAACATTCGTAAATTTCGCCATCATTGTTATAAACAAAACCTGCAGTGTTATCACTTGATAAGTTATTTAATGAACTTTCGTTAAAGTAACTTGCAACAATTCTACCACTATTTTGAGCAACAAAACCACCAGTAACACCATAACAACTTAAATCAAAATTTTCTACCTTACAATTTGTTATATATCCAGTAGCTGCGTTTGTTGCAACTAAACCACCTACTAATGTATCAGCAATTGTACCTGAATTTTTATCAACATTTAATGTTAAACTAAACTTACCAAGTACTCTACAATTTGTTAATACACCATTATTTGTTACAGCAATACCACCAAATTTTACATTTCCAGAATTTAATAAAGATATACTTAAAGGTGCTGTACCCGGTGTGTAATTATCATTTATTAATGTTACTTTATTTGCATAATATACTTTTACATTATATAAAAGTGTATTTTTATCAACAGTGTCAAACAAACCTAAAACACAGTCATCTTCTGTTGCACTGTCGTAAGCAAAACTTGTTATATAAATATTGTAATTATTACCATCAAAAGAATTTATTGCTGTATTTATTGGAGTATATTTTTCTAATACAATATCATTAATTAATCTATAATCAGAACCAGCTTCCATATTAATAAACTCTTCTGCTGTAGAAACAGGAATAGCTTCTATTAAACTTGATTGATATACAAAGCTTAATACAAAAGATTTAATAATTTCAAAATCTGTTTTATATGTAGTGTTTGTTGGAGAAATGTTGTAATTATAAACATTTGGAATACCTTTTGCTTCATAGTTTTTAATAGATTCGCCTTCGTTATTAGTATAAGATAATCTTACTCTTAATTCCATATTAGTATCTTTATCTATTTGATAACCATGAACGGCAAAATATTCGTTATAAAATTCTACACCAAAAGTTGAAGAATTGTAATCTCTATTTGTTTGAATAAAACCAGATTCATCTTCGTTATTATAAAACCAAACACCAGATTGTTTTGTTTCTGATACTGCAGAATAATCATAACTTGCTTTAGAAATAGAATTTGTAAGTTGTGTTAAATATGAAGAGAAATTTTTAGAAATTTCATAACCACAAGCTGTTAAATGTTTATAAAGCATATCTGTTGTATCTTGTTTTTCTTCATAAACAGCATACCAATCTGCATACCAGTTATCTTCGCTCTTTGTTAATGCTTCATCATAGAAAACATTAAGAGAAACTTGTAAAGGTGTTGTTGTAGACATAGGTAATGTCATATAACCCTTATCAGAGTTTTGAACATTAATATCTCTAACAGTAAACATTGTTACAAGAACATCAATAGAGTGAGAATATACTCTATCATTGTCAACAATAGAACCTTTAATAGTTATTGTTTTACCAATTAAATTTACGCTAAATACATTGTCGTTAACAAGAGCGTCACCATAACGCAAAACTCTAAAGTTGTAAGTTCCATCTTCATTTAAGGTTGGAGTTAAAACTTCAATTTCGTTATCACCAAGAGTTGCATCATTAGAAGTAATTTCCCAAGAAACTTCCCCATCATAGTTAACTAAATCTACATACAAATTGTTGTTTGTATTTAAAGGTAAATGATATATATTTTCAACACTCTTTAAATCGCTGTCAAAAGATAAATTAATTGAAGGTTGAGCAATTGTTGTAAACGAATATGTAAATGTTTCTATAATTGTATTATCTCTGTTTAAAAATTGAATGTAAACATTGTATTGTGTATTATCAGGAACTTCTGTAGCCACAAGCAAACTAAAGAAATAAATTTTGCTATATGAATAAATACCTAAATCATTTAACAAATAAGTATCTTGTCCACTTGATTTTTCAACAATCATAGTATCAGTGTTATCTGTAATACTACCCGAAGATGGATAATCAGTTAATAACTCACCAGATTCACCAGTAATATTGTAACTAAGTTGAGTCATAAGCAATGGATAAGTTGAAGCAGTGTCATAATAAACTCTCATCTTATTGTAATTACTAAAGAAAGGATAAACCTCTACTGATAAAACACCAACATTTCCATTGTAAATGGTATTTGTTTTTTCTGGTTGTTGTGGAAAATCTGTTAAATTAGCATAAATTGTTCCGTATACTTGATTAATTTTATCTTGACCTAAAATTTCATAAGGCAATAATACTTTTATTAAATTGTTTGATGATGCATAAAACTCAAAGTTATATTCAATATCATCTTCAACAGCAGTCATTTTATCTTTATAGTTAATTGTATATGTTATTGAAATACTTTTTAATATTGTTTTTTGAGCATCTTCATAAATTCTTGAAATATCACTTTTTACAATTGTTAATTTTCCATCAATATTTTCTATATCAAAATTGTCAACAATTTCATCTTGCTCATAATCTGTAAATAATGTAACAGTAAATGAGAAAGTTTCTAATTGTGAAACTTGTACAAAACCTTCTTCTGGAATATCCATATTCTTTTCAAAAATAATATCAGTTGCACCTTTGATAATGGATAAATCAAATTCACCTTTAAAAGAATCTAAAACAATTGTTTGAGGCAAAACATTAAATGTTTGTGTAATAATTGGAACATAATAAATTGTTAAATCATTATATAAACTATTCATTGCCTTAATAGGTGTAATAACAGGGTTTGTATTAGCAGGAATATCAACAGTATAATCTGTACCATCATAAAGCCATGTTAAACCATTAAATTTAAATAAGTCATCAATAGTATAAATTACTCTGTCATCAAGTTCTCCATCTGCAGCATCTAAAATATTTTTTAAATTATTATCACCTTTAACAATAAATCTAATAGCCACATCGTCCATGCTCTTAAGTTCAGCATTTATGCCTTCCATTGGTAATAAACGAACATATTCCGATTCAAGATATAATGTTTGATTTCTTGATTTTAAAATTTCAATTTTAGCATTATTTTCTTTTAAATTATCGGTTAAAGCTACATTGCTATAAAGGTTAATATTATTAACACCATATTTTACTACTATATAAATTTGAGCTTTGTAATCATTATTTAATTTAGAAGAAACGGTAATAATAACTTTACCCTCTCCTACAATTCTCAAAGAACCATCGCTATTTATAGCAATAATATTAGGAGCACTTGTTGAAATATTTAATCTTGCTGTCTTATGAGTTTCAGCAAATACTTTTAAATTAGAAAAACTTAAAAGAGAAATTAAGTTTAATTTTTGAATATCTTCTACAGGATATTGAGAAAGATAATCATTATTAAAGAACAATATTAAAGAAGAGTCATCATTTTTAATATAGGATGTGTATCCATCATTTGGATTATTATCTATAATATTAGCCAAAATGGTAATTGGTGTTGTTGCAAATAATACTTGAGCATCTTGACCCTCTTTATAAACAATTGTTAAATAAGGTAAACCTGCATTTATATTTGCGTTTTTGCCCCAACCATCAGGCAATGCAACAGCCAAAATTGTAGAAACATCAGCACTTTGATTTTTATTGTAATATAAATCATTCCAATTTGTATATGCAATTGTATACCAGTAACAACTATCATCACTTGGTGTAAAACCAATAGTACCAGCAATTAATTCTTCTGCAGTAGCATACAATGTAGCAATAGCAAAAACATTTTTACCATCAGTATTGTTTGCTTCTCCAATAAATACACCAACCTCTGCTGTACCTTTAATATTTAAATAACTTGAAGAATTTGAAATAAATGCGTTGCTTGTTATTCCTGCAAAGCCACCAACATAAGAGCCAGTTCCACCCTCAAAAGATACAACAGCCACAACATCATAATTATTAGCATCTAAGAATTGTTGCTCTTTTTCAAATTTAGAACAATCGTAATAACTTACAGAATAACTATAACTTATATTTGCATTTATTATAGCTCCAGCAAAGCCACCAACATAGTTATAACCTTGAACAAATATTCTATTGTTTCCAGATTGAACATAATTTTCAGAACTTACATTGTATATATAAAGTTCTGAAGAACCATTTATTTGACCAATTGCGCCACCAACATATTCAT
The DNA here is from genome assembly GCA_017398655.1 of Clostridia bacterium. Lineage (GTDB taxonomy): Bacteria > Bacillota > Clostridia > Christensenellales > UBA1242 > UBA7862. The sequence continues at coordinate 18,701 of JAFQFI010000001.1, forward strand.
ATCCTTTAACTCTTACAATAGAATAAGAGTTTCTTACAGAATAGAGTGTTGTTGTAGAGCCATCAGCATTTGTTTTTATACCATTAAAATCTTCGTGATATCCAGCAAAACCAATTAATCCACCAACATTATTACAGTTAATTGCTTTAATATTGCCTTGAACAGATACACCTTGTAATAAACCTGTGTTTTTACCTACAGCACCACCGATAAATGTATTTTCAAAAACCTTTGTGCTAACAACAGTTTTATTTTCTACTACAATATTTAATGAAGAATCAAAACCAGCATTATTAAAAGTATAAACAATATCTTTTTCTACATCATAACTACCAATAATAGTGTTTTCATTTAAACCTGCAATACCACCAATGTTTGCTGTAACAGATTCATTAGCCAAACCAATATTTAAAACACCAGTTATACCTGTTGAAGATGTATTTTTATTAATTACATAACCTTTATTATTACCTACTACACCACCTATAGTTAAATTATTAGATGATGAAAGTGTAAAGTTATTAAAATCAACTTCAATGTTTTCTGCATAACCATAATGATTGCCAGCTAAAGCACCAAAAGTAAAAGTTGAGGTTAATACTGGTTGGAAGAAAGTATATCCAAGTTTTAAATCTAATATTCTTGCTTGTTTGCCTGTTTGAGTAAATAATCCATAACCATTATTATACTCTTCCATTCTACCAACATAAGTAAAGTTAGATATTTTATAGAAATAATTAATTTCAATACCTTTTACATTTGTATAAGAATATTTACCAGATAATTCACCATTAAATCCATAAGTATAATATTCTGTTTCTGCTGTATAGGTGGTTTGTAAAATATAATCACCTTCATTTAAAACATAATATATACCATCATTAAAGTTTTCTTCTGTTACATTTGATGCCAAATAATATTCAGTTGCAAGTGGCTTCCAATTTGATGAAGCTAAAATTATATCTTTTGTTAAAATATATCTTTTTGATAAAGATTCTGCTGTATCATCAATTTCATTAAGGTCGCTTTCTGTAGCAATTTGATAAGGAACTTTAATACCATCTGCAACAGTTATATAAAATGTTAAGTAACCATTCCAAATGGAAATGTTATTATCAATTTCTGTTGCCAAAATATAATATTGAACGCCACTTATAAATTCTGTTGCTAAAACATATTCTGTAGATTCTTGATAATAGAAAGTATTTTCAATAAATTCTGTTGATAAAATATCTACTGGAATATATTTCTTTTCATACCAAGAAGAATATTGATCTAAATAAACAATTCTATCTTCTGGCATTACAACTACAACTGCCTTTCCAGCATTAAATGGAGAAATATTTAATATAAATTCTGTTGAGTTTTTGCCTTGAGTAAGGTTAACATCTTTAACAGTAGAATTTTGTTCAATATTTTCGTAATAATATTCTTTTCCACCTACATTAAAAATATCATAAACCTTAACCAACAAGTTTTTATTAAAAGCAGATTCTTTTAAAACATTAATTTTAATTGTTTTATCTTCAGATAAACCTTGTTTGAAATATTGTTGTTCGTCAGCATCTGTCATTAAACTTGAAACTTGCTCTGCTTGGAAAATTCTTAAAGAAATAGGTTTTGAAAAATAATTATTAATTTCTTTAATTTCTATAGACAAATAAACTGCAGAAGTTATCGTTGCAAAGTTGTAATTTGGATTTAATTTAAACCAATAATAACCATAGTCATCTGTTGTTTCTTTTACAGTTAAAATTAAACTATTTTCATTAGTAGCAATTAAATTGCCATTTTTAATAGAAAAAGTATTTTCCGTAATACCATTAACTTTTACAACAATTCTTCCATAATTTTCAAAATTATAAGTAGGTTCTCTACCAGAAACTTTGTTTGGTTCAATTTTTAAAGCAAAAGCACTTGGGTCTAAAGCATCTTGAGTTTTTTGAGAATAAGCAATAAAGTTTGGATTATATAAAGAAGCCCTTGTTAAATCTGTATCAATACTTTCTACAGGAACATAAGAATTTAAAGCAATTTCTCTACTCCAGAAAGAGCCATCAAGATTTGTAAGTTTAATAACAACAAAATAAGTAGTTCCAACTGATTGATCTTTTATAAAAACAAAAGAATTTCTCTTGCAGTCAAGTTGAAAATGTTCATTGCCAATCATTGCAATGTTTGAAGAAGCTTCACCCTTGTAGTTAACCCAATAATTACCTAATAAATTTTCTTCTTTAATTTCAGAAACATAAACATAATAATCCAAAGAATATTTACTTGCTGTTGCAGGTAAAGTTGCAAATATTAACGAAATTGTTTTGTTAACTTGAACTTCAGCAGACTTTATATTTTTTTCTTCTGCATCTAACTCAAAACCACCTACGCCACTTGAAGTGTTAGTAGAACTTAAGTTTACAGTAAAGTTTGTAATTGGTCTGTAAACATTAACATTAATTTTATAAATAGAATCAAGATTTGTTGTTTTAATTTCAACATAATCATTGCTACCAATATTTACAGGATAAATTTTAAACTGATTTAATTTATCACTATCTTGATTTCTAACAACACTAATAACCTTTTCATTACTTGAAGTAATAATAATATTATTTAAATCTGCTTCTTTAGGTAAATATTTTAAAGTAATATCAACAGGAAAACCACTTTCCAAATCCAAATTTAATGTTTGTTCAGAAACTAAAGAATCATCAAATTTAATATCACTTTGAGATGTTGTAATAACAATTTTTTCTTGAGTAACTTCATCTACCTCATATAAGCCATCATCACCAACTTTATATTGGTTGTAAATATAATCAAAACCTTCAAAACTTGATATACCTTGAACCACCCTAAGTTTAATAGAAGCAACAGCTTGCTTGTCTGCATACTCTTCTGGCAAAACAGCTTTTGCTATTAAATAATATACATCACCAAGTTTAACTTCTTCTGTTTCGCTATTTGGCTTAATATAAAAAGTTGTGTTCTTTTCAAAATAAGAAGCAAAATTATCTGTTATATTTACAATTTCTTTTGAAGTACCAATTGATTTTTGAACTTTAAAATGTTCGTTAATATTATCAATTTTTTGATTGCCTTTGTATAAAGATAAAGTAAATCTTGCATTTTGATTTAAAATTACAACAGGGTTAGCAACACTAATTTTTAATGAAGTACCCAAAGATTCTGCATCATTGTTAATGTATACTTCTTCGTCATAAAAACCTGTCATTGTAGGGTTATCAATAATAGATTTATTTTCTAAAATTTCACCATTAACAGAAAAGTTTTTAATTAAAGTGTCATTTTTAATTTTTAAAGTTTTTTCAAGTGGATAACCATCAACTATATAATCGCTATAATCACAAGTAAAATTTAAATTGTAAATTCCACTATTGTAATTATCATTATCTGTTGTTTTTTTAGCAGCAATAACTTTTATATAATAAAAAGTTTTTGAAGCTTCATAATAATGATCTGCAGTGTCAACAATATTTCCGTTTACATCAGTTTTAAAATATTCATAGTTATCTTTATTATTTTTAAAACTAACAGGTAATGAAGAATCTTTTATATAACCAAAAGAAACTTTTTCTTTATTAGAATTTGCAACAACAACTAAGTCAACATAATTTAAATCTTCAATATTGATAATAAGTTCTTGAACATCATCAGCATTTAATTTATTTTGCTCTGTAACATCAGAACTTGACTTGCCATAATAAAAATTTAAATCACTAATTGGTTTTACAATTTTCACTTTTGTTATAGCACTAATTTCTGTACTATCTTCTTTAGCCAAAGGATTGTCATAAATTGCTTTTATGTAAAAACTGTCAAAATCATCATCAAAGTTTTGATTTAAAACTGTTAAAGTTAAATTATTTTTGTCAAAACTAATACCAGCTTGTTTTAATGTATCTACAGAATATTCAACAAAGTTGTCAGAAGCATCTAATTGACCAATTTGATAACTTATATTTGTAAAGTCACTTCTTTCTGGATAAGTTTGAATAAGGTTATTACCCAAAGTTAACTTTTCGCCAGCAACACTTGCTAAAGCAAGATTATTATTTTTAAATGTTATGCCAGAAGCAACTTTTACAACATTAACGGTAATTCTTGAAGTTTTACCAGTTTCATTACTATAAACTGTTAAAAGAGTTGTACCCTTTTCATAAGCAGTAATAGATTTTTTTACACTGTCACCACTATATGTGGTTGTTGTTGGCACACTAACAATTTCATTAGAAACGCTTACAGAAACACCTTTGTTAAAATCATCTGACACGCCTTTGTAGGTAGCTTGTAAAGTGGCAGTAGCAGTAGAATTTTCTGTAATATAAAATGTATAAGAACCATCTAAGTGGTCATCAAAAACGCCTTCGGAAGTTGTTACCCTATAATCTCCGTTTGGCAACATTTTAACATTTTGATCATTTCTGTTATAAGAAATAGAGGCAGAAAAAGATAGGCCGGAATATTTATCCCCACCACAGCCATAAAAAAGACCACAACAAAAAAGTAATAAAATTGCAAATACGCTACCTAATATCTTTTTCATAATATTTACCTTTTTCCCTTTTTTTATTATTAATTAATTTAAAATAATTTTTTGTAATAGAAAAAGAAAAATTATATATATAATATATAAAATTTCTTGCCTTTGTTTCTTGCCATAAAAAATTAAATTTTACTTTAAAAGTAGTATCTGTTTTTTGCCACTTTTTTATATATTTTTAATTATTTTTTTAAATAAATTTAAAATATTTTTTTATATTTATTTATAAATTTATTATTACAAAAAAACAACAAATAAAAACATAAAAAAGAGCAAACCTTGCCTTGTACTAATTGTACAATAATTTGCTCTTTTTGTCTAAGAAAAACGCTATGAAAATTACCTTAATTTTAAACTTTTTTTATTGTATAAAAAATAAATTAA
>JAFQFI010000078.1 GCA_017398655.1 Clostridia bacterium
TAAAGAATAGATGAAAAAACGAGCAAAAATATGTTTTTACATTTTTGTTATTTGTGCTTTCTGCGCATTGGGTATTTTAGGTTATTTTGTTTTTAACGATAATGGCGACAATGTTATGGTTGGTTCTCGTAAGTTTGTAACTTTTAATGAAGTTCCCGGCGCTGCATCTTATTCTTTATCTGTTAAAGATAGTAATAGTCAAGATTACACTGATTATGTGGCAAATTATAGAGTATATAAAACTGCTACAAGGAATAAAGGCGAATACAGTTTTAAAATTGAGGTTCTTGATAAAAACAATGTAAAGCTGGCTCAAGAAACTTACATACAGGAAATTACCTCAGAAAACAAAGATAATAATACAATCGACTGTATCATTAAAGATTATACAGTCGATTTTTTTAACCAAGATGGCGAAGTTATTTATACAAGAACTTTTTTAACTCAAACTTTAAAAAATCAAAACGAAAAAATGTTTTGTTGTATTGTAAGTGAATATTTTGAAAATCTTTTTAACAAAGATGGTAAATACAACATTAAATTTTCTGCTTATGACGAAGAAGGCAACTTAATAAAAAATTTTGAAAAAGATTATAATTATGAAGCTTACTATGAACAAGAGTTTGAAAGAAGAGAAAACTTTTATATAAATGGACAGTGGTATAATTATATAATTTCAAGCGAAGAAGAACTTGAGCGTCTTGTATGGCACACTATTTTATACAGAAAAAACAATGTTACTTTTTATGTAAAAACCTCTAATATTACACCAAGCAATATTGATAGTTTGGTTTTTGAGGCAATTAATAATTATCCAGAGTACGATGGCTTAAATGATTCTTATCACTTTGCAAAAATGCAAGAAAAAATAGGAACTCTTTATAATTTTACTTATTACTTAGATGAAGAATTTACTAAAACCTTTGAAGATTTACAAGAAAAAGATAAATATGCTTATGACTATGCAATAAAATATAAGTATCAAAAAGATAAAAATTTTAATGTTGATTATGTTTTAGGGCAAGAAGATTTAGATGGTAGAAATTTTGCCATTGACAATGAAGAAACTGATGAAGTTTTAGTATATAATACAGAACAACTTTATATGGTTGTTCAATATGGTGCAAAACCAATTTTTGAAGATGGCGAATCTGTAGTAAAAACTGTTTATGAAAATGCAAAAACTGTTTTACAACAAATAAACAATAGTGATTATTTAACAGATTATGAAAAAGCATTAAATATTTATAGATACATTTGTGGAAATGTGGTTTACGATTATGTAACATATAATTATATGGATTATAAAAATGACTATACAATTCATAATTTTGGTAATTATAGTTGCTTTTATTTGGAAGGTGTACTCTATGATTTAAATAATCAATATGCAGTTTGTGACGGTTTGGCAAAAGCGTATACATTGCTATGTAATATAGAGGGGATAAACTGCGTTAAAGTTAATGGCGAAATTATTGGTGAAGGTAATCATGCTTGGAATAAAGTGTATTTAGTTGATAATAACCAAAACTTAAATGGTTGGTATTGTGTTGATACAACTTGGGGCGTGGCAACATATAAAGAAACAGACGATAATAATGTTTCTTCTTATTATGAATTTTTAACACACACATATTTTTTAGAAGAAGATATTGGCGATAGAATTATTACATTTGAAGGGGAAGTACCTGACAAAATAAAAGAATATAATTATTATGAAAATTTAAAATACTCTTATGGGCTCAATTCTGGAAATTTTTATATAGAAAGCAATGAAGAGTTAATTGATATTTTTGATTATGCAGAGTATATGTTATTATCTGGAAAATCTTCAATTGTTATTGAAATTGAAATTGACGAAACTTATGAACACTTACAAGGTAGTTATGCTGGAGAGTTTATTTTAGATTATAATTTGGGCATTCTTTCATCACAAATGGCATCAAGATGGTTTGAAAAATGTGGATTAAATTCTTTGTATAGTGCCGAATGGTTTGTATTTAAAGCAGATAATATTTTAATTTTTAGAATTTATAAATAATATTAAAAAAAATAAAAGGTGTTTTTGCCTTTTATTTTTTCTTTTTTTATTAAAAATTTTTAAGAAGCGTTTGGATATTTTGTAAAATTGTCTTTTGGCAAAGTCATACCCTCTGGCAAACTTTCGCAACCCTCGTAAACAATACCTTGTTGTGAAGCATAAGTGGCATGTCTTATTTGTTTTTTATGACTGAATTTTCCATCTATATAATATTCTAAATAGGTTTTTGCTTCGTAGCCATCTTTTGGATATTTATATCTAAAATATTCGCCTTTAAATAAAATTTTGTCAGAATAAGTGCCTTCTATGTCTGGTACAATTTTATCTCCAGTATGTGGTATTTTTTTAATAATCTCGTAATTGGTTTTAATATTGAGATTATCAGATTTTGTATCGCCATAAATAGAAAAATTTAAGTTTTTTCCATCACAAGAAGAAACTATAAAAATAGGTAAATTTGTTGTGTTAGTAAATTTTAAATCTGCAGTACCCCAAGATACCATTGCATCTAAACCGGGGTTTACATATCCAACAGGTAAAGAGTGTTTATGAGATTCTGTTACATCTATATTTGATAGCAATAATGCATTATATAAAGTACTTGATACTTGACAAACACCACCACCAATACCTTTTACAAAAGCACCATCTTTTATAATGTTTGCTTGTTTATAACCCTTTTCTAAAGACCTTTGCCCAATGGCAGAGTTAAAAGAAAATTCTTCATTTGGTTTTATACAAAAACCATTTAAACTTGATGTTGCAATTTTAATATTATTTTTTCTTTCAAAATTTGAAGACACATAATTTGTAGTAAATGAAGATTGTTTTTTTGTACACTTAATTAAATCTTTTTCTGTTAAAGAAGGTAAAATTGGTGTTGTTGAAACTTGAATTTTTATTAAATTGTTTTTTTGCATAGATAAGGAAATATCTTTATAAAGTTTTTCTTTATCAACTTTTATTCCGTTAAAACTTTTTGTAATATCAAAATTTTTATTTGTTTTATTGTAAGATATTTCACTATTTATCGGTTCTGTTTCTATTTCAGAGCAAATTTGATCAATTTTTTGGTCTATTCCTAAAAGAGAATAATTAACAGCAACTTTAGGATTAAATCCCATTTTTTTAATTTTTTTTGCATTTTTTATTTTGTTTAAGTAAGTTGTTTTATGATTGCTTTTATAAGCTTGTTCTAATATTGTATGAATATTTGTTTTTATTTGAAAATCACTTTCATTAAAAGTCCATTTTTTATCATTGTAACAAATCTCCAAACTAATTGGGCTGTCTTCAATTTTATATAAAGAATTAAATTTTTCTTCTGCTTGATATAGTGATAATCCACCAATATCTATACCACACAAGGTGTAGCCAGTAGAAAATGTTTTATTATTGTCTAAAACAAACTCGTTAATAATAAAAAAAAGGGTAAAAGGCAAAACAAAACAAATTGTAAAAGCCAAAATTAACCCTTTAAATTTTTTAAATATTTTCATTGTTAATATATCTCCGTTCATATAAAAGTAGTATTAACAAATGAATATATTAATATGTTTTTTTTTAACAATTATTTATTTTACTTATTTTGGTAAAAATGTTTTTTTATTTCTTAAAAATCAATTAAATCGTCGGTGTCAAAACTTATTTGAGTTTCTTTAGTTTGCTCAATATCTGCAACATCTTTTAATTTGCGTTGAATTGTTTTTGTTTTCTTTGTAGCAAAATCAAGAGTGCTTGAAGCTTCATCAATTTTCTTTTGAGTTTTAGATAGCAAATCTACAAATTTATTAAATTCAAGTTTAAATACGCTTAAAGTATTCCAAATTTCACTGCTTCGTTTTTCAATTGCCAAAGTTTTAAAGCCCATTTGTAAACTATTAAGTAGGGCAGTAAGTGTTGTTGGACCACAAACCATAATTTTGTATTTGTGTTGTAAAAATTCGCATAGGGCAGGTCTTCTTATAACTTCTGCGTATAAACCTTCAATTGGTAAATACATAACAGCAAAATCTGTAGTAAGAGGAGGTAAAATATATTTTTCGTTAATATTTTTTGCTTCTTCCTTAATTCTGTTTTCAAGATTTTTAATTTGAATTTCCATTTCTTTTGCATCATTTTCTTCACTTGCTGCACATAATCTGGAATAATCTTCAAGTGGAAATTTAGCGTCAATTGGAAGGTATAAGGTTTCGTCATTTTTTCCCGGAAGTACAACAGCAAAATCAACTCTTTCTGTGCTATTTTGTTTAATTCTAACTTGCTCTTGGTATTGACTTGGAGATAAAATTTGTTCTAATAAATTTGATAATTGAACTTCGCCCCAACCACCACGAGTTTTTACATTTGTTAAAACTCTTTTAAGGTCGCCAACACCTGTTGCTAAAGATTGCATTTCGCCAATACCTTTAGAAACAGTATCTAAACCTTTAACAATAAGTTGAACAGAATCGCTTAAGCGCTTTTCTAAAGTAGAACTTAATTTTTCGTCTACAGTTTGACGCATTTGTTCTAACTTCTTTTCATTATTATCTTGTAATACTTTAAGGTTGTCTGAAATTATATCGCTAACTCTATTTAATTTTAAATCATTTTCTTTTAAAATTTCGTTTAATCGGTTTTCTATATTTGTAAGTTGTTGTGTTTGAACTTTTGAAAGATTTGATAAATAGTTTGCAACATTTTCGTTGTAAGTTTTTATTGTAGAAATAACAAATTCGTTAAATTGTTTAATGCCATTAAACTGTGTTTCAAATAAATTTTTTATTGTTTTTTCTAAATATTCGTTTTGTTTTTTTGTTTCTTCTATAACAGAACTTAGGTTTTCAAAACCCTTTGGTCTTTTTATAAAACTTATAATTAAAAGTGTTAATATAGCAATACTTAAAAGTATAAGTGATATAATTAAAATTGTTTGTAAGTCCATTTTTTATTTTCCTTTTTTTTGTGTTTAAATTATTTTATTTGCAAGTTCTTTTGCATTTAATATTAACAAAAATTCTTTAATTTGTTGTTTTTGATTTAATGAAAAATTTGTTATGCTTTTTAAAAATTTATTAATTGTATTTAAAGATAAATCTTTTAAATTGTTTGAATATTTCTTAGCAGCACATAAAGTTTCTTTATCTATTTTAAAACCCAGTTTAGCCCTAAATTTTGCCATTCTAAGCAATCTTTCACCGTCTTTTGATAAAGTTTCAAACGCATTTGGTACTGCTTTTATAAGGCGATTTTTAATATCATTTTTAGCAGAAAAAATATCAATAAAAGTATTATTTGTTAAGTCATAGTAAATTGCATTTATTGTAAAATCTCTACGCTTTGCATCAAGGTTTATATCTGTTGTAAATTCAACTTTTTTAGGACTGTGTTTTCCGTTATCTAAATAAAAATCTGTTCTAAAAGTACAGTATTCAAAAATGTCTTTATCATAAATTATTTTTGCAGTTCCAAATTGCTTATTATTTATTTTAACTTTAAAATTTGTTTTGCTTAAAATTTCTTGTATTTCTTCTAAAGTTAATGGGGAACATAAATCTATATCATTATTTGGAATTTTTGCCAAATAATCTCTAATGAAGCCACCTACAATATATATTTTTTTGTTATTTTTTTTAAATATATCGCTTAGCAATTTTAAACTGTTTGGGATATTTTCCATAAGATTAATTATAACAAAAAAATTTTTGAATAAAAAACAAAATAACAATATTGTGCAAAAAACACAAAATTGTGCATAAGTATTGACATTTATTATATTATCTGTTAATATATAGCCATAATAAATATTAGGTAAAGGAAAAGATTTATTATGTTTAATATCAATTTAAATTCAACAATAAGGTGCAGGTTCTAATAATCACTTGTTAAGACACGAGTGGTTTTAGTTCTGTGTCGTTAAACTTCTTGAATTAAATTGTACAACTAATGGTCTAACGGCATTTTTATATCAAAATGTGGTTGGACTTTTTTTATACCTAAAAAGAAGTTGCCCACAATAAATTAGTTGAAAGATAGCTATATAAAAGGGAAACAAAAAAGAAAAATGAAAAACTTAATTGAATATGTATACAAAGCAAATGATAAATTAAATGTAAAAATAGCAAACACTGGAGATCAAGTTAAAATTTTAACACTTGATGATATTGGCAGTGTTGTAGAATTATATCGTGCAGTTTTTGCAGAACTTCATGCTGCAAAATGTGATAAATTTATGCATCAACTTAATGAAAGCGAAGTTGAAGAATTAATTGCTTCGCCATCTTCAGCAATTATTGGATATTACAAAGACGGCAAACATTTGGCTGGTGCTTTATACACAAAACCTTTTGAAAAAGATAATCCATACTTTCAAACACCTGTTTTTGAAGGTGCAAAAACAACTTACTGCCTTGGTGGTTTAGCAGTAGATTCTAAATATCGTGGAAATGGTGTAGTTTCAAAAATGGCTAATGTTGCAGTAAATGGTATTAAAGATTTTGCTCTTGCAAATCCAGATAGTAACATTGCTGGTGCTGGTTTTGAAATTAGTTGTGAAAACTTTGGAAGTTTAATGTCTTTGGGTGGTGCTCGTGATGAAAATATGGATTATATTTTTAACCTTTTAGGCATTCACTATTTAACAGACCCACAAGTAGAAGATAATGATTTAACTGTTCTTGGTTATACTTCTTTTGAAAAACAACCAGAAAGTGCAATTTATTTGCCAAAAGTAACTTTAAATGGTGTGCAATCAGAATCTTTTGAAACTTTAGACACTGCTGTACAACAAATGGGTACAGCTCAAGACGGAACAACAACTGTTTCAATGGAAGGACACAACTTGACAACATTTAATTCTTACATTCATGCTCCTATTAAAGAAGTTGTTAGTTTTGACGAAGGTTATGCTGCAAGCTATTTAGCAGCAGTTCCAGAAAAATAATTCGCAAATTTGTGTTTTTTGTGAATATCTTTATTATTGACTTTAAACCTTTTTAGTAAGAAGGTTTTTTACTTTTTTAAAACACATTAAAAAGAGATAAAAAAATGACAGAAAAAGTTTTAAAATATTTTAACTTAATATCGCAATGTCCAAGAAGTTCTGGTAACGAAGCAAAGGTTGCTGATTTTTTGGTAAATTTTGCAAAAGAACATAACCTTGAATATTACAAAGATAAAAACAACAATGTGTTAATTAAAAAATATGGTAAAAAAGAACCAATTATTCTTCAATCTCATACAGATATGGTTTGTGTTAGTGAGCCAGATTATCAAATTGATTTTTTAACACAACCAATAAAAACAGTAATAGAAGGTGATTTTTTATCTGCATATAAAACTTCTCTTGGTGCAGATAATGGAATAGGTGTTGCAATTATTTTAAGTTTATTAGATAGTAATAATGATTATAGTATTGAAGCACTTTTTACAACAGACGAAGAAGTTACTATGACTGGTGCTTTAAATTTTGATTACTCAAAATTAACATCTAAAAAATTGATAAGTTTAGATGGTATAAGTGATGAAGAAATTATTAATGGTTGCGCAAGTATTTGCGATATGAAAATTAATTTTAACCCTAACTTTATTAAACAAAATAAAAAGGGATATAAATTGGTTGTTAAAGGTTTAAAAGGTGGACACTCTGGGGCAGATATAAATTTAAATATTGGTAATGCAAACAATATTATGGTTGAAATATTATCAAGTTTAAATAATGTAGAACTTGAAAGTTTTGAAGGTGGAAATCAATTTAATTTTATTGCCAATTATGCAACATCTACATTTGCTTCTAAAGATTTTAAAAGTAAGTTTGAAACATTAAAAAAACAAATGGAAAACAAATATCCAACCTTAATTTTAGAGTGTGAAGATATAGAAATTAATAAAATAATATCAGAGCAAGATAGCGCAAAATTATTATGTTTATTAAGCAAAATTAAAACGGGTGTTATTGTTGGAAATAACGAAAATATTATTCTTTCACAAAACCTTTCGAGTGTAAGTTTATTTAAAGGTTTAATAAAAATAAGTCAGCGTGGACATAATGAAGAAATTGAAAATGATAATATTAATAAATTAAAAATATTATCGCAAAAAAATGATTTTAATTTTGAAATTTTTGATAAACAAAACGGTTTTGAATCTATAAAAAATTCAACATTAACAAAAGACATTTGTAATAATTATAAAAATTTATTTAATAAAAATTTAAAAGTTGTAAATAAACATATTTCTGTAGAAGCATGCATCTTTAAACAAAAAATGGTTGATGCAGATATAGTAATTATTTCTCCAAAAATTTTAGGCGTTCATTCTACAAAAGAAAGAGTTTTTATTCCTTCAATACAAAAGGTTTGTAAATTATTACAATCCATTTTATAAAAAACATATAAAATTAAAATAAATATAACAAATACTTTGAAAATTAAAAAAAATTTGTTATATTGTGTTTTTGGTAATTACCAAAGAAAAAGGTAGGTATTAAAATGAACATTCATGAAGATATAAGTGATACAAGGATAAATCCAGAAGATTTTATTGCTTTTATTGAAATAGAACAAGGTAGTAAAAACAAATATGAAATAGATAAAGAAACTGGTTTAATTATTTTAGACAGAATTCTTTATACAGCAACACATTATCCATTAAACTATGGGTTTATTCCTCGTACTCATTGCGAAGATGGTGACCCTCTTGATGTTTTTGTGTTGTGCTCTCAGCCAATTGAAAAAATGAGTTTGGTTAGATGTTATCCAATAGGTGTAATTCAAATGAAAGATAGTGATATGGGGGACGACAAAATTATTGCTATTCCATTTGGAGACCCTCAATATAATGGCTATTCTGATATTGCAGAGCTTCCATACCATATTTTTGAAGAATTAAAACACTTTTTACAAGTTTATAAAACATTAGAAAATAAAAAAGTTGATGTAAAAAATATTCTTGGACATGAAAAAGCTCAACAAATAATTAGAGAAGCAAAAGAACTTTTTCAACAAAAACATTATAGATAATAAAAAATAAAGACAACTGTTAAAATATAGTTGTCTTTTTTATTTAACATTAATTCTTTAAATTGACACAGATTTTTATAGGTGGTAAAATATTGTTGTATGAGTAAATTTGCTACTATTTTGTTAAAAATTATTATAGTATTATCGTTAATAGGCATTGTCGTTTTTGTTGGCATTGCTATTTTCAACAACCAAAATATTGCTTATGAAGCATACAACTATATAGCATCTACTCATAATTCAAAAGATTTTAAAACATTACAAACAAACATTACAAACAATGTAAAAACCGTTTATGGTGGAGATAAAGATGTTTATGCCGATTATATTAATTCTGCTATCATAGAGTTAAACGAAGGTATTGGTTATTTTCTTGATTATTTAGTTTTTGAAGATGATATAACAAAAGGCGAGCAAGATAAACTTATATCTTTATATGATGGATATCTAAAAGGTTTTAGTTCTACTGAAGAAAGTTATAAAACCTATATGCAAGCATATGAAAATGCAAGAAAACAAATTGAAGAAAATTATGAAGAAGCTGATTATGCAAAAGCAAATGTAAAAGCAAAAGGTGTTTCTTTGGTAAGAACTTATGTTTCTTGCTTTGATTATGGCAATGACTTTTTTAAATATCTTGTAAAAATAGTTAACAAGTACAATTTAAATGGCTCTGGCTTGTTTAGTTATAAAGGTCAAAGTTATATGATAAAAGTTGGTATTGTTGAAAATACTCTTGAATTTGTTTATGACAACATGAGTAAAAAAGCAAATGACTTATCTTATGTAGAAAATATTAATACAAATGAACTTATAGCCAATTATTATAATTATGTTTCTAACGCAGAAAAATATGGCGATGATGATTGTGTTGTTAATACAAACTTTAGACAATTTATAAATAATTTAAATTGTTTAAATATTTATGATTGGGCAGGTAACTACACTGCTTACACAAACACTTTATCTGATGATCTTAAGCAAAAATCAGAAAGTGCAAAAACATTTTTTAATAACAATTTTATTTAAAAGGAGCAAAGTAAACTTTGAAGAAGTTTTTTATAACAACAATACTTAGTTTAATATTGTGTGTTTGTACTTTTGGTTTTATGGGTTGTGGCGATGGTAATCATACAAAAGAAGATATTGACTCTTTATTTACATCAATGCAAAACAATTATCAAACCAAGCAATTTTTTGAAGGAAATAATTTAACAGTTAAATTTGATACTTCAAAAATAGATGTTTCATCTACAGACAAAAGTTATATCTTTCCAGAAATATATGATTATTATTTAAAATCTTCTTCAGCTCTTTTTACAAATATTATAAACAGAGTGGGAAAAGTTTCTCATGTTATTAAAAATTTTAATCAAGATCAATTAAACACAATTTATAATAATTTAAATTCTGTTAAATCTAATATGATAAGTTTAGCAGAATCAAAAAATGTTTTTGAAATTACAGAAGGTAATTTGCATTATAAAAATGTTATTTCTTCTTATAATAAATTAATAAGTTCTTTATATACATTAAATGACAATTTTGCAAATTATTATTTTGTATCTAATATAGGATATGTAGATTTTTCTAACGCAGATGTAACACTTAATGATAGTAACATAAGAGACATTTTAAGTTATCAACTTTTACAAACATCAAAAGTTTCTTATAATTATGAGTTGTTAAACTTTATGTATTCAAATCCATTAGGAGAAATTAACACTTGGTATAATTCTACTGTTACTTTACAAAGTTTTATTTCTCTTGCAAAACAAATAATAAACCAACTTGAAAATACAGAAAACTTAGCTTATTTTATTGGAACAAATAGTAACAATGTAAAACAAATTTTTGCAAATATGCAAAAACAAGAAAAAGAATATATACAAGAATATGCAAATTTTATAAACGGAGTTAATAATTTTAATGTAAAATCATATTTTGCATCAACTAATAAACCAGCTTATATAAAAAGCATTTCTCGTAGAGAGCAATCTTGTTATCAAATTATTCAAAATTTCTTATCTGGTAGATATATTGCTTACACAACTGGATTACAAGAAGTTATAAATTATATTTAAAATAAAAAGGTAAAAAATAAATTATGGATTATGTTAAACTTGCAAACTTGCTTTTTCCTGAAGTAGATTTAACTGTAGAAGAATGTTTTTCGGCTTACCCAAAAAGAATAATGCCTGTTGGGGCAGAGGTTACAAGAATAGCTCCAAGTCCAACAGGATATTTTCACATTGGTAGTGTTTATGGTGCTTTTATTGATAAACTTATTGCATACCATAGCAATGGTGTTTATTATATGCGTTTAGAAGATACAGATGCAAAAAGGGAAGTTGCTAACACTGGCGATATTGCTTACGATATGTTATCTTATTTTGGTTTAAAACCAGATGAAGGTTATGCAGGTTCTGCAAAACCACAAGTTGGTTTATATGGCGATTATATTCAAAGCAAAAGAAAAAATATTTATTGTGCTTTTGCAAAACATCTTGTAGAAATTGGCAAAGCTTATCCTTGTTTTTGTGCAAGTGCTCAAAATAAAGATGAAATTTTAAAAAGAAGACAAGAACAACTTGAACAAAATAATGATATTGAAGAAAAAGATGTTTGTAGAGATTTAACTTTTGAGCAAATTGAAGAAAATATTAAAAATAATATTCCTTTTGCTATTAGATTAAAATCAAACGGAGACCCAGAAAAAACCTTTAAAATTAAAGATTTAATTAAAGGTGAAAGGGAAGTAAGAGAAAACACAAAAGATATTATTATTTTAAAAAGTAATAAAACTCCACCATATAGTTTAGCACATATTGTAGATGATACTTTAATGGGTACAACAACTGTTGTTAGAGGGGAAGAGTGGTATCCATCACTTTCTGCTCATATAGAACTTTTTAATGCTTTTGGCTTAACTCCACCAAAATATGCTCATACTCCTGTTGTATGTAAATTGGACGAAGATGGAAACAAACGCAAATTAAGTAAGCGTAAAGACCCAGAAGCTGATGCAAGATTTTTTATTGAACAAGGTTATCCTGTAAGCAGTGTAATGGAATACTTATTAAACCTTATTAACAGTGATTTTGAAGATTGGAGAAAACAAAATCCAACAACTTCTTACTTTGAATTTCCATTTAAAGTTTCAAAAATTGGTTCTAACAATCCAATGTTTGACTTTGTAAAATTAGATGATTGTTCTAAACAAGTTATTAGCAGATTTACTGCAGAAAGTATTTATGAAAATTGTTTATCATGGGCTCAAGCTTACGACGAAGATTTTTATAATAAAATTAAAGACAAAAAGGATTTTTGTTTAAAACTTTTTGATATAGATAGAAATAATAATAATCCAAGAAAAGATATTTCAAAATGGAGTATGGTTTCTTCACTATATTCTTATATGTTTGATAATTTAAATAATAAATCTTTAAAAGATTATGATTTTGATGAAAAATTAAATAAAGAAGATATTATTGCAATATTACAAGCATATTTAAAAGTTTATGAAGAAAAAGATGATAAACAAGTTTGGTTTGAAAAAATAAAAACTTTATGTCCAGATTTAGGTTTTTGCAATAATATGAAAGAATATAAGAAAAACCCTGAAGCTTATAAAGGTAGCGTTGCCGATGTTAGTGGTGTAATTAGGGTTGCTATTACTACAAGAAGAAATAGTCCAGATTTATATGAACTTATGTTGTTGCTTGGCAAACAAGAAGTTAAAAATCGTTTAAATAGGTTAATTGATTTGTTAAAATAAAAAAAATATGTATAATAATTACATAAATTATTAAAAATTGAGGAATAAAAAATGATTATTTTAAGAAACTTTTCAAAATTCTTTTCATATTTAGGTCAAATAATGGCTTTTTTAACCATTATAATTTTGGGCTTAACTTATTTAAACCAAGCACTTCCTTTTCCTTTCTTGCCTGCTAATTTTTCTGCAACATTAGAAAGTATTAAAGAATATGCTGTTATTTTAACAATAACTGTTTGTGGTTTAAGTTTTGCTTGCAGAAGATCTTTATTTATTTTTATTCCATTTTGCGTATTAGCAGTTTGTGCTCTTGCTTGTTATTCTATTGTTTTATTTCAAATTTAATAACTAACAAAATTATAATTAAAAGATGCTTTAAAAAGCATCTTTTTTATTTTTATAAGACAAATTTTCATATTTTTGTTTTTATTTTTATACATATATTTATATATGTTTTTAAAGGAGCAAAAAAATGAACAATAAAAACAATAGTTATTTGGAAATAAAAAGAAAAAAGAGAGTTTTAACAATTTTTCTTTTATTATCCTTAATTCTTGTTTTGGTTTTTTCTTGTTTTGCTGGGTGTAAAAGCAATTCTTTAAATAAAAACTCTAAAAATTTAACAAATTATTCTTTATCTTTAAGTTTTGATGATAATACTAAAACTTTGCAAGGCACGCAAACAGTTAACTATATAAATTCTACTCAGGTTGTTTTAAAAGAAGTATGGTTTCATTTATATCCAAATGCTTTTTCAGAAACAGCAAAAATAAAACCAGTAAGTAATTTATATAAAGATAAGGCATACCCAAATGGAGAAGATTTTGGAAGAATAACAATTAATAAAGTTGCAGTAGAAAATAAAGAAAAAGAAATTATTATAAAAGAGCCAGATAACGAAGTTTTAGTTGTTAAATTAAACGAAGATTTGTATCCAGACGATAGAGTTAATATAAATATAGAATATAATGTTTTATTGCCAAATTGTTTACATCGCTTTGGTTATGGCGATAACACTTATAATTTTGGTAATTTTTACCCTATTGCTTGTGTATATGAAAATGGTTCTTTTAAAACAGATGCATATGGAAGTAATGGTGACCCATTTTACTCTGAAATGGCAAATTATGATGTTAATATAACATATGATAAAGATTTTACGCTAGCAAGCACAGGAGAACAAAAAAACACAATAAATTTAGAAAATAAAAAACAAACAAATATTAAAGCCAGTGTTGTAAGAGATTTTGCATTTGTATTAAGTAAAAAGTTTAATGTTATAAGTAAAAAGGCAGGAAATACAACAGTAAGTTATTACTATTATGAAGACAAAAATGCAGAAAAAAGTTTGCAGTGTGCAGTAGATTCTATAAACACTTTTAATTCTTTATTTGGTAATTATCCTTATTCAACATACTCTGTTGCAAAAACCAATTTTATTCATGGTGGTATGGAATATCCAAACTTAGTTTTTATTTCTGATAGTGTTACAAATATTGAAGATTATTTAAATGTTATTGTTCACGAAACAGCACATCAATGGTGGTATAATATGGTGGGAAGCAATGCTTGTGAATATGCTTGGTTAGATGAAGGTTTAACAGAATATTCAACTCTTATGTTTTATAAAAAAAATCCAAGTTATAATATTAATGTAAAAGAAAGTTTAAATTCTTCACTTTCAAGTTATTTGTTGTTTAGTGAAATATGTACAAGTGTTTATGGTAGTTTTGATAGTACAATGACCAAAAATGTTAATACCTTTAAGGGAGATATGGAGTATGTTTATGTAACATATGTTAAAGGTGTTTTGTTTTTTGATAATTTAAACGAGATGGTTGGTGATAAAAAATTTGAAAAATCTTTAAAATATTATTTTGAAGAAAACAGATATAAAAATGCAACGCCTGCAAATATGATTTCTGCTTTTGAAAAAATTTGCAAAAGAAATTTAGAAAACTTTTTTGACTCTTGGATAAATGGTAAAGTTGTTTTACAAAATTACAAATAAAAATTAAAAAATTAATTATAATTAAAAAAATAAATATAAAAAATTAAAATTTTAAATTTAAAAATAATATATATTTAAAGTCACTTGCAAAAATTTGTTATTTTTTGTTAGTGGCTTTTTTAACTTATATATGCTATAATAAAACTTGTTAATGTAAAAAAAAGGAGGAAAGGTGAGTTATGCGTGCAGTTAGTATTGCAAGTGGTAGTAAAGGAAATTGTATTTATGTAGAATCCAATTTAACAGCAGTATTAATTGACGATGGATTATCTTTAAAATCACTTGAAAGTAAGTTTAAAGAACTTAATATTAATGCAGAAAAAATTGAAGCTATTTTATTAACTCACGAACATTCTGACCATTTATATGGAGTAAAAGCTTTTTTAAATAAATATAAAAAAGTAAAAATTTATATTCCAAGTTTTGCTCAAAATTTTTGTTTACCGGGGCTTATTTCTTTGCCACAAAAACAAATAGAATGGTATTCTGTTTCCGATTTTTTTATAAAAGATATTACCGTTTCTTCTTTTATTTTGCCACATGATAGTCATTTTTGCGTAGGGTATAGTTTGTTGTTTGGAGATAAAAAAGTAAGTGTGGCAACAGATCTTGGTAAAATGTCTAATCAAATTTTAGGCAATTTAAGCAAAAGCGATATTTTGTTTTTAGAAAGTAATCATGATGAACAATTATTAAGAAGTAATGTAAAATATACAGCAAGATTGAAAAAAAGAATATTATCTTCACAAGGACACTTATCAAATACAAATTGTGGGGAAGCCCTTGTTTATCTTGTTAAAACAGGTGTTAAGCAAGTTATATTGTCGCATTTAAGTGAAGAGAATAATACTCCCTTACTTGCCTATACAACTGTAAAAAATGTTTTGAAAGAAAATGGAATAATAGAAGGTGAACATGTTTGTGTTGATGTTGCTTTTCAAAATCAAGTAGGAACAGTTTTTAATTTTTAATTTTTTTTATACAAAAAATTGCTATCATACTTTTTTGTATGTATAATTAAAAAGAAATAATATAAAGGTGTTTAAATGGATAAAAAATCTTATAGTTTAAAAGAAAGTGCTTTAGCGTTTATATTTGTTTTAATTGCTGTTTTTGCAACCAGTATTTTAATGATTAATATAGTTGGCGTTGTTTCTTCTTCTACTGGTGTAGATGTAAATATTGTATATAAGTATGAATGGATAACATATTTAAATATGTTTTTATCGGCATTTTTATTTTTTGTTGTTTATCTTGCTATGAATTTTTTTAAAAGAAAAGATTTTGTTGTTGCAAGTAAATTAAAAGTAAAATTTGATTATAAAATATTTTTAGGTGTAATACTTTTGGCTATTATTGCAGTTTTATCAAGTGTAAATGCAACTGGCTTATTTAATTATATTTTTAGTTTTACAACTTCTGCGCAAGTTACAAGTTCTTTGGGCGTTACAATGAATAACTTTTGGCAATTTTTGTTGGTTGTTTTGTTAATTGCTGTTTTGCCTGCAATCTGTGAAGAACTTATTTTTAGAGGTATTATTTACAATGGCTTAAGGCAAAAATTTTCTGCAAAAGTAAGTATTATAATTTCTGCAATTCTTTTTACATTAATACATTTATCTATTTATAAAACATTTTTTCAATTTATTTTAGGTATAATTTTAGGTTTATTAATTTATTATACTGGAACTATATTTTATGGTATGGTTTTTCACTTCTTTAATAATTTCTTTATTATATTTACTTCTTATATCTTTAAAGGTCAACCTGTGTTTGAGTTTACAACTTGGGGTGTTAAAGAAATTTTATTAACAATATTATTTTTGGCTATTGGTGTTGCAATTACTTTCTTATTTTTTAAAATTTTAAAAAATTACACAAATAAGCACAAAAATTATTTTGGCTTAGAAAAAACAGATAAGCCACTCGGTTCTATATTAACAGCTGAAGAAGAGTTGCAAAAAATAAATGTAAATGAAGAAGGTTTATCTGATTACGATAAGAAATTGGTTTCTACTGATACTGGTATTACAGATAAGGGTTGGCTTGCTGCTGGTATAATTTGTGCTATAATTATTTGGAGTTTAAACTCTTTTGGAGGATTTTTATAATGGAGAAAAAACAACATAGTGCGTTGTTTGTAACAAGTTTAATTTATTTTATAATACTTACGCTATTTGTTGCTGTTAGGGTAGTAGTTCAATTTATTGAAGTTTCTATTCCTACAGAAATTTTTGATGTTATTGTTACATCAATAATTCAAATAGGTTTTATGTTTTTGTTGCCTGTATTTTTATTTTCTAAAATACAAAAGCAAAAAGTTAAAAAAACACTTAATGATTTTGGTTTTTCCAAATTAAGTGCTTTTTCAATTTTAATTAGTATTTTAATAGGTGTTTTTTGTTATTTTTTAAACTTATCAATCGCTTCTTTCTTTGGAACAATTATAAGGTTGTGTGGCTATGAAACAACTCCATCTGTTGCTGCATCAGCTTCAGATTACTCTGTATTGGCATTTTTTATAAATGTTTTAACTGTTGCTATTTTACCTGCAATTTGTGAAGAAACAACTCATAGAGGTTTATTATTAAAAGGTTTTTCAAGTTTAGGCATTAAAAAAGCTATTATAATTTCTTCTTTGTTTTTTGGTTTAATGCATTTAAATATTAATCAATTTTTCTATGCTACAGTTCTTGGCTTTATTATTGCTTTAACAGTTATTATAAGCAAAAATATAATTCCTGCCATAATAATTCACTTTATGAATAATTTCTTAAGTGTTTATTTTGATTTTGCAACCTATAATCATTGGTTTGGAGAGGGTATTTATAATTTCTTTACAAATGTTTTGTATTCAAACAACTTTATTTCTTTCTTTATAATAAATTGTTTATTACTATTTGTTTTAATATTTACAATTGTATATTTATTTACTTTGCTTTTAAAACATACAAGAATTAAAAAAGTTAATACTATGCTTAGCGATATTGCAAAAATAAATCAAGAGTATAATGCAGGAAGCCCAGATTATCAAAATAATCCAAATTTTATGAATTTGCACAACTTGAATACATTAATGAGCCAATATAATATTAAAAGTTTAAGTAGTATGGTTTTTACAGATCTTGAGGTAAAATCTAAAAAAACAACAGCATATGAAAAATTATTACTTATAAGTATTTTTACTGTTGGCATAATGGTAACAGTGTTTACATTTGTATGGGGGATAATTTAGTGTATAAAATAAATATAGTTTGTGTTGGAAAATTAAAAGAAAAATTTTTTATTTCTGCACAAGAAGAATATTTAAAACGCTTAAGCAGATTTTGTGAAATTAAAGTAATAGAGTTAAACGAATTTTTATTGCCACAAGACCCAAGTCAAACTCAGATAGAAAATGCTTTAGATAAAGAATATAATCAAATGCAACAATATTTAAAAGGAAAAGTATTTGTTTGTGATTCAAGGGGTAGTCAATATATTAGTGAAGATTTTTCTTCCTTAATTTTTAAAAGTTTTGAAAACTTTGATACTATTACTTTTGTTATTGGTAGTTCTTATGGGTTATCAAAAAAAATAAAAGAAGGTAATTCTCTTATAAGTTTTTCAAAAATGACTTTTCCTCATCATTTAATGCGCGTGTTTTTGCAGGAACAAATTTATAGAGCTTTTTGTATTAAAAATAACATTACTTATCACAAGTAATGTTATTTGTTTTTTTATTACTCGATAATGTTATTAGCATCTTTTTATAGTTTGATTAAATAATAAAAA
>JAFQFI010000079.1 GCA_017398655.1 Clostridia bacterium
ATAACTAGAAAAGGAGACAATATTTTATGAATAAAGATTTGACATGTTCTTTTTGTGGCAAATCCCAAACAGAAGTTAAAAGATTAATTGCAAGCCCAAGTGGCGATAGTTTTATTTGTGACGAGTGTATTGATGTTTGCAAAGAAATTATTAAAGATGAAAAAATTGTAATTCCTCAAGCAAAAATTGATTTACCTCTACCACACGAAATTAAAGATATGTTAGATGATTATATTGTAGGGCAAGATGAAGCAAAAATGTTTTTATCTGTTGCTGTTTATAATCACTATAAAAGAATTAATTATAATGCCGAAATTAAAGAAAAGAAAAGTGATAAACAACCTATAGAACTTGAAAAAAGCAATGTTTTGCTTATTGGTCCTACTGGTTGTGGTAAAACTTTGCTTGCAAAAACATTGGCAAAAATATTAAAAGTGCCTTTTGCAAGTTGTGATGCAACAACATTAACCGAAGCAGGATATGTTGGTGATGATGTTGAAAATATTTTATTAAAACTTATTCAAAACGCAGATTATGATGTTTCTAAAGCAGAAAGAGGCATTGTTTATATTGATGAAATTGATAAGATTGCAAGAAAAAGCGAAAATAGATCAATAACAAGAGATGTTTCTGGCGAAGGTGTTCAACAAGCATTGCTTAAAATTTTAGAAAGTACAATTGCAAATGTTCCTCCTCAAGGTGGAAGGAAACACCCTCAACAAGAAACAATTTCTATTGATACAACAAATATTTTATTTATTTGTGGTGGTGCGTTTGTTGGGCTTGATAAAATTATTGAAAAGCGTTTAAATAGCACATCTCTTGGTTTTGGTGCAACGGTTAAAGCAACTTCTAAAGATGAAGAATCTTATAATTTAATTAAAAATATTCAACCACAAGACCTTAACAAATTTGGTTTAATTCCAGAGTTTGTTGGTCGTTTGCCAATTACTGTTGCTTTGCACGATTTATCAGAAGAAGCATTAGTAAAAATTATGACTGCACCAAAAAATTCTATTACCAAACAATACAAAAAAATGTTTGATATGGACGGCATAAATTTAATATTTAAAGATGATGCTGTTAAAGCTGTTGCAAGAAAGGCAATGGATTTAAAAACTGGCGCAAGAGGTTTAAGAACAATTCTTGAAGAAAGAATGCTTAAACTTATGTATACAGCACCGGGAGATAAAACAATTGATAGCATTATAATAGGTGATAATTTTATTGTAAATAAAGATGAAGAACCGGAATATATAAGAAAATCAATTAAAAAAGAAGAAAACAATTCTGATACTTCAGAAGCAACTGCTTAAAAATAAACAAATATTTTAAATGTTTTTGACATTTTTAATAGATAGTGGTTAAATATTTATGTAAACAACAAATTTTTTTGTTGAAAAATTTACAGGAGGATGAAATGGTAATTAAATCTGCTGAATTTGTAACAAGTGTTGCAGATAAAAATTATTATAAAAGTAATTTTAACGAAGTTGCTTTTGTTGGCAGAAGTAATGTTGGTAAAAGTTCTTTAATTAACTTTATTGTTGGTCGCAAAAAACTTGCAAAAACATCAAGTATGCCGGGTAAAACAAGTTTAATTAATTACTTTTTAGTTAATAAACAATTTCTTCTTGTAGATTTACCGGGTTATGGTTATGCAGAAGTTAGCAAAAACCAAAAAACAAATTGGGGAGATTTTTTAGAAGAATACCTAAAAACAAGTGAAAAACTTAAATGTGTTTATCTTCTTTTAGATATTAGAAGAACTCCAACAAATCAAGATGAACAAATGTTAAACTTTTTGTACTTTAACAGAATTTCAACAAAAGTTGTTGTAACAAAAATTGATACATTATCAAAAGCACAAGTTTCAAATCAATTGCAAATAATTTGTTCTAAATTAGGTATTACAAGAAAAGATATTATTGTAACATCTTCTCAGGATAAAGAAGGACATAAAGAACTTCTTGATAGCATAGAACAATTTGTTTCTCAAGAATAAAAATTAATATTTAAAAGTTAAAAAGAAGAGAATTTTTTTCTCTTCTTTTTTTGCCGTTATAAAAAATTTAACACATTTAAAGTT
Organism: Clostridia bacterium; assembly: GCA_017398655.1. Taxonomy (GTDB): domain Bacteria; phylum Bacillota; class Clostridia; order Christensenellales; family UBA1242; genus UBA7862. Next base: position 2,090 of record JAFQFI010000079.1, read on the forward strand.
TATTTCATATTATCTTATAGAAAAATCTCTTTTTTTACATATTTTAATACAAAAGAGATAAATTTAAGGAGATATCGACTTTTAAAGGAAAAATCTTCTTAAAAAAAGAAGAAAATAGGAGGTAATTTTTTTAAATGTCATTTTATACTTGCAATAGGTCAGGTAATTGCCCGGGAGCAATGTCTGGCAACCCAATAAACGGAATTTGCGAAAAAGCTTGTATTCAAGTTGATAAGGTTTTAGATGCAGGTCTTAGGCAAATTCAACAAGCAAATGTTCAAGTTACTCTTTCAAATCAAATACCAGAAAATCCAACAACACCATTAACATTTATAAGTGCCGTTACAAACGGAGAAACTCAAGTAACAAATTTAACTGTAGAAAGATTAACTGATAAGCCAAATTTTGCAAGAGTTTCTTTTGATGCTGTTGTGCCATTATTAGTAAGTTATACTGATGCTAATGGGGTGGCAGGAACAGGAGAGGCATCAATAACAATTCCTAATGATGTTATATTATTTATACCACAGCCATCGGTTGTTCCTTACAGAATTGAAGTTTTTGGTGCAATTTCAAGTCCTACCGGTGCTTGGATAAGTGAAAATGTGTTTAGTATAAGTACTTGTGTAACTTTAATTACAAGAGTGCTTGTTCAAGCAGAAATCTTAGTTCCAAGTTATGGTTATTGTACACCACCAGCAGCACAAGAGTTTAGTCAAGATTTGTGCAGTGGAGAATTTGATTTGCCAATTTTTCCAACGGCAATTCAAAATCAAAGAATATAAATTTTTTAAAAAAAGGTACAAAAAAGGTTATAGTAAAAACTATAACTTTTTTTAATTTTTATATTTTAATTAATCTGTATCCATAAACGCCATAACTAATTGTATTATTAAGCATAGTTCTATCTTCATTTGAGTGTAAATGTCCATGAATATGAATAGGGCAGTTGTTTCTGTATATTGCCTCTGTTATACCTTTCATACCCTGATGAGATATATCTTCAACTTCGCCAAAGTAATATGTGTCGTGTGAAATAATTATGTCTAAATCGTTTAAGTTTTTTGAAATTTCCAAACTTTGTTCTTGGGTGTAAATTGGGGCAGTGGTTGGTGAATTTTTATACTTACTTGAGCCCTGTATTCCACCAATTTTTATTCCATTAACTTCAATTGATGTTGCGTGTAAATTTTTAATATTGCAATATGCTAAATCATCTAATTTGTCATGGTTGCCCCTTAAACCATATATTTTATCAATTGGAACAAATTTTAAAATTTCTTGAATATCTGTTAAAGAATGGTCGCCAAGAAGCAAGCATATGTCATAGTTCAATTCTTTTATTTTTTCAAGTTCTTCAGTATTATAAGCATAACTATTATGAGTATCAGAAAAAACAAGAATGTTAATGCTTTTATTTATTGGCTTGCAGTATCCATATTGTTTTAATAGAATTTGTTCGTAATTTTTATTTTCTAAATCTATTTTTCTCTTTTTAAATTTGAAAAAGCACATATAATTAATCCTATATATAAATTAATGTAAGTATTTTAACATATAAATACTTATATGTAAAAGATAATAAGTTTTAAATATTATGAACTTAAATTTATAAAAAGTAAAAATTTGCAAAATTATTGAAATATTTTTTAGGTAGACAAAAAGTGTTTTAAAAAGTATAATTATATAGAAATTAAAAAAGGGACTAATAGATGAAGGTTTTTGCAATATCAGATTTACATTTATCAATAAACAATTCAAAACCAATGGACATTTTTGGTCCTGTTTGGGATAACTATCTTGATTCTATTGTAGAAGATTGGAATAAAAAAGTGACAGACGAAGATGTTGTTTTATTAGCAGGCGATTTAAGTTGGGCTATGAAACTTGAAGATGCTGTTGTAGATTTAGAGTTTTTAACCAAATTAAAAGGCAAAAAAGTTTTATTAAGAGGTAATCATGATTATTGGTGGAGTACTATTAGTAAAGTGAGAAATGTATTACCTAAAAATGTTTATGCAATTCAAAACGATTGTTTAGAAATAGGGGACTACATTTTTTGTGGTTCAAGGGGCTGGATTGTAGACGAAAGTAAAAGAACAGATGCTAACGACAAAAAAATATTTGATAGAGAATTAATTCGTTTAGAAATGTCTTTAACTCAAGCAAAGCAAAAACAAACTAATGGTAAAAAAATAATTTGTCTTATGCATTATCCTCCTTTTGATAAAAATAATCAATCAACTTTGTTTACAGATATGATAGAGCGTTTTGAAATTGATACAGTTGTGTATGGTCATTTGCATGGCAAAATTTCAAATGTAAAAGAAGTACTAATTTTAAACGGAGTAAAATATTATTTAACTTCTTGTGATATGGTAAAAAACAAATTGGTTGAAATAATATAATGGTAAATTTTTAAAAACATATATAAATTTTGTATTTAAGAAGAGTTCTTAAACTCTTCTTTTTTATGTGCATTTTGCACAAAAAAACCTTTATTTTCTAAATTTTAGTTAAAAAAAATTGGTAAGTGGTCAAAAGTGGTTGGAAGTGGTTAAAATTTGTGGTACACTACCAGCGTAAGGGGGAAATCTATCAAAATGTTTTTGGGCGAATACAAGCATAATTGTGACGACAAAAATAGATTGCGTCTTCCACCTAAATTTAGAAAAGATTTAAGTGGTGGTGCAGTAATAACCAAAGGTAACGATGGTTGTCTTTTTGTTGTGCCTAAAAATCAATTTGAAAAGGTTTTAGAAAAAATTGATAATCTTCCTATGTTTGATAGTAAAGCTCAAATGCCACTTAGAATGTTGTTTTCTTCAGCAGTAGAAGTGCAAGAAGATAATCAAGGAAGATTCCTTTTACCAGCAAATTTAAAAGATTTTGCAAAAATAAACAAAGAAGTTGTTTTTATAGGCGTGGGAAACAGAATTGAATTATGGTCACAAGAAAATTGGAATAAATATAGTGACAATGCTAATTCAAGTTTTGACCAAATTTTGTCTAACTTAGGTGAGTATGGAATTTAAACATATACCAATAATGTTAACAGAATGTATTGAAGGTCTTAATATTAACCCAGACGGTGTTTATGTTGATGCAACTTTAGGTGGTGCAGGTCATAGTAGTGAAATTGCAAAAAGGTTAAGTTCTAAGGGAACTTTAATTGGCATTGATAAAGATGAAACTGCAATTAAAGTTAGCCGTGAACGACTTTCAAAATATAATTGCAATATCATTTTAGTAAATGATGATTATAAAAATCTTTTAAATATTCTTAAAGAAAATAATATAGAAAAAATTGATGGTTTGTTGGCAGACCTTGGTGTTTCATCTTATCAACTTGATGAAACTTCAAGAGGTTTTAGTTATTCAAAAGATGCACCACTTGATATGCGAATGAACCAAAATCAAAGTTTAACAGCTCGCGAAGTTGTAAATACTTATGAAGAAAAAGATTTGTTAAAAATTCTTTATGAGTATGGCGAAGAAAATTTTGCTAAAAGTATTGTAAAAAATATTATTAAGCAAAGGCAAGTTAGTCCCATTGAAACAACTGGTGAGTTAGTTAAAATTATTGAAAAAAGTGTTCCATCAAAATTACTTCATAAAGGTGGCAGTGTTGCTAAAAAAACTTTTCAGGCAATAAGAATTGAGGTTAACAGCGAACTTGATCATTTGCGTTTAGTGTTAAATGATATGATTGCTTGCTTAAAGCCAAAGGGAAGATTATGTATTATAACCTTTCATTCTTTAGAAGATAGATTAGTAAAAAACTGTTTTAATGAAAACAGCACTGGCTGTATTTGCCCAAAATCGTTTCCTATTTGCGTTTGTAATCACAAACCGATAGTTTGTCTTATTAACAAAAAACCAATTGTACCGGGCGAAAATGAAGTTAAAAACAATTCAAGAAGTACATCAAGTAAACTTAGAATTGTAGAAAAAATTTAAAGAATAATATGTTAAATAATGTAAATGTTTAACTTGTTATAAAATTAAAAAGAGGGGAGGTAAGAAAAATGACAGATAGCAAAACAAGAAGTGACATTCTTTTGGAAGAAAGAATTGCTCAAATTGATGATATAAATTTCGATAAAATTTATGACATTGAAGAATTTGCAACAAAGCAAATAGAAAGTTTTGATGATGTTGATGCAACAGCTGAGAATTTTGTAAACAATCAAAATATAAGTTCTTGCGAAAATTTTTCACAACCTTTAGAAAATCAACAAGTATTTGAAATGGAAGTTCAACCAAACGAGTTTTTAGATAACTATGTTTGGCAAGAAGACAAAGAGGAGTTTGTAGATCAACAAAAGCCAAAATTTCATGTTGCAAATAAACCATTATTTTTTACTTTTACTTCTATTGCAGTATTGTTGTGCATATTATTTATATATAATGTTTTTGTAATAAATTCACTTGAAGCATCTGTATCAAAATCAAATACAGCATTAAATGCTAATAATGCAAATATATCTTATGTTGTTGAAGAAGAAAACAATTATATATTATTTGACAATTCTACAAAATTAGAAATACAAAACAACAAGGCACAGTTTTCAAGCGAAGATAATTTACAACAAACAAATTGGTTTGACTTGGTTTGTACCTATGTTAATACCTTGTTTGGAGGCAGTTATTAAACCTAAAATAGAATATTCAACATTTTCAATACAAAAGAGGTTACTTTCATTTATTATGATTGTGGCCTTTATTTTTTTTATAGTGATTATTAGATTGTTTATTTTACAACTTTCTTCTTCTAAAACCTTGCAACTTAAAGCAGTTGACCAATGGGTAAGGTCTTTACCTCTTACAGCAGAAAGAGGCAAAATTGTTGATAGAAACGGAAATATTCTTGCAATAAGTAACACAAGTTATGATGTTTATGTGCGAGCAAAAGAAGTGGAAGACGCAAATTTGGTTGCAACTTATTTAAGTTCTGTTTTAAATATGGATTATGACATAATATATAAAAAAGCAAAAGATGTTTTAATATCAGAAAGTTTAATAAAATTAAATGTTAGCGAGCAAACAGCTCTTAATATTTGTAAAAAGGGTTTGAAGGGAATTTATGTAAGTGAAAATATTTACAGAAATTATCCATATGGAAAACTGTTATCTCAAGTTTTGGGGTATTTAACAGTTGATAGTATAGGACAAAGTGGCGTTGAAAGTTATTATAATAAAACATTGTCTGGCACAAATGGTAAATTTTTAACACAGAGTGATGTTAGAGGAATAACATTAAATGATTCGCTAAATTATTATGTAGAAGCTATTGATGGTTTAAATATAGCTTTAACAATAGATATAAATATTCAAAACATAGTAGAAAAAACAATAGAAAAAATAATGCAAGAACATAAACCAAAAGGTGTTTCTGTTATTGTTTTAAATCCACAAACCTCTGAAATATTATCAATGGCAATATCGCCATCGTTTGATTTAAATTCTGTACCAAGAGATGATGTAGAAGAGCTTATGAAATTAACAAAAAACACAACTGTTACTGATGTTTATGAGCCCGGTTCTACTTTTAAAATATTTACCTTGGCAGCTGCTTTAAGTGAAAATTTAACAAATATTAACGAAAAATTTTTTTGCCCGGGTTATAGAATTGTAGATGGCGAAAGAATTAAATGCTGGAAAACAACTGGGCATGGCAGTCAAACTTTGGTTGAATGTGTACAAAACTCTTGTAATTGTTGCTTTATGGATTTGGCTCTTAGGTTGGGCAAAGATAAGTTTTATGAGTATCTTGAAAGTTTTGGTATGGGTTTGGCAACTGGGGTTGATATTTCTGGTGAAAGTAGTGGAATTATGATTGATAAAAAATTGGTTCAAACTGTAGATTTGGCAAGAATTGGTTTTGGACAATCAGTTGCTGTAACTCAACTACAACTTATAAATTCTTTTTCTTCTGTTGTTAACGGTGGGGTTTTGCGTCAACCAACATTACTTAAAAATTATTTTGATAACAATAAAAATGTTATATATAACAATTTAAATTTAATAACAAATACAAATATTAATAGTGAAGTAAGTAAAACTGTTAGGTATTTATTAGAACAATCTTTAAGTAAAACAGGAGAAAAAACTTTTGTAGAAGGGTATTCTATTGCCGGCAAAACTGGAACTGCACAAAAATATGGTGAAGATGGAAAAATTTCAGCAGGAAAATATGTATCAAGTTTTTTTGGTTTTATTAATGGAGAAGACGCAGAATATTCTTTGCTTTTATGTGTAGATGAACCAAGTTCTGGTGCTTATTATGGTAGTGTAGTTGCAAAACCGTATGCAAAAGAAATCTTTGAAGGTATTATAAAATATAAAAATATATCAAAACATTCTCAGGAAATTGAAACAAAATACATAGAGGTTCCAAATTTAGTTGGGGTGTCAATATCAAATGCAATTGCAACATTAGAAACTCTTGGGGTTTATTATGAAGTTTCAGGAGAAGGATATAAAGTTTTATCACAATTTCCATCTCCATATACAGAGATTAAAAAAGATACGACAATTTTAATAAATACATAAATTTTTTATTATGTAAAAATTTTTGTTATAAGCAAAAGAAAAATAAATAAATATATATAAAAGGAAAATTTTTATGCTTTTAACAAAATTAATAAAAAACATTAAAATTGAAAAAATAAGAGGAGATATTTCTAAAGTAGAAATATTTTCTTTATGTCAAAATATTAATAATGTAAAACCAAATAGTTTATTTTTTTGTTATAAGGGCGTAAACAATGATGGACACTTGTTTGCTTGCAAAGCAAAACAAAAAGGCGCAATTGCTTTAATTGTAGAAAATTTTATAGAAAATATAGATTTACCACAAATTTTAGTTAAAAATACAAGAAAAATTATGCCAACAATATGTAATATGTTTTTTAATAATATTCTTAAAAAAATAAAATTAATAGGCATTACTGGAACAAACGGAAAAACAACAACTTCTTGTTTAATATATAACATATTAAAAGTAAATAAGTTTAAAGTTGGTTTAATTGGCACTAATGGTTGCTTTTATAAAAATAAAAAAATAAAATTGAATTTAACAACGCCAGATACTGTAGATTTATTTTATATTATAAATGATATGGTAAAAGATAATATAGAATATGTTGTTATGGAAGTGTCGGCACATGCCATTGCTCTTAACAAATTATTTGGTATTAAATTTGAAATAATGGCTTTAACAAATATAACGCAAGACCATTTAGATTTTTTTAAAACAATGCATAAATATGTTATTACAAAAATGAAAGTTTTTAATAAGAAGTTTTGTAAGGTTTGTATTGTTAATAATGATGATAAATATGGTCAACTTTTTACAAAAATAATTAAAAATAAAGTAGTTACATACTCATTAAATAATCCAGCCGATAATTTTGCAATTGATATAAAACTTTCTAAAAATGGTAGTAGTTTTGTTTGTAATATTTTTGACCAAATTTTTAACATTTCTACAAAAATGTTAGGGATTTTTAATGTTTATAATATTTTACTATCTCTTGTTGTTTGTAAGTATTTAGGTTTGAGCAATAAAAATATTTTGTTTGGTGTTAAAAACTTAAAACAAGTTGATGGTAGAATGAATTTGTATAATTTAAAAAATGGGGCAGTTGTTGTTATAGATTTTGCTCATACGCCAGACGGTTTAAAAAATGTTCTTGTTACACTTCAATCCTTAAAGCAAAAAGGAAAATTAACTTGCGTTTTTGGGTGTGGTGGTAATAGGGATAAATTAAAAAGAGATTTAATGGGTAAAATAGCTATAGAGAATGCAGACAAAGTTTATATTACCAGTGACAATCCAAGATTTGAAAATAAATTTGATATAATAAACGACATAGTTAAAAATTTAAAATCAAAAACTTACTACATTGTTGAAGATAGAAAAGAAGCAATTAATCAAGCAATTTTAAATAGTAAAAATGAAGATATAATATTAATTGCAGGAAAAGGTGCTGAAAAATATCAAGAAATTAATGGCAAGAAGTATAAGTATAGCGATAAAGAAGTTATAAAACCATACTTAATTTAATTTTGCTTTAATTTTGTTTATAAATTTAAAATTGGCATAAAAAACAAATAAAAATTAGGTAAAAATTGTATTAAAAAATAAAAAGTGAGATTATTTATATATTTATAATAAAAAACATGTAATACCAATTTTTTACAAAGGTAATATAGTTAAAAACTTATGAAAAGTAGTAAAAAAAACATACTAAGTAAAAGGAAGCAAAAAAATGAATATTCTTGGTTTTATTATTACTTTTTTTGTAAGTTTAGTTTTTTCGCCTTTAGTTATTAAAATAACTAAAAAACTTAAATTTGGTCAAAATATATTAGGTTATGTGTCGGAACATTCTTCAAAACAAGGAACTCCTACAATGGGTGGCATTATATTTATTTTGCCTTGTATTATTGTTAGTTTGTTTTTTATAAAATCTAATTTTACAATGCCAATTTTATGCTTGGCAGTTTTTTTATCGTACGCATTAATTGGTTTTTTAGATGATTTTATTAAAATAAAATTTAAAAGAAACTTGGGTCTTCTTCCGTATCAAAAAGTTATATTTCAGGTATTAATTGCTGTTATCGTTGCTTTCTTTGTTTATAAAAATGGTTTGTTGTCCACTTATATATATTTGCCATTTAGTTTAAATAAAATTTCTTTGGGTTATATGATAATACCATTTGTTGTTATTGTTTTCTTGGCAACAACTAATAGTGTAAATTTAACAGATGGATTAGATGGGCTTGCTGGTAGTGTAAGTTTAATTTTTTTTGTATCAATTGCATTAATTGGAAATTTCTATATGTTATTTGATGTAAATGCTTTTCAGTTAACATATATTAATCAGATGCAAAATTTAAATACAATTTGTTGGTGTATTTCTGGTGGATTGCTTGCTTTTTTAGTTTTTAACTTTTATCCGGCAAAAATATTTATGGGTGATACTGGCTCTTTAAGTTTGGGTGCTTTAATGGCTACTATTTGTTGTTTTAACGGTACAAGCTTATATATTCCTATAATTGGTTTAATGTTTGTTGTTTCTTCCTTGTCTGTTATTATTCAAGTTTTATACTTCAAAAAAACAAAAAAGAGAGTTTTTTTAATGGCACCTTTTCATCACCATTTACAACACAAGGGTATGTATGAAACAAAAATAGTTTTCATATATATAGTAATAACAATACTTTTATCTCTTATAAGTTTTGTTTTATTAGGAATAGTATGAATCAAAAAAGATATTTAATTTATGGGTTATCAAAAAGTGGAGAATCTGCTTTTAATTTAATTTTAAATAAAAAAGATAATTTTTATTTGTATGATGACAACAAAGAAAAGCGCAAATTTTTTTATGAAAAGACCCAAAATTTACATAATGTTTTTTTACTTAATAAAATAGAGAAAGCAATTGTAAATTATGTAGATACAATAATTATTAGCCCGGGAGTTTCTATTTATAACCCTATAATTGAATATGCAAAAAAAAGAAATGTTGAAGTTATAAGTGAATTAGAACTTGGTTATAAATATTGTAAAAATAAAATTATTGCAATTACAGGAACAAATGGCAAAACAACAACTGTTAGTTTGCTTTATGATATTTTTAAATGTGCAGGTTTTAAAGTAGAAAAAGTTGGCAATATAGGTTGCCCAATATCTTCGGTTGCAAAAAATGTAAGCAGAAAAACTATTTTGATTTGTGAAGTTAGCAGTTTTCAACTTGAAGCAATTAAAAATTTTAAACCTAATTTTTCTGGTATTTTAAACATAACTTTAGATCATATAGATAGACATAAATCCTTTGAAAACTACAAAAAAACAAAATATAAAATTTTTAATAATTATAATAAAAAATTGAAAATTGTTTTAAATCAAAATATAAAATGTTCAAATAAAAATATAAAAAATAATCAAATTTTTAAATTTGGTTTTAAACAATGTAAAAACGGTTGTTATATAGAAGATGAAAAAGTTATTTTTAGTGTAAACAATAAGAGAGAAGTAGTATGTTGCTTGTCAGATATACCTTTAAAAGGTAATCATAACTTAGAAAATGTTATGGCGTGCATATGCTTTGCTAAGTTTTTTAAAATTAAAAACAAATTTATAATAAAGGCAATTAAAAATTTTAAAAATATAGCTCATAGAATAGAAAAAGTTTATCAAACAAGTAAAAATATTTTTTATGACGATAGCAAAGCTACTAATATAGATGCAACTATAAAAGCTATAAATAGTTTTAATGAAGATATTTTTTTAATTTTAGGTGGAAGTAGTAAAGGGTATAAATATGATAATATTTTTAAAAATTTGCCAGAAAATGTAAAAAATATTGTTGCTTGTGGTCAAACATCATATGAAATTTTTGCAACTGCTAAAAAATATAATATTCAAGTTAACACTTTTAAAAATTTAAAAGAGGCCACAATTTACGCATGTAAAAACTTGTCTGTTGGTCAAAGTTTATTATTGTCTCCGGCATCTGCAAGTTTTGATGAATTTAAAAACTATAAAGAAAGGGGAGAAAAATTTTTAAGTTATATAAAAGAGTTTTATGAATAAATCTTTTTTAAAAATAAAACCATTTAAAAATAAAACAAACGCTATTTTAATTTTTTTAACATTGTTTTTAGTTTTTTTTGGTGCTTTGATGGTTTATAGTGCAAGTTATTATTATGCCCAAAAATCTTATAACAACCCATTCTTTTTTTTATTAAAACAAGTTTTTGGTTTGGTAGTGGGAGTTGTTTTTATGTTTGTTTTTAGCAACTTAAACTATAATAAATTAAAAAAACTAAGTTTTTTTGCTCTCATAATCGGGTATATTTTGTTGCTTCTTGTTTTTGTTCCGGGTATAGGTGTATCAAACTATGGGGCAACTCGTTGGATTAAGTTGCCGGGATTTACAATTCAATCAAGTGAAATTGCAAAATTTTGTTTTATATTATCTGCTTCAGCATACTTATCAAAGAATTATAAAAAAGTGAAAACTTTTAAAGGTATTTTGCCAGTTGTGCTTTCTGGTGGAATAATGTGTTTGCTTATAATTTTAGAGCCAAATATGTCTATAACAATGTGTGTTGGTATTGTTATGTTGATAATGCTTTTGGTTGGTGGAATATCTTTTAAGCATTTTATGTGTCTTGCTATACCTGCATTAATTTTAATACCAATATTAATTATAATAGAACCATATAGGTTTGATAGGTTAATGGCCTTTATAAATCCGTGGGCTTCTCCAAAAGGGGAGGGGTATCAACTTATTCAGTCATTCTTTTCAATAAGTTCTGGGGGATTATTTGGTGTGGGTTTATTTAATTCTCGACAGAAATTTTTATTTTTGCCTTTTGCTGAAAGTGATTTTATTTTTTCTGTTATTGCAGAAGAGTTTGGTTTAATAGGTTGTTTAGTATTATTAAGTGTTTATTTTGTAATAATTGTGTGTGGAATTAAGATTGCAATTAAAGCAAAAAACAGATTTGGTTGTTTTTTAGCAACCGGAATAACGGCTGTAATAGCTGTACAAACCTTACTCAATGTTTCAGTCGTTTCGGGGCTAATTCCTCCCACAGGGCTTCCTTTGCCCTTTATAAGCAGTGGCAGTACTTCAATTGTTGTTTTTATGAGTGCAATAGGTGTGTTATTAAATATAAATAAACAAAATATAAATAGTAAAATAATTGATGATAATTTTGACGAAAAATTTAAAAAAATAGCAAAAAATTTAAAAATTTTTTATTAAAATTTAAATTTGATAAAAAGTTATAAAAAAATAACTAAAAAAATAAATAGTTATTAAATTATAACAATATTAATATTAGTTATAAAATAATAACCTGTTTATTTTTTTAAAAAATTAGTTTTTGTGTGATTATACACAAAAACTTTTTTTAACATATATTATTTATTTTCCATAAAATGTTATAGTGAGGAACGACAATGGATAAATTTATAATTAATGGTGGAAATTCTTTAATAGGGGAAGTAAATGTTCCGTGTGCTAAAAATTCTTACTTAGCAATTTTAGCTGCATGTGTTTTATCAAGTGGAGAAGTGTGTTTACATAATTGTCCTAATTTTGATGATATAGATAAAATGTTAAAAATTTTATCAAGCTTAGGTTGTAAAGTTAGAAAAAATAATTTGGATTTATTTTTAGATTGTTCTCAAATTAATAACCATACAATTCCTAAAGATTTGGCAAAACAAATTCGTTCATCTATATTTTTGTTAGGACCTATTTTGGCTCGACTTAAAAAAGCTGTTGTTACATATCCGGGAGGTTGTGATATAGGTTCAAGGCCTATAGATTTGCATTTAAAGGGGTTAAAATCTTTAAAAGCAAATATAATAGAAAAATTTGGAATTATTGAATGCTCTGCCGATTTTTTGGTAGGAGATGCTGTTCATTTAGATTATCCAAGCGTTGGTGCAACCGAAAATATTATGATGGCAGCTGTTCTTGCAAAAGGTGTAACAAAAATATTCAATGCTGCTAAAGAACCGGAAATTTTAGATTTACAAAATTTTATAAACAAAATGGGTGGAAGAATTTATGGTGCAGGTACAGATACAATAACAATTATTGGTGTAAGTAAATTGGGTTCAGTAGAACATACTCCAATTGCAGATAGAATTATTGCTGGTACATATCTTTTGGCAACTGCAACTTGTGGGGGAGAAGTTTTAATAAATAATGTCGATTATGAGCATATTTACTCGTTAATAACAAAACTGAAGAATGCTGGCTGTACTATGAATATAAAAAATGATAAAATTAAAATCGTTACAAAAGGAAGGTTAAAAAGTTTTGGCAGTTTTGAAACTTTGCCTTATCCGGGTTTTCCAACAGATTTGCAACCACAAGGATTGGTTTTGCAAACTTTAAGCGAAGGCACTTGTATTATTGCAGAAAATCTTTTTGAAACAAGGTTTAAACATGTGCCAGAACTTGTAAAGATGGGTGCAAATATTGTAACTCGTGATAGAATGGCAATTGTTACGGGTGTTAAAAAAATTTATGGTGCAGAAGTTAATTGTTCAGATTTAAGGGCTGGTGCTGCACTAACTATTGCTGGTATGGCTGCTGAGGGAGA
>JAFQFI010000080.1 GCA_017398655.1 Clostridia bacterium
ATAAATTATCAAAAAAACAACCAACAAGGGTAAAAACAATAAATAAAGATAATTATAATACTACATTATATTATATATATTATTAAGCAAATTTAAAACACTTGATTTTTTCGGCTCAATGATATATAATACCCACAGTTGATGGTTCTTGTTTAAAAGAACATTTTATTTTTTTGTTAATTTACCAAGCAAATTGGTTTATATATTTTAATTGTTTTATATATTAAAAAAAGGGAATAATTTTTTATGATTTTTAGGAATACTGTCAGATTGCTCCTAACAAATTTTTCTAATGTGTGGAAAGTGCTTTTGTACTACATTATTTGCATTGCACTTACTTTTGGTGTTTGTTGGGTTGTAGCAACTCCTATTGTAGAAGAACTTTCTCAAGCAAATGTGTTTGAAGATTTAGGCAACTTTTTTAATAGTTTCTTTTCTTCACCACAGGGTAGTGTAAGGGGTATAAACGATATTTTAAACACAGCTTGGCAAGTTTTAACAAATAACGCTCAACTTAAATTTAACTATATCTTCTTTATTGTTTGGTTGTTTGTTGTTTTTCCTTTTACCTTAGATTTAGCACAACTTGCTTTAGGCGAAGTTTTGTATGGTTATATGACAAGCCAAGTAAAATATGGTTTTACTGGCAGATTTATTAAAAATATTGGCAAAAGTTGTATTTATAGTTTGGTTAGATATTTCTTTATGCTTATATTAAATGCAATTCAAATTGCTCTTGTTGTGGGTATAATTAAAGTGGCTTCTTTGGGTGGCTTTAATATATTCTTGGCAATTTTAATTCTTGCACTTCTTGTTTGCTTTATTGCTTTTAAATATACTCTTGTTAGTTGCTGGATGCCAAGTATTGCAGTGCTTAATTGCAATGTTTTTAGGGCTCTTAAGAAAAATTTTAAATGTGTTTTCAGAAAGTTTTTTAACTTCTTTTCAAACTATTTAACATTAACTATTTCTGCTGTTGCACTTAACTTTATGTTTTGCATTTTCACTTTTGGGGTTTCTCTTTTTGTTACACTTCCACTTACAGCATTTGTTTATGTTATATTTCAAATGGTTAGTTATTTTTCAAGCAATGGTATGCGTTTTTATGTATACCCAGATATGTTTATCAGCCCTAAAAAATACGAAGAACAAGATAAAATTAAAAAGATTAAATATATCATCTAATTTATTTTTAATTTAACTTACTTTTTTTGTTTGGTTTTATTATTTAAAACCAAAATTGCTAAAAATTTATAAAAAGCAAAAATGTTTATAAAAAGGGAGAACTATGTTATTTTATTTCTCCCTTTGCATAAATATATAAAATATAGTTGTTAAAAAATATAAAGAAATTAAAACTATTTCTTAAAGGTTTTTTTAGGCAATAAACCTTAAAAGCACTTTTAAAAAGTTTTTTTAATTTAATTTTCGTTATACAAAAAAAAGAAAGATAAAAATTAAGAAACTAAAAAAACAAAACTTATTTTATTTTGTTTTACTTTTGTGTGTAAAAAACAAAAAAATAAGTTGAATATTTATTTTTGTTAAATAAAAAGAATTATTAAAAATTAATAACTCACTTTTTTTGGTGTAGTTTAAAAAATTTTTAAAGTTAAAAAACCTAAATATTAAAAAATAAACAGTAAAATTTTAAACAGTAAAACTTAACTGGTAAAAAATTTAAAAGTAAAAAAGTTAATTAACAAAAATAAAACAATAAAAATGTAAAAATAAAAAAAGTAAAAATCAAAAAAAAGAAAAAAGGACATAAGAAAAAATGGAAAATTTAAAAATTAGTTTTTTAGGTGGCGTAGGTGAAATTGGCAAAAATATGACTGTTTTTGAATATGGTAAAGATATGATTATTCTTGACTCTGGTCTTGCTTTTCCAGACGAGGCAATGCCGGGTGTAGATTTGGTTGTTCAAGATTTAACTTATGTTGTAGAAAACAAATCAAAATTAAGAGGCATATTTATTACTCACGGCCACGAAGACCACATTGGTTCTATTAATTACTTGTTAGACAATGTTAAAGCCCCAATTTATGGTAGCAGAGTTTCACTTGGTCTTATTGAAAACAAAATTAAAGAAGCAAAAAAATCTAATGTAATGTTAAAATCAGTTCAAGCCGGTTCTGTAATAGTTGCAGGAAATTTTAAAGTAGAGTTTGTGCCAATGACTCACTCAATACCGGGTGCAATGGCAATGGTTATTACAACACCTGCAGGGGTAGTGGTACACTCTGGTGACTTTAAAATAGATTTTACTCCAATTGGCAAAGATTATTGCGATTTAAAACGACTATCCGAAATTGGCAAAAAAGGCGTTACACTTTTAATGTGTGAAAGTACCAATGTAGAAAGAGAAGGTTTTTCTATGAGCGAATCTGTTGTAGGTAAAACTTTTGACGAACTTTTTAGTAAACTTAAAACACAAAGAATTATAATTGCAACATTTGCTTCTAATATTCACAGATTGCAACAAATAATAGACCTTGCAGTAAAATACAAAAGAAAAATTGCTTTTACTGGCAGAAGTATGGTTAATGTTAGTGATATGGCAATAAAAATTGGCGAACTTAAATGCGATAAAGATATTATTGTTGATATCGATAAAATTGAAAATTATGAAGATAAAGAACTTATTATCATTTCAACTGGTAGCCAAGGCGAAAGTATGAGTGCTTTAACTCGTATGGCAAGTGATAACTTTCCAAAAGTAAAACTAAACAAAAACGATACAGTTATAATTTCTGCAGCACCAATTCCGGGCAACGAAAAAGCAATTAATATTGTTATTAACAATCTTTATCGTAAAGATTGCCAAGTAATATACAACGAACTTGCTGATGTTCACGCTTCTGGTCACGCATATAAAGAAGAGTTAAAAATATTACACTCTCTTATTAAACCAAAATTCTTTATACCTGTTCACGGTGAATACAGACACTTAAAAAATCACCAAAACTTAGTTAAAGAACTTGGTATGAAAGAACGCAATACAATTATCCCTGAAATTGGTATGCAAGTAGAAGTTAACAGAGATGTTATGAAAATTGTTGGCACTGTTCCTGCAGGCGAAATTTTAATTGACGGTACTGGTGTAGGCGATAAAGATAGTAATGTTATTAGAGACCGTCTTTTACTTGGTCAAGATGGTGTTTGTGCTGTTGTTTGCTTGGTTTCAAGTTCTACAAAACAACTTATTTGCCCACCAGATATAATTTCTCGTGGTTTTATTTATCAAGATGAAGCAAGCGAAATTATTACAGAAGCAAGAGAAACAATATTTAAAAACTTAAATAATCTTGATTTAAAATCTCTTGATAATAACGAACTTAAAGCAACAATCAGAAAAGTTTCTACAAATTTCTTCTTCAAAAAAACAAAAAGAAAACCTGTTGTGCTTAGTATTGTTACAGAAGTTGATGTTATGTAATTTAACTTAAAAAAATATAATAAAAATTAAACAAAAGCAAAAAAGAGGGAAAAATATGAAAATGGAAATTAAATGCAACTTTAGGCAAGAACTTGAAACCGAACGCCTTTATTTAAAAAACTGGCAAACTTCTTTTGCAAAAGATATGTATAATAACTGGGCAACAGATAAAGAGGTTGTAAAATTCTTGTCTTGGGAGCCACATAAAAATATAGAAGAAACAATGCAAATTATTTCTATGTGGATAGCCGAAGCAAACTATAACTGGTGTATAGTAGAAAAATCTACAAACCAAGCAATTGGCTCTATAAATGTTGTAAGAAAATCTGATAGAGATTTTTGGTGCGAAGTTGGATACTGCAGTAGTAAAAAAGTTTGGAATAGGGGATATATGACCGAAGCTTTAAAAGCTGTTATAAACTTTTTGTTTAGTGAGGGTTACTATAAGGTTCAACTTTTACACGCAAAAGAAAATATTGCTTCTGGTAGAGTAATGCAAAAAGCTGGTATGACTTTCCAAGGCGAAAGCAAAGCAGCAAGTTATGTTAGAGGTAAGTTTCACGACTGTAATGTTTACTATGCTTTAAACCCAAATATTAAGTTGGATAAAAATAACATTGTTAAATAAACTATTAACTTTTAAAAATTAAAATCAAAATTTTTAAGTATAAAAAATAAAAATTAAAAGTTAATAAAACGGCAAAAAATTTATTAAAAATAAAAAACATCTTAAAAGTAATTTTATCTTTTAAGGTGTTTTTTTTGTGTTTTTTTAAATAGTCAAATCGCCCGAATTTTACTTGTAATAACAAGTACTTAAAGTAGGTTGTATTACACCAAAAATCCGTACAAGCCCAAATTTGGGGCTTAAAATTTGCCAAACTTTTTAAAACTTAGTTTAAAGTTGTAATTTTACACAATAAAACATACAACAAAAAACTTAAAAAAGTTAGTAGATAAAAAGTAAAAAAATTTTTAAAAAAAATTATCTGGACTGGCAAATTTTGATAATCTTCGACATATATTTAAAAGGTATAGATTTTTTAAATTGATGGTCTAAAAAAGTTTATTTAATTTAAAACCAAAAATTTAAAAAACTCAAAAAAACAAAAATTAAAAATAAAAAAAATAACCAAAAAAATTAAAGTAGGTAAAAAATGATTTTTGAAAGTTTTATGTCTTTTATGAATAAAATTATGTTGTTTTCGGCATATGTAAATAATGCTTCAAATTTTCCTAAACCACTTAGTTTAGAAGAAGAAAAACTAAACTTTGAAAAATTTTGGGCAGGAGATAAAAAAGCCAAAGAAATTTTAATTAGTCATAATTTGCGACTTGTAGCACATATTGTAAAAAAGTATAACAATTCTGGCGAGGCAGATGATTTAATTTCTGTTGGTTCAATAGGTCTTATAAAAGCAATAAACACTTTTCAATATGGCAAAAATACACAATTTTCCACTTATGCTGCCCGGTGTATAGAAAACGAAATTTTAATGCTTTTAAGGGTTAATAAAAAACACTTGTCTGTTATGTCTCTTAACGAGTGTTTGGGTAAAGATAAGGAAGGTAACGAAATTTGTGTTATGGATATTTTGCCAAACGACGAGAGTGATGTAATAGAAAGTGTAGAAAACAACATACTAACAGAAAAGCTTTTAAAAATTATAAAATCAACTTTATCGGACCGTGAATATAAAATAATTTGTATGCGTTATGGTTTAAACAACACTCCAGCGTACACTCAAAGAGAAATTGCAAAAAAACTTAATATATCGCGTTCGTACATAAGTAGGTTAGAGAAAAAAGCAATTGATATTATGAAGGAGTATGTAAACAAAGTTGATGTGTATAATTAAATATCTGTGTTTGTTTAGCATAAGTTATAGTTTAATAATATGTTTATTTTTTTACTGTGCAGGAAAATTAAAATAAAAAATATTAAAGGGTAAAACTTAAAATAAAAACTTAAAATAAAGATAAAAAACAAAAATTTAACACTTAGAATAA
>JAFQFI010000002.1 GCA_017398655.1 Clostridia bacterium
ATTTTTTATTGTTATTTTGTGAGTTTTACACAAATATTATTTACTTTTTAAACACAAAAAAACATTGACTTACTAAAGAATTTGTTTTATACTCTTTGTTAGTGATTTGAAGACCCGTATTTAATACAATATGTGCTTTAATATTTTTAGCAGGAGGATTTGAGAATATGAATAAAGATATCCAACCAAATTACCATGAAGTTGAAGTTGAATGTGCTTGTGGTGAAAAATTTACATCAAAATCAACAAAAGCAGGAGACAAAATTAAAATTGATATCTGCAACAAATGCCACCCATTCTTTACAGGCAAACAAAAAATTGTTGACGCAAGTGGTAAAGTTGAAAAATTCCAAAAGAAATTTGGTTTATAATTTTTAATAAAAAAAATAAAAACAGCTTGAAAATATCAAGTTGTTTTTTTTTATTTATTTTATTGATTCACCTTATTAAACATAAAGCAATAATAAATTAAATTTAAGCATAAACAATTTTGATACATTTAAGTATTTATGCCAAATATACAAATTTTAATTTATTATTTAATTATAAAAACAATCTTTACTTTTTGCAATTTTATAAGGTATTTTTTCAATATCTCCTGCACCCAAAAATAATAAAATATAATCTTTTAAATTTTCTTTATTTATTGTTTTTATAAATTGTTTTTTAGTAAAAACCCCTTTAACCAAAAAGTTTGGTTTGCTTTGCATTAAAACATCTTTTAAATAATCTGCACTACCTAAATACTCAAATTTTTCTCGTGCTGAATAAGTTTTTAATAAATATAAACAATCAAGACCATCAAAACATTTACTAAAATTTTCTATTAATGTTTTTGTTCTTGAATATGTGTGTGGCTGAAAAACACACATTACTTTCTTTTTAAAAACTTCTTTACATGTTTTTATGGTATTAAAAATTTCTGTTGGGTGGTGGGCATAATCATGAAGCATTATACAATTTTTATATAATCCCACAATTTCAAACCTTCTATGAACATTTGTAAATGATTTTAAACCCAAATATATAACATTATAATCTATTCCATATTCCAAACAAACAGATATTGTAGCAAGTGCATTTTCTATATTATGCTTACCATAAACATTAAGTTTAAAGTTACCTATATAGTTTTTATCTTGATAACAATCAAAAGAATATTTTCCATCATCTCCTAAGCGTATATTGCGTGCATAAAGAAAATTTGTGTTTGAACAACCATAAGTTCTTGTTTTGTCTTTATTTTTAATTAGAGAGCCAATTTTGGCGTTTACAAAACATATTTTTTTTGTTTTGTTTGCAAACCTATTAAAAGATTTTACTTCGTTATTAAAATTTTTAAAATAATCTAAATGTTCAAGTTCTATATTATTAATAACAGAAACAGTTGGTTTTAATGTTAAAAAACTATCTCTAAATTCACATGCTTCTGTTATAAAAAAATCTTTCTTGCCAAGTTTTATATTGCCATTAATTGCTTCAAATTCTCCTCCAATGTGTACAGTTGGATTTAAACCACAAATCATAAAAATATAGGCAATCATAGCTGTAGTGGTAGTTTTTCCGTGGGTACCAGAAATGGCAATAACATTTTTATATTGCTTTGATATTAAATATAAAAGTTGAGAGCGTTCTATTAAAGGAATATTTTTTTGAATAGCCAACTTTATTTCAGGGTTTTCATTTGGTACTGCCCCAGAAAAAACAACCAAGTCACAATTCTTTATGTTTGATCCTCTATGCTTTGCAAAAACTTTAATACCTTGTTTCTTTAACTTTTTTGTTGTTTTAGATTTTAATATATCACTACCCGATACAATTTTACCTTCGCTTTTAAGAAGCAAAGCCAATGCACTCATACTAATGCCACCAATGCCCACAAAAAAAATTTTGTTATAATTTTTTAAATTTAGTTTCATAATAATTTATATGAAAATTAAAAACAAAAGTTTATATATTTATTTGCCTTTTTTTTATGTATAATATAAACTTTAAACATAGCCAGATATATCAAATGTGGCAATTATAATAAGGAAGGTATAAAACTTTGAAAATTTCAGATGTACGCGTAAGACCTATTAAAAAAGATGATGGCAAATTAAAAGCTGTTGCTTCAATTACAATTGATGAATGTTTTGTTGTTCATGATATTAAAGTTATTGAAGGCAACCAAGGATACTTTATTTCAATGCCAAGCAGAAAAACTATGGACGGAGAATATAAAGACATTGTTCACCCATTGAACACTGAAACAAGAGAAGAAATTAGAGCAGCAATTCTTGCAGAATTTGAAAAGAAACAAAAAGAAGAAGAAAATAACTAATTTTTTAAACTTAATTTTTAATTATTTTTAGCCCGAGAGTAATGACATACATTATTTATCTTTTTTCTTTGCGCTTTTGAAAGTTTCAAAGATTTTAATAAATAAAATTAATATTTTGGGGTTAAGTCCTGAGAAATTTTCTCAGGACTTTTTTTATTGCTATTTATTATCTTCCTTTTAATTTTGTTTCTACTAAAACTTCTAACCTTTTATATTTTAAAACACTCTACTTAAATTAAAATTTAATTTCACAAAAAACAAAAAAGCCAAGGATTAAACCTCGGCTTTTTTATATTTTTTAGTTTATCAAAATCTTAGTGGAAAGTTGGTAATGTGCTTGAAGGGAATCTTACATTAATACCTTCCAAAGTTGGATAATGATATTGGTTTGTATCTAAATCCCAAATTTCAATATTATTTGAACCAATTGCTTTTACAAATGCTGAATAGCTATCGCTACCTGTAAATTTGTTTGCTTCAATTCTTGTTCCACCTGAAATTGGGTATGGGGTTGTGTTTTGGTATGCACAATTTTTTACTGTACCACAAGTATAACCGTCCATATTAGCACTTGTTGCATATCTTGCACCGTTACCTGTAATTGTTGTAACAGCATAGCAACCTTCAACTACTGTATCTTTGCCAAGAACTAAAACTGTTAAACCACCTGCTGCACTAACTTCCATTTTAATAACTGAAGAAACATTTTTATAAGAGCCAGAGAAGTTTGCTGTTTTGATTGTTGCAAATACATAACAATCTTTAACAAAACCACCACCAACTACACCTACTAAACCACCAGCCATATAACCAGTAATTTCTACATTTCCATTTGAAACTGTGCTTTCGCCACAGAAACTCTTTTCAATTTTACCAAGAGAAATACCAGCAAGACCACCAACATAATAACCTTTAATTGTATTCATATAACTTGCACATTGGAAGATAGATGCTGTTGAATTTGATGTTCTTGCGTCATATCCAACAATACCACCTACAACACTGCAGTTATCTGTTCTTAACATATATTGATCTTTTGTTTCTTCTGCACCAAGACTTGCAACGATTGAAGTTGAAATTTGGCTATCTTTATCTACAACACTGTTTGAAACGATACCACTGTTATAACCAGCAATACCACCTGCTGTTACATTTTGTGAACCATAAACTTCAATTGTAGAAGCTTTTGTATATGCTCTTGAAATTGCATTTGAATTATATCCAGTAACACCACCAACATACATTTCATAATCTTTTGAAGTTGATGCTTTAATTTCTATATTTGCATAAACATCAGATAAAACACCTTTATATCTTTCTGTTTCTGTAGAAGCTTCGTTCATACCAGCAATACCACCAATAAAGATGTGATATCTGCCACTATAAAGGTTAAGATTTGTTACTTCATCTTTTACTCTGTTAAAAGTAATATCGCTTGCTGTTGTATAGTTAATTACACCACCGTTTGCACCAACAATACCACCTGCAAAGTTTGCTACTAAATCTACATCTAAAGCATAGTTATAAACTTCTTTAGTTGCTGTAATGTTTGTAAAGCTTTTGCCAACAAAACCACCAGCATATACAAAGTAAGAATTTAACATATTAACATGTTTAATTGTAATATCTTTAAATCCGTGACCTTCATATCTTGTAGCATATCCTACTAAGCCACCAAATGTTTCTCCTGTAAGAGAAATATTTACAACTTCAATTGTAATATTATATAAACTTGCACCTAAACTTGTACCTGCAATTACACCAACATTATCTGCTTTATAATTAGGATTTGTATCTGAGTTTTTAATTGTTACATTTGAAATTACTAAACCACTAAATACTGCATTTGGTCCAATTGTTTGAACTAAACCAACATTTGCGCCATCTTTTGTATTAACTAAAGTTAAGTTTTCGATTCTTGCTGGTCTTGTAATTTTTTCGCCATTAACTGTTTCTTCTACTGTACCGTTGATAATTTGTCTATCAAAAGTTAATGTAGGAATTGGGTGGCTTTCATCGCCCCATGCCCAACCAGTAACATCTGGGTTTAAATCAATATCAGCTGCAATTTTATATGTTTTTTCTGTTACTTTACCAGATAATACATCATAAAGTTGTTGAGCTGTTGTAATATCTGTACCAGTAATAATGTCTGAAACATCAATAATATATGTAGAACCAACTGATGAGAAAACATTTAATATTGGGTATTCACTATCATTAGGAATTCCCCATACAACATCAAAGTTCCAAATTCTGTTATTACCTTTTGAAGCAATTGTTGTAATAAATTTTTCTTCATTAGTAAATTCTAATTCTTCTAAATAACCATTTGCTTGAGATGTATAATCATCACCTGTTGCATTTTTGTTAATTTGATTTTCTTCTAAAGAACCACCAAAGTAACAACCTGTTACCATATTGTTGTTTGTTGCATTTTCATTTTGATATGTAATACCAGCCATTCTTGTATAAATTGTTTTTGCTGGTTCTTCTTCTTTTAAGAAGAAATAACTATCATAAATATTTGCAGTGTTTGATTGAACACCTTTGTTGTATCCAACAATTCCACCAAATACAGATTCGCCATTTCTAACAAGACCTCTGTAATATGTTTCACTTACGATACCTGCTTGGTTAAGACCTGCTACACCACCAGCAATTTGTTGTGTGCCGTTAGTTTCAATTGTTCCATCAAAACCACATCTATCAATTTTTGGTTGTGAATTTAAGTAAATGTTTCTGCCAACAATACCACCAGTGTAAGCAGTTTCACCAGAACTGTTGTTTTTAATAATACCTGTTGCTTCACTTGTTTGAATTATACCATAGTTTGTACCTGCAAAAGCACCAACATACTCTGCATAAACATCAATATTAACATTTGTTAAGAAAAGGTTTTTAATAACACCAGTTGATTCAAGAACAGAGAATAAACCTGCGTCTGTTATTGCTGTGTCTTTTGTAATTTTCATATTACTAATAGTAAAGAAGTTACCATCAAAAACACCACCATAACTACCAAGTGGGTTCCAATCTTCTGTCAACTCGATATCATTACCAAGTTTGTAGTTAACTGGTTTACCTTCCTCATCTGTTAACTTAAGGTTTTTCAAATCTTCTTCTGTTTTAACAATGTATGGATAATCTTCAGAACCATCACATACTAAAACATCAATAGTAAGTCTTGAATAACTAAAGTTATTTGTTGTAATAACAATTTTACTGTTACCACCTGTCATAGCAAGATAATAACCTTCTTCATTGTAAACCAACACTTCTGAATCTTGCTCTACACTATAATTTAATTTTGTGTGTTCGCTTCTATTTTTAAAATCAAGCAATCCATCTTCGCCATCTGTTTGAATTGGGTCGCCAACATTAACAACCAAGTATGAGCTTTTAATATAAATAACTTCGTTGTCTGTAGAAAAATAATAGATTGTTAATCCTAAGCTGACTACTGCAATTGCAATAACCAAAAACATTAAAAATCTTTTCATATTCCCTCCATTTTTGTTTACAAAATTATAACCTTATAATGATAAAAAGTCAATAAAATGGCTTTTTTTAGGCGTTTTGACCAAAAAAAACAAGCCCTATTTTTAGTATATCGCCAAAAATAGGGTTGTATATGCATATATTTTTTGTTTTTTAATTATTCTTCTTTTAAAAAATCTTTAGGTAAAGCAATAAAAGTGTTATCGTCTGGAAAGAATAATGGTGCACCATTTGCCTTTTCCCTTTTCTTAGTTAATAAATTATGTTTTTCTACTGCTTTTAAAAACATTTCTACAATGTAATCTGCCGTATCTGCTTCGTCAAAATCCTTACCATCAATTAAACTATTTATGTTTCGAGAAAATTTATATATAAAGTTGTATCTAAGATTTGTGTTTAATCCAATTAACCTTTTTGCACCACTTTTGAAATCATATTTACAATATAAATTTAAATCATTGGAAACACTATCAACAAATTCATTAAAAACTTTACGAGATAAAGCATTGTTATCAAAATAACTTTTATTATTCTGATAGTATTTTAACAAATTAATATTAATTAATGGCACGCCAATTTTCTTTGCAATAAAAGAAAGTTTTCTTTTTAAAAGATTTACCTTTTTAATATTATAACCATAACAAAACAAAGCCACTGGTTTTGTTTTACTTCCATCTAAAACAACAACATTATTATTTACATATAAAGGATTTTTTAAATTTTTATCAATTATTTGGTTTGGGGTTTTTAACCTAACAGCACTACCCTTTATACAAACCTTAAGGTCGCCAAAAGTTTCTGTTTGCATAGTATCTGTTTCAAAATCTTTTTGTTTTAAACTACAAACAGTAGATTTGTCGCTTGCCATAATAAAATTATCTTCATTAACACCATAAACAATACCAAAAGGTAAAGAAAAATCTTCTTCTTTAATAGTGTTAAGCGAAGCAACAATATTTTGATTGCTTATAAGTGAAGCAGAAAAATATACGGGTTTTTCATTAAAAACTTCCATAATATTTTTTTCTAAATTCTTTATATCATATGGTAATCTCTTTACACATAATTTAAAGTTTTTTAAATCAAAATCTTCTGGATTGGTTATTTCATTTGCCCAAACTTTTTTTGCATATTTATTACCTTGCTTTTCTATTTGCAAAACATTATTTAATAATGATGTTATTTCTTTTTTATCTTTACAATTAAAATTTTTATTAAAAAAACCAAGTTCTGTTATTTTATCTACACAAGTTTTTGCTTCTTTATATAAACTTTTTATTTCTTCTTTTTCTTTATCTTTAAACAAAGTAATATTTGAAAGTTCGTCAAGTTCAAAACAAATATCATGACACAAATCTCTTACTGCGCCAGTATTTTGTAAAAATTTTTCGTTTATCATATGTGTTTAATATCCTCATTTTAACGCCTTTACATTTCAAGCAGGCGGGTATCAAGCAATGAAAAGATTATAACAAAAAAAATTAATTTAAAAAAATAATTATGCCATTGTTTTTAAAAAACTTTTTTTATGTTTAATATAACCAAATTTTTTAATTCTACATTAAATTAGTTGCATTTTTTAACATTTTTTGCTTTAAACGCATAAAACTAATTTAAATCTTTTTGATTTATTTTAAATGTTTTGATAAAATGACAAAGTATTAACTTTTTATAAAAGGACAGAAAGTAAATGGAAAATAATATTGACCAAGCAAAATTAGAAGAAATGGACAGAATTGCCATTGACAAACTTGTTAGCAACGGACAAGTTGCATTGGAAGAGTTTAGAAAACTTGACCAAAAACAAGTTGACTACATTGTTGCAAAATGTAGTGTTGCAGCCCTTGATAATCACGGCTCACTTGCAATGCTTGCAATTGAAGAAACTAAGCGTGGTGTATTTGAAGATAAAGCAACAAAAAACCTTTATGCAAGCGAATATGTAGTAAACAATATGAGAAATTTAAAAACTGCAGGAATTATTAGTGATGACCCAGTTACAGGTATTGTTGAAGTTGCAGACCCTGTTGGTGTTATTTGTGGTATCACACCAGTAACAAATCCAACATCAACAGTTATTTTTAAATCTCTTATAAGTTTAAAAACAAGAAACCCAATTATATTTGCATTTCACCCATCTGCACAACAATGTTCTAAAAAAGCAGCACAAGTTGTTTTAGAGGCAGCAGTTGCAGCTGGTGCTCCAGAAAATTGTATTCAATGGATTGAAACACCATCAATGTTTGCAACAAGTACTCTTATGAATCACCCGGGAATTGCTACAATATTAGCAACTGGTGGAAACGCAATGGTTAAAGCAGCATATTCTTGTGGCAAACCAGCACTTGGTGTTGGTGCAGGCAATGTGCCAGCTTACATTGAAAAATCAGCAAAAATTAAACAAGCAGTAAATGATATTGTTATGTCTAAAGCTTTTGATAACGGTATGATTTGTGCTTCAGAGCAAGCTGTTATTGTTGATAAAGAAATTTATGATGAAGTTGTAAAAGAATTTAAAAAATATGGTGTTTATTTTGCAACTAAAGAAGATAAAACAAAATTAGAACGCTTTATGTTTGGCATAAACGAAGATAGATCAAATTTAAACGAAGCAAAATTAAACCCAACAATTGTTGGTCAACCTGCAAGTAGCATTGCAAAAGAAGCTGGCTTTGAAATTGACAGCAAAACTCCTATTATTTGTGTAAGTTGTAATGAAGTTGGTGTTAACGAACCTTTAACAAGAGAAAAATTATCTCCTGTTCTTGCAATACTTAAGGCACAAGACCTTGAAGATGGTTATAACAAATCTTGTCAAATGGTAGAGTTTAATGGTCTTGGACACAGTGCAGCAATTCACTCTACAAACAAAGAAATTGTTGATGAGTTTGGTTTTAGAGTAAAAGCAATGAGAATTATCTGGAATTCTCCTTCCACTTTTGGTGGTATTGGTAATGTATACAACTCTTTCTTACCTTCACTTACCCTTGGTTGTGGTAGTTATGGTGGAAATTCAGTTGGTGGAAACATCAGTGCAGTAAATTTAATTAACATCAAAAAAATTGGTAAAAGGAGAAATAATATGCAATGGTTTAAAGTACCTGCAAAAATTTATTTTGAAAGAAATTCAATTCAATATTTGCAAGAAATGAAAAATGTAAACAGAGCTTTCATTGTTACAGACAAAACAATGGTTGACTTGGGCTTTGTAAATAAAATTACAGAACAATTAAATTTAAGAAACAATAAAGTTCAAATTTCACTTTTCTGTGATGTTGAACCAGATCCAGATATTAAAACTGTTAGACGCGGTTTAGAAATTATGAAATCTTTTGCTCCAGATACAATTATTGCTCTTGGTGGTGGTTCTGCTATGGACTGTGCAAAAGGTATGTGGTTGTTCTACGAACACGAAGATGTTGACTTTGGAGACATCAAACAAAAATTTATGGATATTAGAAAAAGAGCTTTCAAATACCCAGAACTTGGACAAAAAGCAAAATTAGTTTGCATACCAACAACTTCTGGTACAGGTAGTGAAGTTACTCCTTTTGCTGTTATTTCTGATAAAGAAAACAACAAAAAATATCCTTTGGCAGATTATGCTTTAACTCCTTCAATAGCAATTATTGATGCAGAATTTACAACCAACCTTCCTGCAAGCGTTACAGCAGATACTGGTATGGATGTATTAACTCACGCTCTTGAAGCATATGTTGCAACACTTTCAAATGACTACACAGATGGTCTTGCATTACAAGCAATTCAAATGGTATTTAAATATCTTCCTCGTGCTGTTAAAGATGGCAAAAACGATTTAGAAGCAAGAGAAAAAATGCACAACGCTTCAACAATTGCTGGTATGGCTTTTGCGAATGCTTTCCTTGGTATGAACCACTCTTTGGCACACAAAATTGGTGGTGTTTTCCATACTCCACACGGAAGAGCAAATGCAATTTTACTTCCACATGTTGTTAAATACAATGGAACTGTTCCTCAAAAACTTTCAACATGGCCTAAATATGAACACTACAATGCTGATGAAAAATATCAAAATGTTGCAAGATTGCTTGGTTTAAAAGCAGATACAACAAAAGAAGCTGTTGAAAACTTATCTAAAGCAATTATGGATCTTGGTAAAGAAGTTGGAATAAAAATGAACTTCTGCGACCAAAATATTACTGAAGAAGATTGGAACAACAACTTAAAAGATATTGCTCTTATGGCATACGAAGATCAATGTTCTCCTGCAAACCCAAGAGTACCAATGGTTGATGATATGATTGAAATTTTAAAGAAAGCTTATAAAGGCAACTAATAAGCAAATAAAACAAAAACACGAGTTTAATTAAAACTCGTGTTTTTTTATATCTTTATTTTTTTATTTTAGCACCACAGTGCTTACAGAAATTTTCTTCTGCACTTACTTCTCCACCACAGTAATCACATTTGGTTGCTTTATAATTTAAGTTTGTTTGATAGTTGTTATCCACTTGATCTTTTCTGCTTATTACAAATTGGTTTCCTCTTTTTTCCTTATAAAAATTTCCTCCCTTGCTTGAAACTTTTACAGTATTAACCATAACAGCTACAGAAGATAAATCTTTTGGCAAAAGCATTGGAGGAATTAAGAAACAAGAAAACCAATATATTGCAATAATAAAAAACATAAAAGGTATTGAACCAAAATGAACAAATAAAACTTCTTTTATTGCAACAGGCATACACACAAAAACTAAAATTGCGCCACCTACAAGCAAGAAAGCAGTTCCTAAAAATATTATTGAAGAAACTTTTAAATAGGCAGACAATCCAAGCAATATGCCAGCAAATATCAAAAGCCCAGCAAAAATATAAAATTTTGTAGATTCTACAGCCGTTCTTACATATTTGCCATTGTTATCAACTAAAATTTCAAAATCCTCTGAATAAATGTATTCTATGCCATTAATATAAATGGTATCTGTTTTAACTTCTCCATTATAACTGTATTTAATTTCCACCACACATCTTGAATACGATGTAGAAGAAGATCCTCCATTTTCGTAATAAGTAGTATCTGTATGATATTCCCCTTCCTGACTTATAACAGTGGCATTTACTGATGTATAATCCTTGGTACTATAAATATTTGGACCAATGCAAAACATAACTATTCCAGCCACAATCAATAATGCTGTTGCCAACCATCTTATAACTTTTGCCTTTTTTGACAATGAAACTATGTAAGAATAAGATTCTCCTTCAAGTTTTTTCTCTTCTTCTTGTTTATGTTTTTCTTTTTCTTCTTCACTAAGCCCATAGTTTTCTTCATAAAACAAACCCTTATCATCTGTCTTTGTTTTTAAAGTGGTTCTAACTGCGTTAACTAAAATCATTACAATAATAGCAAGAGGAATAATATTAAACGGAGAGATAATTCCATTAATAAATTGAACAATTATATACGCAACTGGAATAAGCAATAAAAACATACTAAAAAAAATTACTTTATGTGCTTTTCTTTCGTACTTGTTTTTTATATCTTCTGAATGAAATTTTATAGCCATTTGTTTGCCCTTTTGTTTATCCATATTTTTTGTTTATTTTTTGGAATTTTTTATAAATACATATTATCAAAAAATTAAAGATCTGTACATCAAAAAAGTTATTTTTGTTTTATTACTTTTTAATAGTATTTATAACTTAATAACTTGGTTAATTGTTTTATCTTTTTTATTAAATATGATAAAATAATTTAGTTTAAAAATTTTGTTTTATAACAAGGGGGTTATCTTGAAAAACAATATTGAAAACAAAAAAATAACTGTAATTATTCCTGTATATAAGGTTGAAAAATATTTAGATAAATGCGTTGAAAGCGTTGTCAATCAAACATATAAAAATTTAGAAATTATTTTGGTTGACGATGGTTCTCCCGACAAATGTCCAACTATATGTGATGAGTGGGCAAAAGAAGATAGTAGAATAAAAGTTATACATAAACAAAACGGTGGATTATCAGACGCAAGAAATGTAGGCATTGAACAGAGTTCTGGTGACTACATAATGTTTTTAGATAGTGATGATTATTTAGACAAAACAATTTGTGAAAAACTACTTGATTTAAATTTAAAAAATGCTACCGATTTTGCTTTTGCTTTTCCAAAGTTAATTTATGAAAATAAAGAAGAACCAAAGGTTGAAGTTGAAAAAGAAATCAAAACAGATGTTGTTAAAGGTTTTGATGTAGTTAAATCTTTGTTAAACCCAATTTCTCCATACATTGTGACTTCTTGTGGAAAACTTTATAAAAAAGAAATTTTTAAAAATGTAAGGTTTGAATTAAATAAACTTCACGAAGATGAATTTATATTACACAAAATTTTTGCTCAAGTACAAAGTTATTCTTATACAACCGAGGAACTTTATAATTATTTACAAAGAGATGGAAGCATCACAAAAACAAGAAAAGACAAAAGTTATATAGACACATTTGATGCTTTTACAGATAGATTAAATTATTTAAAAAACTTCCCTGAGTTAGAACAAGAAGCTGTTAAATGGGCAATTAAAAAATTTAGATATACTTATTTGAATATGAATAAAAAAGTTGTATCGAAAGAAGTACAAATAAAGTATTTAAATGCTTATAAGCGTTACTACAAAAAACTAAACAAAAAAACACTTAAAGATATTGCTTTTTATATTTGTCCAAATTTATGCCGTTTAATTTCAAAATAAAAACAAAAGGAAAATAATTATGATACCAAAAATTATCCATTATGTTTGGTTAGGTGGAAAACCATTAACACCTCTTGCAGAAAAATGTTTAGCAAGTTGGAAAAAATATTGTCCAGATTATGAAATAAAATTATGGAATGAAGAAAATTTTGATATAAACAAAAATACATATTGCAAACAAGCATACGAAAATAAATATTGGGCATTCGCTTCCGACTATGTAAGAGTTTGTGCATTAAAAGAATATGGTGGAATTTATTTTGATACAGATGTAGAACTTATCAAACCCATAGACGAATATTTAAAGCACACCGCTTTTGTGGGTATGGAAGATGATAAATATGTTGCAACTGGCACAATAGGTTGTGAAAAAGATTGCAAATGGATAAACGAGTTTTACAATATATATAATGACATACAATTTAAAACTGAGAAAGGTTTTGACTTAACCCCTAACCCACGCAAAGCAACTGCTGCAATATTAAAACTTCATCCAGAATTTGAAAATGATGACAAAACAAAAATTTTGGAATATGAAAACATAACCGTATACCCAATAGAATACTTTACCCCTATGGATCCATATATGCGTAAGATTAAACTTACAAAAAACTCTCACGCAATTCACCACTTTGATGCA
Organism: Clostridia bacterium; assembly: GCA_017398655.1. Classification (GTDB taxonomy): domain Bacteria; phylum Bacillota; class Clostridia; order Christensenellales; family UBA1242; genus UBA7862. The sequence goes on from JAFQFI010000002.1 coordinate 13,188, forward strand.
TCTTGGAGAAAAAACGAACCATTAAGAAGAAGAATGTGGAGAAAAATTAAAAAGATTATTAAAAAAGTAATTTTTTACGATAAATGGAGAAAAAAATAAAATGGAAAAAATTAAACTATCTATTTTTACCCCAACATACAACAGAGAAGATAAAATTAAAGATTTATACAACTCATTAGTAAACCAAACAAATAAAAATTTTATTTGGCTTGTTATAGATGATGGCTCAAAAGACAATACAGATAAATTAATTGAAAGTTATAAAAAAGAAAATAAAATTAAAATTGAATATTACAAAAAAGAAAATGGTGGCAAAAACACGGCCATAGATTATGCCAATAATGTTTGCCACACAGATTACATTTTTTGTGTAGATAGTGACGACACACTCAAATCAGATGCTGTAGAAAAAATTTATAAAGGGATACCTAAAATAAACAACGACGATAATTATTGTGGCTTACTTTTTACAAGAGATATGCACTCTAATACACCAGATTATTACAAACAAATAAAATCAATTAATGATGACACAACTGTATATTTTAATGAAGTAAGATCTTTTTATACAAACCCACCAGAAACAGATATTGTTTTTAAACTTTCTCATGCTAAAAAATCACAATTTCCTAAAATACCAAACGAAAGATTTATTACAGAAAGTGTGTATTATGATCCTATATTTTATAGATATAAATTTTTATTTTCACCTACTCACCTTTCTGATTGTACTTATCAAGAAGATGGCTACACATCTCAAGGTATGAATTTATTTTTTAAAAATCCACAAGGATTTATTTATGCTTGCAAGCAAACAGCTTTATATGCAATAAAATATGAAAAAAGTTTAAAAAAGAAAATTGCAAAGTCAACAAAATATTATGCTTGGAAAAAAGCACTTAATATAAAAGAACTTTATCCAGAAGACAACAAAATACCTTTCCCTTTTAACTTTTTAGGAAATATATTAAAAATACCTTTTGTTAAAAAATTTAAAAAAGAATATTTAGAATTTAAAGAAAAACAAAAATAGGAAGCAAAAAAATATGAATAGATTTAAATTTGTTAAATTTAAAGATTTATTATCAATATTTTGGCTCATAATTGCATTTATACCGGCAATAATAGCAAAAATATTTATAAGAGATTTTTGGCTTGTTTGTGAAGATAAAAACGAAGCCCGCGATAATGGTTATTGGTTTTTTAGATACTTACGACTTAACCAACCAAAACAAAAATGTGCATATGCAATAAATAAAAAATCTGTTGATTATAATAAAGTAAAAAGTTTAGGAAAAGTTATTCAATATGGATCTCTTTCCCACTGGTTTTGGTATATTGTTGCAGATAAAAATATTAGCAGTCAAAAAGGTGGAAAACCAAACGCAGCTGTTTGTTATTTATTAGAAGTTTGCTTAAAAATGAGAAAAAATAATCGTGTATTTTTACAACACGGAGTGACAAAAGCAGATGCTAAATGGTTATACTTTAAAAACACCAATATGAGATTATTCTGCACTGCCACTCAGCAAGAACAAGATTTTATTTCTTCAACTTTTGGTTATCCAGAAGATAATGTTAAATTAACAGGTTTTTGTAGATTTGATAATTTAAATAATTTTAAAGTTGATAAAAAACAAATTTTATTAATGCCAACTTGGCGTCAATGGATTGCAAAAGGCGTTGAAACAAAAGATATTGAAGGTACTGATGTTTTTACAGAAACAAAGTACTATAAAAAATGGAATGAATTTTTATCAAGTAAAAAACTTGATGAAATGCTAAAAAAATATGATGTTAAATTGTTGTTCTATCCACATAGAAATATGCAAAAATATTTAAATCAATTTAAAATAAATTCAGAAAATATTATAACTGGCGATTGGGAAAATTATGATATCCAACAAGTTTTAAAAGATTCTGCATTAATGATAACTGACTATTCAAGCGTTTGCTTTGATTTTGCATATATGAAAAAACCTATTATCTTTTATCAATTTGATGAACAAGATTTCTTAAAATATCAATACGACCAAGGATATTTTGACCACCATAATAACCCGGTTGGAGATTGGACAGGAACACTTGACGATACATTAAACAAAATGGAAGAATATTTAAAATCAGATTATAAACACAATCATTTAAAAGAACTTGAAACTTATTTTAAATATAACGATAATAAAAATTGTGAAAGAACTTATTTAGCAATTAAAAATTTAAACAAATAAAAAAAGAGCAGATTATTTTTTATCTGCTCTTTTGTTTTTTAGTTTTCCTAGTTTCCAATAAATCTTTTTCAAACCATATATAAACTTTTCAAACATAACGATGATTCTATCAGAAAGTTTTATTTCTTTTTTGTTTTTTAAAGCAATGTAAATTTCCCCCATATCAATTGCTTTTTTATTATATATTGCCCATCTAATATATTTTCGTTTATTCTTTTTAAACAATTCAAAGTCAAAAGCTTTTGAATATTCATCCATTTTTCCAGCTAGATATATGTTTAACATCGTTCTTTTACATTTAAGACATTGATTGCAATTTGCTACTGTCTTATCTGCCGGCAGCAAACAAACATTTAAATGTTTATATGTGATTTTATGTTTAGAGATATAATCAATTTTATCTTGCCTTGTGCCTTCTGCCCCCACTAAAACAAATTTTATGTTTTGAGTTGATAAATTAGGTAGAATTAACAAATCATAAAAAGAAGAGTCAAATTCCATAAATTTAAAATCCGCATATTCAACAGTAGAAGAGAAATAATAGATTTTAAACCCCTTTTGCAAAGCAAGTGGTATTGATAAAGTTCTAAAAGTGTGTGTAGATTCATGATCTTGCATTAAAAACTCATTTATGTTTGAATCAACGGTCACAAAATCGCATTTTAACTCTTCAGCAATTTCTCTAAATTTTTTCGACCTTCTCTCAAACAAATTTCTTGCCCTTTCTCCCCCATACGAACCTGATGCCCCTGCATTGAAAAATGTTAAATGAGTCAACCTTAAATCACTATTTTTATCATGTTCTAAATTTTTTAAAATTGTATAAAAAGAATCAACACCACCAGACACTCCTGTAGCATTAAATTTTCCATTAAATTCTATATTTGTGGTTTCACATTTTATGTTAATGTGATTATATTTTTTTATGTTCTTGCATATTGCCGGCATTAAAAAATTTGTTAACTGATAATAAAGATGTTCAGAAATTTTACCTTTGCACTCTATATCTGTTTTATGTTCCATTGCATATAAAAACAATGCTACTAAAAAAGAATCACTTACTTCTGTTGTTAAAAAATCTTTATATTTTTTTTCAACTTCATAATAAATAGTTTTCTTTGTTTCTGTATTATTATTAAATATTTGTATTTCTGCTAATAACTTTGCCTTTTCATTATTAGTTTCAATATAGGGAATTCCCACTATAATTTTATTAACTTTTTATCCCCATTTAATTCACATTTTATTTTTTATCTCATTAATTGTAAGCTTTAATTTTTCATCAGTTTTTAGTTCTTTTTCTATCTTATCGCAAGCAAAGATAACTGTTGAATGGTCTCTTCCTCCAAATTCAATTCCGATTTTTGGAAATGATTCATCAGTTAATGTTCTAGTTAAATACATTGCTATTTGTCTTGG
>JAFQFI010000081.1 GCA_017398655.1 Clostridia bacterium
AAAGTATAAGTTTTTAGATGGCATTTTAACATTTATGAATAATGCTATTATACCTTTAACAGTATCTTTGGCTGTATTGGCAGGTGTTTTTTCTTTAGTTTTAGTTTTTTTAATTATTAAGGCAGAAACTGCTGATAGAGCAGAAGAGTATAAAAAAAGATTAAAAGGTCTTTTATTAACCGTTTTAATTGTTATTGCCTTTGTATGGGTATTTAGTTGGTTGTTGGCTAATTTAGACGCAATCATTGCAGCTATTAGAGGTTAATGAATATTAAACAAATAAAAATAAAAGAAGGACAATGATGGAAAATCTTTTTAAGTCAAAAAAGATTAATAGTTTTTTGCTTACAATGATTATGATTATATCATTGTTCTTTTTTGCGTTTATTTCTGGTTGTAGCGAAAGTAGCGATGAAGAAGGTGAACGCATATTTACAAAAATAATTTATAGACCATATTCTACATCAAAGCCAAATGGTAGTAGTAAAACTTATGGCGAAATTATAAGTGAAGATTTAGTAACTGTTTCGTCTGACATTTTAACTCGATTAGTTGCAAATTATGGAATGGGAGAAGTGGAAGTAAAAGATGGTGATTCAACCACAACCGTTAGTCCAAATATAAATTCGGTAAACTATCAATCGCTTTTTGCTATTTCAGGTTCTTTATCAAATGAGCAAAAATCAAATTTTGCATTAGAAATGTCTAAACTTACACATAATTATTTGGATAAATCTAATAAAATTTTTGTTATATCAAATTATTCTCTTTCTTCTGCAGATGTTGAAGGAATAATTACATATGATGCCGATAATTCTAAATATGTTGCACAATCAGATATAAAATTAATTAGTAATTCTGGTGGTGATTTTTCTGCTGGAAGTGATTTAGAAGTTAATTGTGTTTATAAATATGAAGATGGTAGTAATTTTGCTTACATTTTTGTTGGTGGATACATTGGTTCTAATTCTTCTGCAAATACTTTTAATAACGAAGGTGAAGCAAAAACTTTACTTGCAAACATATTAAATACCAATTTTAACTCAATTCAGAGAAAATTTGATGCCACAGCAACAAATGTATCTGATAATACACCTCAAGATATTAAGTTTTCTACTTGGAACTTTGCTTTAACAGAAAGTGAGTTTTCTGCTGTTTCTTCTGCAGAAGATTTTTTAACAAAGTATAAAGAAAAATATCAACTTTCTGTTGCTGTTGAATTAGCAAACGCTATTTTAACAAGACATTATGGCTCTGTAGAAGATGTTCCTAATAGTGAAGATGCTTCTTTTACTGTTTTTGAAGAATATAAAGCTTTGTATGAAAAAGCATCTTCTTTTAAACTTTCTTTAGAAGATAAAAAAGATCCTTCTACAAACAAAAATCAGGTAATAAGAAAATTTGTTTTTGATAGTGAAAAATCCAATTCTGATAAAATTGCTTTTTTAACTTACTCAACAAAATATATAGACCATATTGGTGTGTTAGAGTTAGAAAAAAATATTTTAGTATCTTTAGTTGTAGATGGAATTTCAGGTGGGGCAACACTTGATAATTCAACAGTTCAAAATATTTTGTCTGCAACAGTTCAAAATTATTCAGCAAAACCTATATTAGAATATATTACACTTTCAAAAGTTCCAATTGATGATATAGAAATTAAAGGTTATTTACAATCTATGGTTTTTATGTCTGAAGCAGAATATGATATGGGCGACGCTTCTGTATGTTTTGTTTTTAATCCAAAAAACGAAGATGACCAATTTAATTACTTGATGGGCGTTAGAAATTCAGAAGGATTTTATCCAGAAGTAGTTGAGGTGGATATTGAAGATGGAGAATGGTCTTTTTATTTAGATGCTCCAAAAGATTCTAAAATAGATAAATTTGTTGACAATTTACCATCAGGGTTAATCGGGGTAGATGACACTTTAAGCAATGATTTATCAGAATATTTTGTGTATAGTAAAGAGTCAAATTTAAATATGCAAATGGGTTGCTATTGGTGCTTTAATGATGAAGAAGCATCTTTTGTAGAGTATGCTTTTGCAACCCCAGATTTGTTCTATTTAGTTGAATTTAAAAAAATATCGTTATTTATTGAATAAAAAATGTTTTTTTGTTTGTAAAAAATTACTTATATTGTTATAATAAAACATAATATGTCGTACGCTTGTATATCAAGGAGGTATAAATTTAATTATGATTAGCATGGTTGGAGGTTTCTTTTCCACATTAGGTCTTTTCTTTAGTTATTTAGGGGATATTCTTATTGCCCTATTTAAATTTTTATTGTTTATGCCTATGTACTTGATATATTCAGGTGTTATGATGGTTGCTCAATTTGCTGAAACTACATTTAAAAAACTTGCAGGTATTGATGAAATTTTTTTAAATGGTGAGTCTTTTGGTGGTGCTTCTGATGGTACTGGGCAAGATTTAGTTTATGCTTTTATTACAGATAACGCTGTTCAAGATGTTTTTTGGTCAATTGTAGCACTTTCCGTTGTTTTACTTTTTATTTTTACATTAATTGCTCTTATTAGATCAGAGTTTACTATAGATCTAAAAGGTAGTGCAAAAGGCCCTATTTTTAGTAGAGCATTTAAATCTCTTATAAACTTCTTTTTAGTACCTACAATTACAATTATTAGTATTTTTGCAACAAATTTTTTAACAAAAACTGTTTATGATTTGTTTACACCTGAAGGAACTAATATTGTTACAAAATGCTTCCAAATTGGTGCATATAATGCCAATAGGGCGAGAATAGACAATAAGTTTGTTTCGGATTTTCTGTCGGGGGGGCTAGATGAAGCTTTTGAGGCTAATGTTAAATTAGAGGGTGGAAATGCTAATGATCTGGCTTTTGCCATAGATAAAGCTTTTATGGATTATCGAGACGCCTCTTTTACATTTAAAGATAAATCCATGATGGAAATTTTAGAAGATGTTGATGACGATAAAGTTGGTAATTGGGCTATTAATATGATCTTCTTTGGTACGCCAAAAAATGTCAAAACTTATAGTTTATATAGTTTATCTCAAGTTAATCTCTTCTATGATTTATCAAAATTTGATTATATTCTGGCAGTAGGTTCGGGTATTGTTATAACATGGACGCTGCTTAGTGTTTGTTTGGTTTTAGTAAAAAGAGTTTTTGAGTTAACAATTTTATTCTTGTTGGCTCCACCAATGATTGCAATTGCTCCTCTTGATGGTGGGCAGGCAGAAAAGAAGTGGCGTGGCGAGTTTATGAAAAGATTATTAGCTACCATAGCGCCGATATTTGCCTATAATGTGTACTTTTTGATGGTACCGTTGTTTAGTAATATTTCTTTATTTAACAATAACATTATGGCTATTGCTACAGAAACAGCTGCTACTGGTGGAACTATGCTTGGTTCTTTGCTTGTTGCAATTGCTTCATTCTTGGTTATTTTTGATATTTTCTTTCAACTTATTTGTATTATAGTTGGTCTTGGCATACTTAAATCAGCTTCAGCTTTATTATCTACTTTATTAGGTGTAGATGACCTTGTAAAGAGTGGTGGCGAAGCTGCTAAAAAAGCTGTTGATGTTGGTAAAAAAGCTGCACTTGGTGCAACTGCCATTGGTGGCGTTGCATTCAAAGGCGCTGCGGCAGCCGTAAAAATGGGTGCTGGTGCAGTTAAAGGTGTTGCTTCTTTGGCAACAAAAGGTGGAAGAGCTAATGCCAAAGCAAAATTGCAATCTGTAGGTTCTAAGTTTAAACTTGGTAAAGCAAATAAAGAACTTTCTAAAGCTGAAGAAGAAAAGGAAAAAGCCGAAACAGCATTTGCCGATAGTAAAGAAGGCAAAGAAAAAATGGACAACTTGAAAAAGTTGCAAGATGAAAAGGCAGCAGTTGAGGCACAAGGTGGAACTTTTGAAAAGCAAGACGATTTAAATGCTGCTATTAAAGATTTAGATAAAGCAAAATCAGAAGATGCTGGCATATCTGCAGCAACAAATAAATTGAAAGCCGCTCAAGAAAAACAAAGCGAAGCTGAGAAAGTTCATAATACAAGAAAAAGAGGTATCTCTGCGGCCGCCGAAAAAAGGTTGGCAGCATGGAAAAATGGAGATCAGTATTTAGGAGAAGGATCTGACAAAGAAGAGCCTCTTGTTCATAAACACGGTAAGAAAAAAGGGCAAGAATTTACTCCTTCTGAACTAAAGAAAAGAGCAGAGCGTATGGAAAAACAAGCTGCAAAAGGTGGTTTTTTCAAACAAATTGCTGATGGATATAGAAGTGAGTTTGGGGAAAATGCAGATAAAACAGGTTTTCTTTCTAAAGTAACAACTGGTTCTAATGCTGTATATTCAAAAATTTTTGGTAATGTTCCAATTTTAAACAAGATTCCAGAGCTTACAAAATCTCTTAACGAACAATTTGCTATTGATGGTTCAACAGCAAAAAGAAGATTAAATGATGGTTTGGCTGGTATGTTTGGTGATGGTGGTGGTGGCGACCTTTGGAAAATTTGGTTTAACAAAAATGCAAGAGCTGCATTATACGAAGGTGTTCCAGAAAGTAAATCAAGAAGTGGTAAGATCGACGCTTCTATTAGCTGGGGTTCAAAAGGTAAATATGAGGCAGAAGAAGCCGAAAAGAACGAAAAGAAGAAGAATATGGACCTTATGAAAAGATTTATGGCTAACCAAATGGGTTTGGGTAATCAGTATGAACAAATCTTTAAAGCTATGGAACAAGCTAAAGCAGAAAATGACCAAATGAAAGTGAAAAAACTTCAAGTTGAAATGGCTGATTTTGAAATGAAAACCGGTGTAAAAACTGCAGCCGAGAAAAAATATGCTTCAGAAGGTATGAATGGTGCAGATTTAAAAAGGTTTAAAGATCAACTTGATGCTAAAGCTGATGCAGAAGCTGCTGCAACTACTAAGAAAAATGCAGAAGAAGCTGCTAAACTTATGGCACAACAAGGTGTTAAAACTCAACCTTCAGATCAACCACAAAAAGTTAAGTATGATGAGAAGACCTTGAAAGATCTTGAAAATGCAATCAAAAATGCATTTAAAGAAGGATCTGCTTCAATGTCCGAAGCTATTAACAATGCATTTGATCCTGCTGCATTAAAGAATGCTGGTGGTGACGGCAGTTGGTTACAACAAATTATTGATGCTATTAACAATTTGAAAGGTTAAATTTAAAAAATTAAAAAAAGAGCAAATTTTTGCTCTTTTTTTATTTTTGAATATTTTATTTATTAATAAATATTTGTTTGTTTTTCTAATACTTTATGCATTAATAAGTTTGCGATTTTTTTTATAATATTGTAAAATACTAATATATATTATATTTAGTAAAAATACAAAATATCAAAATATTTTTATATTATTAAAATATTTATTTTTTTGTTTTTTATTTAAATGGAGGGATAAAAACTATGGGAATGATTCCAAGAAGAACCAAAGTTAAAATGGAATTTTTTAAAGGTATTACTTTAAGTGATATTTTAGTTGCTGCTTTGGGCATTGCTGGTGGATTTGCTTTTGGTTTAAGTAATTTGCCATATAACTGGTATTTTGCTTTAGGTTTTGTATGCTTGGTTGCTATGTTATTTTTGCCTATAGATAACGAACTTAGGTTGTATAGTAGTTTAGGTTTGTTAATTAGGTTTATTGCTTTTAAAAAGAAATATAATAAAGATGATGTTGATAAAAAAACCGGTAAGCTTAGAATGAGAGAAATTATTCCATATGAAGGTATTATAAAGGAAAAATTTCTTGATTATAAAGGTTATTATGGTATGGTAATTGAAATTCAACCAATTGAGTTTGGCTTATTAGGTGAGCATAAACAAGATATGGTTGTTAAATCTTTTGCAAACGCTTTAAGAAGATTAACTTCAGATCAAACTGCAAGTATTGTTAAAACTAATAAGGCAATTATTTTTGATGATTATGTACAAGCTGAAGATAAAAAATATGATACTTTAATGGAACTTCAATATGAAGGTGAAATGTCTGACGAAGAAGTTCAAGCTCGTGCTGATGTTTTTGAGGCCCGTGTAAGCCAAATTGAATTTATGAATAGACAAGAAAAAGTTTATAAAGATTATTTTTATCTTATTGTTTATGATAAAGATAAAGAAACATTGGAATCAACCATGGATGGTATTATGAACACTATTGGTAATGGTGTAGTACCTATGAATTCACGCAAATTGGCTGGTAAAGATTTGGCTGCTTTTTTAAGATCTACTTATGGTAAAGATTTTGATGAAAGAGATTTAGAAAGTACACCTGTAGATCAATTTACAAACTGGTCTATGCCAGAAAGTATTTTATTTAAGGTAAATAAAACTGTTGTAGATAAACAAGCATATAGAAGTTTTGTTATTACTGATTATCCAATTGAAGTTCCTAATGCATGGGGCGTTCACTTTTTTATGATTGGTGGAACAAATGTTGTTATGAATTTAAAACCACAACAAAAAGGCCCTGCAGAAAGAAAAATTGACCGTGCTATTGTAGAAATGGAAGCAAAAATTGGTAACACTTTAAAAAGTAGTAAAAAACTTGAACAACAAACTCAGTTGAATACTATGAAAGAACTTTTAAAATTGTTAAAAAGTAATAACGAACAACTTTTTGAAGTTAATACACACATTTTATGTGAAGAGGGCTCTAAAAAAGAGGTTAGAGCTATGTTAAGACAAAATGGTTATAAATATTCAGAAATGTTTGGTAGACAAGTAGATGCCTTTATTAGTAGAAATATGTCAGCGTTAGACACAACAACAAAGCAATCTTCAAGGGATATTCCTACTTCAACTCTTGCTCAAGTTTTTCCATTTATTTCTGGTGCTTTGCAAGATGAAAAAGGTTTTTATATTGGATATAACGAATATCCTGTATTTGTTAACTTCTTTAAGCGTGATAGAGAAAGAGCTAACAGTAATGTTATGATTATTGGTAAATCTGGTGGTGGTAAATCTTACGCTACAAAAACTCTTCTTACAAACCTTGCTTGTGACAACTCAAAAGTTTTCGTTCTTGACCCGGAAGATGAGTACACTCCATTGTCTTATAATATGAAAGGTAAAGTAATGGATGTTGGTTCTTCTATGAGTGGTAGATTTAATCCTTTCCATATCTTTACAACTTTGCAATCTGATGAGGGTGGAGAGGACGATTCTTATTCAGTTCACTTGCAGTTCTTAGAAGAATTTTTCAGCATTATTTTGCCGGGCATGCCTTCAGAAGCTTTTGAGTTGCTTAACACTCTTATTATTGAAGCATATAAACAAAAAAATATAAATTCTCAAACTCCACTTACAAAATTAAAGCCAGAAGATTTCCCAATTTTTGATGATATTTATAAACTTGCTAATGATAAGTTGAATGAAGCAAAAGATGAATATTTCAGAAAAAATCTTCAAACTGTTGTTACTTACATTTCAAAGTTTGCTACTGGTGGTAGAAATAGTAACTTGTGGAATGGTCCTACATCTATTACAACAAAAGAAAACTTTGTTACTTTCAACTTCCGTTCTTTGCTTGCCAACAGAAACGAGGTTATTGCTAATGCTCAAATGTTGCTTGTTTTTAAATACTTAGATAACGAAATTATTAAAAATAAGGACTTTAACGATAAATATTCTGCAAATAGGCATATTATTGTTGTTGTTGACGAGGCCCACGTTTTCATTAACCCAAAAAGACCTATCGCTCTTGAGTTTATGGCACAGATGGCTAAGCGTATTCGTAAATATGGTGGTATGCAAATTGTTATTACTCAAAATATTAAGGACTTCGTAGGTAGCCCTGAAATTGCAAGACAATCAACAGCTATTATTAACGCAAGTCAATATTCATTTATTTTCTCACTTGCCCCTAATGATATTACCGACCTTATTGAACTTTATCGTAATGCTGGTGAAATTAACCAAGAAGAGCAGGATAGTATTGTTACAGCAAGCGTTGGACAATGTTTCTTAATTACAGGTGCTTTATCAAGAACTTCTGTTAAAATTGAAGCAAACGAAGCTGTTATTAAACTTTTCTCATAGTTTACAATAAAAAACCATCTAAAACTAAGGTGGTTTTTTTTGTTTTTTTAGACACATTTTAAAAAACAACTATATTTTTTTTAATTTATGTAATATTTTGATAAAATCATTATTTTATGCATAAAATACAAAAAAAATAATAAATGTATTGAATATCTTTAATAAATATGATAAAATGTAGTCAAATATAAAAGAGAGGTATATTTATATGGCAAAAACAGTTAGTACAACATCAAAAGATGTTCTTGAGTATCATTTATTAACTTTAGGTCATGCAGGAAGGATGAGCGAAGCTCAATTTCAAAATTTCTTTGGCTCTGATTGGAAACCTGATGAATTACCAATATTGGTAGCAGAATATAATAGAAGTGTTTTAACAGGAAATTATAGTAATTTCTTTAGAGTACTTGGTCAAGCAAATGAAGCATATGACTTAAGAAAAGACACATCTTTTGATCAAGTTTTAAAAGAACAAAATATTGAGTTACCTGGAATAATTAAAGATAAAGACCATTCAACTTCTGCAAGAAAAGCAAGGGGTTTGGAAGGTATGACTACTTTAATTAAAAAAGGCAAACTATCTCCAGATGCAACAATCTCGTTATTATGCTCAGCAAGTTATACAGAGAGATTGTTATCCAAAACAGAACCTCATAGAACATATTTGGGAAGAGTTCAAAAGTCAGTTGTTAAGGGGGCTTTTATTGAACAAGATCAAAAAGGAACAATGAAAATTGATCCAAAAATTGAGGCATTTTTAGAATCAAAACTTGGTTTTGATAAAGCTTCAACTATTGATCCTGCTACTGGTAAAACACCTGAAGGTAAAGTTGGTATTCCAGCAAGTTCTATATTAAGAACTATTAATGGTAAAATTGCAAGAACTCCTATTATTGAAGGTAGAACAGAAAAATATCATTATAACCAAAATTCTGGAAATGATTTGAATTATGATAATGTTGGTTTACGCGCTGTTGAAGAAGCTGCAAATCAAACTTTATCTGCAGTTCTTTTACCAAGTGTTAAAGCTTTAATTTCTGGAGAAACAACTTCATTATTTAATAGTAGAAATTTATCTAAAGAAGATACTGCTACTCTTGAATCTTTAGTTTGTTTACAACCAAAAGATACATTAGAATCTGTTTCTGGTAGAGTGAGTGGTTTTGTAGAAGCATTAAAATCTTTAAATATTGCACAAGATACTCCTATTACAGATAGTCCAGAATTATTAGAGGGTTTACTTCAAGCTTGTGTAGTAACCGGCGCTTTCGCTGCTACAACTAAAGATGAATTCTTATACAGAGCTGCCGAAGCTGCAACATTACCAGAATTTACATCTCCTTATTATACAGCTGGATTACACACAGCTCCTGGATTTGTTTCAGATTCAACAAAAGCTCCTGGCTTACTTTTCGTAGATGGAAATATTCATCTTATAGATAAAATTCCTGCAAGAATTTCAACTAATGAAGAGGGTGTTGTTACTGTAGAAAGTAGAGTTGATGAAAGCAATATAACAGAAATTTGTCAACCTCTTAAAGAAGCTTCAGAAATTACATCATTAGAAAATATTTTACCTGGAAATATTGCTCCAGCAAATGCTGTTGCTATGCAATTACAAGCTATGCACTTAGAAGAAGCTGAAAAAAGAGTTGCAGGTTTTGATGCAGAATCTGCTTCTGGAAACTTGACTTCTGGTGCAAGAAAAATGGATTCAGATTTCAGTCTTGGATTATTCCGCAGTACTGCACATTTCCAAGCAAGAAAGCAAGCTACTATGGCTAAGATTGAAAAATATTGTGGATACTTATTCCAAGATATGGCAAGTCCTTTTGCTGATGCAAGTAAAGATGTTGTTGTACAAGCAGAAGCAGTTGAAACTGCAACAGAAGGAGTTACTCCTGGTCTTGATGTCTCTGCTAAACTTACTAAAGGTGGAGAAGAAAATGCTTTATCTTCAGATTCTTCAAGTCAAGTAGCTGTAGAGGGACAACAACCTTCAGTAGGTACTGTAAAAATTGAACAAAATACTGTAGTAGATTATACAGGCGATTATGTTCCAGAGTAAAAAGAGGTTTTTGATATGAGTCCAAAAAATATTGATTATAGTTTTAAAATTTTAGAAGAAATTCTAATGTTAAAAGAATATAAAAGTAAAGAAGAAGTTATTACTGTTGCAGAAGCAATGTATAAAGTTGCTGAAAAAAATGACAAGTGTTCTCAATCTGTTAAGGACTCTTACAAAGAAGCTCTTAACAAACTTAACACATTAAGTTATGATGAAATGAAAGAAATTATAACAATTCTTTCTTCATATGATGAAAACTAATAAATTTCTTTAAAAAGACGAAAAGCAAGTATTACATTTAATACTTGCTTTTTTATTGTTATATTTTATTTTTATACTTATATCTTAAAAAGGTTTAAAAACAATTTTATAAATTTGATTTGTTTTAGTAAAGATTTAAATAAATATATATATTTTAAGGATAAGAATGCTTCCTTATAAAGCAAATAATTGACTTTGTTAACACTTTTTTGTATTATATTTGTATGAAAAAGAAAAATTTTAAAAGATGCCCAAGATGTGATACTAAAACACCTATTTTTCAAGATAAGTGTGACTATTGTGGGTTAGTATTTTCAAGGTTAAGTAAAGCGACCAATTTTGCTGCAAAAAAAGCAATGAAGAAAAAAGAATATAACAAAGTAATTATGGATAAAGTTCTACCATCTGATGTAAATAAGTGGAACTTATTTATTTATGCCTTATTTTTTGGTTGGTTTGGTTGCCACTATGCAAAAGTTGGTAGGTATAAAATGTTTACTTATATGATTATTGCTTCTGCAATGATATATATAGCAGCTCTTTTACCTTTAACTTGGTTTAATCACGAATATTTATTTTTATTAATGTGGGGCTTAGTTTTGCCGGGTTCCATAAGCGCCATTTGGTGGATAGTATCTTTATTCCAAATTTTATTTAATAGATTTAAAGTTCCAATTTCAATTGATGAAGAACTTGTAAAAGAAAGTCTTGACCCAGAATTGGTTGACGATATTTTAAAAGAAGTAAAAAACAAAAAATTAGATAAAAACATTGATAAAAATTCAAAAAATATAGAAGAAAAAGCTATAAGTGAAAACAATTCTTCTGTGAAAGAAAATGAAAAATTAATTGAAAAGACAAAGAAAAAAAATAAAAAAATTAAAGTTGTTTGTGCTTCTTGTGGCAAAACTGTTAGTGTTTATGAAGACGAAACAATATGCCCAAAATGTGACGAACCTTTAAAAGAGGAATAATTAAAAACAAATGGAAAACAAAAAAACTGTAGTTATTGGAATGAGTGGAGGCGTAGATAGTTCGGTAAGTGCTTTGTTGTTAAAACAACAAGGTTATAATGTTATTGGGCTATTTATGAATAACTGGGAAGAAAAAGATGACTGTGGCGTTTGTACTGCAACAGAAGATTATGAAGATGTAAGAAGAGTGTGTGATAAAATAGGTATTCCGTACTATTCTGTAAATTTTGCTAAAGAATATATGGATAGAGTTTTTTCAACTTTTTTAAGTGAATATAAAAAGGGAAGAACTCCAAATCCAGATGTGCTATGTAATAGAGAAATAAAATTTGGACCTTTTTTAGATTATGCAAAAATGATGGGTGCTGACTATATTGCAACAGGTCATTATTGCAAGATTGAAAATGATGGAAAAAATTTTTACTTAAAAAAAGCAAAGGATAAATCAAAGGATCAAAGTTATTTTTTAAACCAATTATCTCAAGAACAGTTATCACAAGTAATTTTTCCACTTGCAGATATAGAAAAAACAGAAGTTAGAAAAATTGCTTTAGAAAACGATTTGGTTAATGCAAAGAAGAAAGATAGTACTGGTGTTTGTTTTATTGGAGAAAGAAATTTTAAAAACTTTTTACAGCAGTATTTGCCTGCCAAAAAAGGCGATATAGTTGATTTAAATGGTAATGTTGTTGGAACACATGATGGAGTACTTTATTATACTTTAGGTCAAAGAAAAGGGCTTAAAATAGGTGG
Organism: Clostridia bacterium; assembly: GCA_017398655.1. Classification (GTDB taxonomy): domain Bacteria; phylum Bacillota; class Clostridia; order Christensenellales; family UBA1242; genus UBA7862. Next base: position 12,114 of record JAFQFI010000081.1, read on the forward strand.
TTTATCTGGTGGCAATGGCGAAAGGTGGTTTGTTTTAGAAAAAGATGTAAAAAATAATCGCTTAATTGTTAGTCAAGGTGAAGATGATAAATTGTTTAGCTCTTCACTTATAGCTACAGAATTTAATTGGATACCTGTTAAACCTAACCAAAAAACTTTTGATTGTTTTGCAAAATTTAGATATAGACAGCCAGATCAAAAAGTTAAAGTAGAAATTTTAAATGATGTAGTTAATGTTTATTTTTATGAAAAACAAAGAGCAGTTACACCGGGTCAATATGTAGTTTTATATGACGAAAATGAAAATTGTTTAGGTGGTGGAGTAATAGATAAGGTAATATTTGATAATTAAATTTAAAACTAATTAATTAAAATTGCCTTTATAACAACATTTTACAAAAAAACAAAATAAAAAAACATAAGCAAAATTTTTTTCATATTATGAAATATGTTAGAAGTTTTGCTTTTTTCTTTTTCTATAAGTATAGATGCGTTTGGTTATTCAATGGGTTTTGGAACGAGAAACATAAAAATTAATCGTTTTGATTTTTTTATTTTAAATTTTATAAACTCGTTAATATTAACAATTTTAATTATAATTTTTTCAAAAGTTAGTTATATATTAAATAATAAAATAGTTGAAAATATAGCACCAATTTTGCTGTTACTATTTGGAATTTATTATGTTGGTCAATCTTTTATTAGTTTGTTTAAACAGTTATTAAATAAGCATACAAATAATAATCAAGATGTTCTTTTTAACAAAAAAAATACTTATTTTAAATTAACAGATATTTTTTTATTATTATCAATTTTTTTATTTGAAAATGCTTTTTCAACATTTGTATTTTATACAAGTTTAACAGAACCTGTTTTATTTGTTCTATCAAATTTTATTTTTCACTATATGTTTTTTTTAATTGGTTTTGATTTAGGAAGTAAAATTGTAAAAAAAATAGATTTTAGTTCTTCTTTTATTTCTGGTTTTATATTTTTATTTTTAGGTTTTTTTAATTTATTTGGCTAAATTCTTCTTCATTATAAGAAACATCTGTTTTATTAGATTTAAATATTTTTTTAGTTAACTTAATTATATAATTTCCAATTTTTTTATATCCATTTTCATTTGGGTGAATACCGTCATCACATAAATATTTTAAATAATCTTTATTTAATAAAAACTGGCTTCTTATGTCTAAAATAGGGCAGTTATTTGCTATGGCAAGTTCAATCAATGCCATATTATATCTTTCGTGCTGTCTTGTAATATTAGATAAATCTTGTTTTAAAAATTTTAAAATTGAAGATTTTTCTCCTTGTTTTGATATGACATTATTAAAATATCTATTGGGGTCCATAGGTAACATTGTTGTTATAATAATATTAATATTATTCTTTTTTAAATAAGAAATAGATTTTTGAAGTATTTTTTTAAATTGAGATATTGGTGTTACGGGTAAAATGTTGCTTGTTGGATTTTCTGAAACCTTTGTCCAATTATAATCAGCATCATTTCCTCCAATGCTAAAAATTATATAATTAGAATTTTCTTTTTTCATATTTTTAACAAGTTTTTCAAGCAATTTTTTATCATAAATTCTTTTTAATGTTTGTCCGTAAAAAGAGAAATTGTTTATTTCTATGTTGTAATAGTTTTGTACTATATCAACTGCATTGTTTTTTGCAAGACATATTTTATTGTCTTTTGTTATTATTCCTTTAGGTATAGAATCGCCTAAAACAGTAAAAGTTTTTTTACTCATAACTAATTCTCCTTTTTCTGTTTTAATTTTATTGTGTTTGTAATAAAAAAGCACTCTATTTAAATTTTTTGTAAATAAACTAATGTGTTTATAAAAAATAGAATTTTTTTAATTTGGTCTACAAATTGTAGAATACTACCAAAAATAAAGTTGATTTAACTTGCTAATTTTAGTAAAATATAAATATGGAAGAATTAAAAAAGATTATTGCTAAAAATTTAGTTAAATATAGAAAGAACGCAAAACTTACTCAACTTGAACTTGCTGAAAAGTTAATGTATTCAGATAAAAATGTTTCAAAGTGGGAAAGAGGTGATGCTGTTCCAGATGTTGTTATTTTAAAACAACTTGCAGACATTTACGGTGTTACCGTAAATGATTTTTTGGTAGATTCTGATGAAATTGCTCAAAATGATGTTATTATAGAAAGTAAAAAAGAAAAACAAAAAATGTTAAACAGAAATCAGGTTTTAATTACATTGCTTTCAATATCTCTTGTTTGGCTTGTAGCTATTGTAGCTTTTGGTGTTTTAAGATTTACCCCTCTTAGTAGCTATGCTTGGTGGAGTTTTATAATAGCAATTCCAGTTTGTATTATAGTTGTTTTAGTGTTTACAAGTATCTGGTGTTCAAATTTATTAAATAGCATTATCGTTTCTTTTTTAATTTGGTCAGTAGCTAATACAGTATTTATTTTATTTTCTCATATACCAGAAATGTGGTTAATTTTTATTCTTGCAATCCCTTTGCAAGTTTTAGATATTTTATGGTTTACATTTAGGAAAGTTAGAAAAATTTCAAAGAAAGAAAATAAAAAGGTGCAATAAAAATGTATACCATAAAAAATCAAATGGAGAATAAACAAGTAATAGAAAAATCAAAATTTATTGCTTATATTTTTAGTTGCAATTCTTTAGAAGATCAAACTCAAATTTTAAAAAATTTAAAAAGAGAACATTTATCAGCAACTCATATTTGCTATGCAAGCAATTTTTATAATAAAGGTCAGTTGTTGTCTTATTCAAGTGATGACAGAGAACCTTCTGGAACTGCAGGTATTCAAATTTTGCAAGCAATAAAAGAGAATGATTTGATAAATGTTTTTTGTGCTGTTGTACGATATTTTGGTGGAATAAAGTTGGGCGTTGCTGGCTTAGGTAGAGCATATAAAGAAACGGCTTTAACTGTTATAATTGAAAATAAAAAACAAGTAGAACTTAGAACTCTTTGTAAAGTAGAATGTGACTATAATCAATACCAAATAATTAAAAAATGGATAGAAAAAAATAACCACAGTATTGATAATATTAATTATCAAGATAATGTATCATTTTACATATATTTAACTAATACAGAGCAAAATGAAGCCCAAAATATGGCCTACAATCTACAAGTATATTCCAACGAGCAAAAATACTGCTAAGCAAAGTTTGAATTTAAAAGGGGTAAAATTATGACTGATAGTGACTTTGTTCCTTTAATTAAAAGTGGAAAAATAGAAAGAAAAATTAAACAAATTGCAAAAGTTTTAGACAAAAAATATGGGCAAGAAGATGTGTGCTTTGTTTGTGTTTTGAAGGGTGCTGTTATTTTTTATAGCAAACTTTTAAAATATATAAAAAATAAAAATGTTGAACTTGATTTTGTAGAAGTTAAAAGTTATTGTGGAACTACTTCTACAGGAGAAGTTAAAATGTTAAAAGATATCTCAATAGACATAAAAAACAAACATCTTGTTTTGGTTGAGGATATTATTGATACAGGTTTAACAGCTAAGTTTATGTGTGAACATTTTAAAAAACAAAAACCAAAAAGTATTCTTATGTGTTCTTTATTGCAAAAGCCAGATAAATTATCAGTAGACCTAAATATGGAAACTTTGGTTGCTTTTAATATTCCTAACAAGTTTATTATTGGTTATGGTTTAGATCTTGATGAGAAGTATAGAAATTTAAAAGATATTTTAATTTTAAAAGAAAATAAATAAACTAATAAATAGGTAAGAAAATTTTGAAAATTACTAAAATTGAAATTCAGAAAAAAAATAAAAATAGAGTTAATTTATATTTAGATGAAGAATTTTTTTGTGGATTATCTTTAGAAACGGTTTTAAAAAATCATCTAAAAGAAGGAATTGAAGTAGAAGAGGATAAAATAAAATTTCTTGTTTTTGAAACTGAAAAAGAAATGGCTTTGTCAAAAGCTGTTGGTTACATTTCTAAATGTCAAAAAACAAAAAAAGAAGTATATAAATATTTAATACAAAAAGGTTATGATGAAGAAATAATAAATTATGTTATTTCTAAACTGGAAGAATATAATTTTGTTGATGATACACTATATGCCAAAAATTATATAAAATTTAAAAACAAAAATAGTGGCAGTAGAAAAATTGAAATGGAATTAAAACAAAAAGGCATTAATGAAGAAGTTGCCAAAGAAAGTTTAGAGAAATATTCAAACGATAGAGAATTTGTTTTAATGGTGGCAACAAAATATATGAAAAACAAAGAAAAGGATTTAAAGAATAAACAAAAGGCATATAGGCATTTAGCTTCTCGTGGGTTTATTTCAGAAGATATTATTTTTGCCTTAAATCAAATTTTTGGTAATAATGAAGAGGATTAAAAATATGAAAGTTGGCATTGACATATTAGAAATAGAAAGATTTTGTGAAATAGAAAAAGATGAAGTAAAAATAAAAAAAATGTTTACTGAAAAAGAAATTGCTTACTTTAATAAATTTCAGCATAAGTTATCACATATTGCAGGCACTTTTTGTGCAAAAGAAGCTTTTGTTAAAGCACTAAAAACGGGCTTTACAAAAGATATATCTTTGCTTGATGTTGAAATTTTACACAAAGAAAATGGTGCCCCATATATAAATTTAAATAACGAAAAAATTAAAAATCTTTTATCAAGTAATGCTAAGGTGGATATAAGTATTAGTCATTGCCAAACTACAGCAACGGCAATTTGTATTATTTTTTAATTTATATAGTTAATTAATCTTATATTAAAATATAATAAAAATTTTTAAAAGGAACATAATTATTATGTTTCTTTTTTTTATTGTGTTTAAAAGTTTTTAATAGGGGTAAAATTATGAAAGAAGATAAATTTGTTGGTATTAACAATTATTGTTTAACAAATCATACAATGAATGAAAAGATTAATAGGTTTTCAATAAAATCTTATAAATCTATTCAAAAAAGTTTGTTTTGTGAATCTTTTTATTTAACTCAAGAAAAAAAATTTAAATATGAGATGTGGCTATTAAGGGAGTAAAATGATTGTTAAAAGGGGAGAACTATATTTTGCAGATTTAAGTCCTGTGGTTGGTAGCGAGCAGGGTGGTATTAGACCTGTTTTGGTTGTTCAAAATGATATAGGTAATAAATATAGCCCAACAGTAATTGCTGCTGCAATTACAAGCAAACTTAATAAAGCAAAACTTCCTACGCATATAGAATTATCAAGTAAAGAATATGGCTTGGAAAAAGATTCTGTTGTTTTATTAGAACAAATAAGAACAATAGATAAAACACGCTTAAAAGATAAAATTGGAGAATTAAGTACTTTTAAAATGAATCAGGTAAATAAAGCAATGATGATAAGTTTGGGTGTAATATAAATATATTTAAGTTATAAATAATAATTGGTAAAAAAAGAGTTGTATTTTAAATGTCTTGTAAAAAATATAACTTTTTTTTATACTTGAACAATTTTCCAGTTTGTTTTTTTTAAAAATATATAAGATTTTTATTTTTTTTTGTGTTATAATCAGGGCAATAAAAAGGTGATATTATGAAAAATACTTTTGGTTCTTTTTTAAAACAAAAAAGACAAGAAAAAAAATTAACACAAAAGGGATTGGCAAAAAATCTTATTGTATCTGAATCTGCAGTAAGTAAATGGGAAAAAGATGTTGCACATCCAGATATATCATTGCTTCCAAAACTTTCTGAAATTTTGGGAGTAACAGAACATGAACTTATTACTGCAAGTGTAGACAATAAGGCAAGAGAAGAAAAAATACAAGCAAAAAAGTGGCGTACCTTTTCAATGTCTTGGAGTTTATTCTTTTATATTGCATATGGGGTTGCGCTTATACCTTGTTTTATTTGTGATTTAGCAATTAATAACGGGCTAACTTGGTTTTGGATTGTTTTTTGTGCTTTATTGCTTGCTTTTACTTTTACAAACCTTCCAAAATTTATTAAAAAATATAAACTAATTTTTTTGCCACTTTCAATATTTTTATCTCTGTGTTTGCTTTTAGGTGTTTGTTGTTTATACACAGGTGGAAATTGGTTTTGGGTTGCTTCGCTTTCAATTTTGTTCGTAGCAGTTATTGTGTTTACGCCAATATATATTTCAAAATATAAAGTTTTTTTAAAAATAAAAAAGTTTAACGATTTTATTTCTATTGCAATAGATTTTGTTGTGCTAAACTTACTTTTATTCGTTATATTTTCATTTACCACTGCAAATGGATATTCATATAATAATTGGTATTTAACAATAGCATTACCAATAGTTCTTGCTGTTTATTTGTTCTTAAACATATTGCTTTTGGTTAGATTTTTAAAAATCAATCGATTATTAAAAACAAGCATTATATTATTTTTAATAGATATTTTATATTTTATTGTGCCTTTTATAAATGTGGATAATATTAATATTCAAGAAGAAACATATAAAATAAATATTTTTAAAGCAAATTTTTATAATTGGAAGACCGAGTTGCCAATGGCAAATAATATTCACTGTATAATATTTTTAGCAATAAAGTCTTTATCTATTATGTTTTTTATAGCCGGTTTAATTAGGTATTTCAAAAGAAAAAACAAAGTTTAAAATTTAAATTGTTTTATGATAAAAAACACTTTATCAAAATAGATAAAGTGTTTTTATCATTTTAATACTTAAAATGTTATACCCATTAACTACTTATTTGTTTTTAAAGAGAGGACAAGATAATTGAAAAAAATAAAATTTTGTGATATATTTTTTAATATGAATAAAGATGAATTTAAAGAAAAAATAATAAAAGTAAAGATTGATGAAGTTAATATTAACGGGGAAGGTTTTTGTTTTTTAGATAATGGCACTAAAGTTTGTGTAAAAAGGGTTTTGCCTAAAGAAGAGGTCTTGGTTCAAAAAACTTTTGAAAAAAATAATTTTATTAATGCCACATTAAAAGAAGTTTTAAATAAAAACCCTTTAAGGGTACAACCAAAATGTCCTTACTATAATATATGTGGTGGATGTGATTATCAACATTTATCTTCAAAAAATGCTTTAAAACAAAAAAAAGAGATTATTACTAAATATTTTTCTGATTTATATAATAAAGAAATTAAAGCAAATAAAAGTCAACTTGATTTTAATTATAGGAATAAAGCATCTTTTTATGTTTTTGAGAACAAAGTTGGGTTTCAAAAAGAAAATTCAAACAAATTAATTGAAATTGATAATTGTATGTTATTAGAACCAATAATAAATAAAGCTTTAAATATTTTTAAAAATTGGTTAATTGAAAATAAAACAAAAGATATTAATCACTTTGTTATAAGAACATTAAACAAAAAGTTAATTGTAACTATGGTTGTTGAAAAAACTCCAAAAAATTTAGATAAATTATTAAACTGTTTTAAAAAAGAGTTTGTAGAAAGTTCTCTTGGTTTTTATTTAAATTTTAATAAGCAAAAAAATGTTATATTAAGTGATAAATGGCAACATATTTTTGGATTAAAGTTTTTAGAAGATGAATTTGAAGGTATAAAATACAATGTTCACCCATATTCGTTTTTGCAAGTTAATAACAATGTAAAAAACGATATTTATAAATTAGTTTTGCAAAAGATAGATAATCAAGTTGTTATAGAAGGTTATAGTGGGGCTGGTTTGTTATCTGCAATTTTAAGCAAAAAGGCAAAAAAGGTAATAGGGGTAGAAATAAATAAAAAAGCCACTAAAGATGCTGAAAAATTAAAGGTTTTAAATAATATAAATAATTTAGAAAATATTAATGGTGATTGTAAAACTATTTTACCAAATTTAGCAAAACAATATAAAAAATCAATTTTTGTTATTGACCCACCAAGAAGTGGTTGTGATTTACAAACACTTACGGCTATAAAGGAAAATAAAATTGATAAAATAATATATATTTCTTGCAATCCATATACACTAAAACAAAATGTTAAGTTTTTAGGTGATGAATATAAAATTACAGATTTTCAAATTTTTGATATGTTTCCACAAACTTCTAATATAGAAAGTGTTGTTTGTTTAGAAAGAGTTAAATAAAAGTTATTAATATTATTATTAATTTTTAAACACTTTATTTAGTTATTATTTTACATAAAAAGTATTGGAAAATGGTTTAATTTAAGGTATAATCAAACTATGAATAATTTATTATTACAATCTAAAACATTTAATATATTTGGTTTAACAATTTCTTGGTATGGTTTCATTATAGCAATTGGTATGCTTTTGGGTGTAATTACAGCATACTTAATTTGCAAAAAGAAAGATTATGATGTAAATATGCCAATAGAACTTGCTTTATTTGCTTTACCTTGTGCTATTGTTGGTGCAAGGTTATATTACTGTGCATTTAATGGGGTAGATAGTTTTGTAGATGTTTTTAAAATTTGGGAAGGTGGAATGGCTATTTACGGTGGTGTGATAGGTGGCTTTTTAGGCATTTGTCTTTGCTGTAAAATACGAAAATATTCTCTTTTTCGTGCATGTGATATTGCAGCACCATGCTTAATTTTGGGGCAGGCAATTGGAAGAATCGGTTGCTATTTTGCTGGTTGTTGCTATGGTATAGAAACAACAAACCCAGCATTACAAGTTTTTCCTATTAGTGTAGAAATTGGTGGGGTTTGGCATTTGGCTACTTTCTTTTATGAAAGTTTTTTAAATTTAATTGGTTTTGTTGTTTTATTAATAATAACAGCAAAAACAAAGAAAAATGGATATGTAACAGGAAGTTATTTAGCAATATATGGTGTTGTTAGGGCAGTTTTAGAGCAATTTAGAGACCCAGCAGAAAGTTTAGTTATAGGTTCTACCGGAATTAGAGTTTCTCAATTATTAAGTATTATTTTAGTAATTTTAGGTGTTGCATTAATTATGTTTACTTTAAAATCAAAAAATAAAAAGGCAGAAGAGGTTAATGGGTAATTTTAAAATTATAAAAAAGGGATATAGTCAATTAGAAGTTGACAGTTATATTGAAAAACTAAAAAATGATTACGAGTCTCGCTTATCAGAGCAAAAAGATAGAATTTTTTATTTAAAAGATCAATTAGATAAAATAACAAACTCTAAAGATAACGAACTTGTTACATCATTAGTTTCTGCAGTAGAAAGGGCAAAATTAATTGAAAATAGTTCTAAAAATATTTACGAACTTGAAACAAAAAAATTAAACCTTTTATATACAAAAATGGAAAACTTGTTAAATGATGAAAATATTTATAATGATAGAAGTGTAAAACAAGAACTTTTGGCTTTAATACAAGATTGTAGAAAATCTTTACAAAATAATATTTCTCTTCAAGACCAAAATCTTAAAGAAAGTGCAATGGGTGACCCAGTAAAACGACTTTTATCTAAAATGATTGGTTTTAACAAAATTTCTACAGATTTTAATAAAATAGAAACTGAAAAAGAACCAACCACAAAAACAATTAAAGTTGTTCCTACAGATGAAGGTATAAGAAAGGAAACAAACCCAAATAATATAAAAGTTGTTCAAGTAAAAAGACAAGAAGTAAAAGAAAAGGAAAAAGAGAAGGTTGTAAATCAACAATCTTCAGTTGCAAGTGATTTTGATAAGTTTTTATCTGAAGATAGTAACTTAAATGGTGCAAATTTTGAAAACATTATGTTTCAAAGTAAAAAGAAAAAAAATGCAAGTAGTTATGTAACAGGTGGCGATTTAGGAGATTTGTCACCAAATGAAAGTGGTTTTGACCTAAAAGAAGCTGTTAATCCAAAAGAAGATTTAGATGAAATTATGAAAGCTTTTGACTTTTTTAATGATGAAAATTCAAAAAAGAAAAAATAAATGTAATTAAAAATATTTTTATGTTTTATTAAAAATTAAAAAAAATACCAATCAATTTATTGTTGGTATTTTTTATTTTTGTCTATATAAGAAAAAACAGAAGAGTATGCATAATAAATATCAGATAAGTTTTGTTCGTCGGCAGTGTAATAATCTTTTGTTAATTTGTTAAAAATTTCAGATAAAAATTTTTTTGCATCTATATTTTTAATCTTTTCTTTATCTTCATTAAATATTTGTATGCATTCTGCTATTTCATCTTCGTATATTGGCAATATAGTGTTTTGAATTTCTTCTACAAGCATTGCATTTAAAAAAACTATTAAAACTTTACTTAAAGTGTCAACAGATATTATGTTGTAAGCCACATTTTTACATGCTTTAGAATAATTTTTTATTGCTTCAAATTTTAATTGGTTTATAACTTTTTCTATATTTGCATTTATTGTGTTTTCACTTAAGTTTATTTTGTAGCAGTTTTCATAATTACTGCTTTCTTTTATAAATTTTCTTAAGGTTTTTCCAAGCAAATCAAAAAAAATTAATTTGGTATAACTGCCTTTTCCTTTTAGGGAAGGAATAAGTTCTTCTTTTGTAAATTCAAAAATATTTTTTAAAACTTTGTCTTTAAAATCAAATTTTCTTTTTTCGATAATTTGATTTTGTTCTTTAGATTTGTATTCTAATAGCAATTTGTTATCATTACTTGCCAATTTTCTTTTTTTAATTATATTTTCGTCAATAGATAAAATTTCTTTTTTTTCTAATTCAGTATAAAAATCCCAATATTCTAATGGTATCAAATTTTTTATTTTATTAAGATATAAGTCATATTGTTCTTTTTTTGGTTTTTTAATAATATTGGTTTCTGAAGCAATATTTCTTAAATAATCTAAAATAATTTTAAAAGATTCTTTATTTTCTTCACTTTTATTTGGCCAAAGGGGAGAGTTGTTATCTACTGTATAATAGATGTGTTCAAAATTATCTTTATTTTTGCAATACTCATATTCTGCAAAATCAAAAACTTGTTCTTTGCCTTTTGTATTTTTGTTTATAAGTATAACTCCAATTGGTCTTTTAACTGTTTTTATTTTTTCTATGTTATCTTCAATTACAAGAAATGCTAAATAATAAATAATCCCCACTTTTTTTAAAATAGGAGGGAGTAATGTTATTTTATTTGTAGAACAAAGTTTAAAGTGATTTTGATATTTTTGTTCTAACTCTGACACATACTTATACTTATAAACATTAAACATTTCTGTAAGTATTATACCAAACAGGGGGTAAAGTGTAAAGAGTGATTTTTTTTGTCGAAAATAAATTTAATAAATTTGTACTAAAAAATATTTTTGGCACAAAAAATAAATAAATTGCAGGTAAATTAAAATATTATACAACAATTAAACAATATGCATGTGTAAGTAATATTACAAAAAGTTCTTTACTAAATTTAATAATTGTTATATTATACTGCTATAATGTTTAACACTATTTTACATGTATTTTTACATTCTTTAAAAGATTTTGCATTAACACTACCAGTGTTATTTGTTTGCTATCTTTTAATAGAACTTTTAGAAGATAAAATTTTAAATAAATATCAATCATCAAAAGCATTAAAAAACAAATGGGCTCCTGTTATTAGTGCTGGTTTTGGTTTAATTCCTCAATGTGGATTTTCTGTTGTTGCAACAGACCTTTTTAGCAAAAAGGCAATTACAATGGGTTCTTTGTTTGCTATTTTTATTGCTACAAGTGATGAGGCATTGCCATTAATGCTATCAAATCCAGCAAACTATGGCAATTTAGCAATTATACTGGGTGTAAAGTTTGCATATGCTGTTGTTGTTGGTCTTATAATAGATTTTTTTATTAATTTGAAAAACAAAAAAGAGATTTCTCTTGCTATAGCAGAAGGAAAAACAATTAAGGTAGAAAGAGATAAAAAAATAATTTTAAACGACGAACATATTGAGGGGTGTTGCAAACATAAATTAGAAAAAGAACACAGCAAAGTTAAAGATTTGTTTGTTCACCCATTAATACACTCTTTAAAAATTTTCCTTTTTATTGTTCTGTTTGGAACAATTTTTGGCTGTGTAGTTGAGTTTGTTGGAGAAGATGCTATTTCTTCTTTTATGACTTCAACTGGCTTTTTTGAACCCTTTATTGTATCAATTGTAGGTTTAATACCAAATTGTGCTTCCTCTGTATTAATTACTCAGGTTTTTTTAATGGGAGGAATTTCAATCGGTTCTTGTATTTCTGGTCTCTGTATAAATTCTGGAATCGCTTTAATCATGTTATTTAAAATGAATAAAAACACTAAGCAAAACTTTTTAATTCTTGGTTTGTTGTATGTATTAAGTTGTTTTATTGGCGTTATAATTAATTTGTTTTAAGTTTATTTTTTAAAAGGAGAAACATAAAATGAAAAAAAGAAGAGATATAGCAAAAGAGTATAAGTGGGATTTTTCAGATTATTTTGTTTCGGATAAACAATGGGAAAGTACTTTTGAAGAATATTGCAATAAAATGCAAAAAATAAAAGAGTATAATGGCAAATTAACAAACAAAACAGATATTTTAACTTGTTTTAAATTGTTAGAAGAATTGGATTTGTATGCAGAACCATTATATATTTATGCTCATTGCCTTCATGATGTTGATGTTGCAGCCACTAAATATCAAGAGTTTTTAAATAAAATTGAAAATAAATTGACAGAACAATCTGTTTTATCTTCATATATAACACCACAACTTTCATCACTTT
>JAFQFI010000082.1 GCA_017398655.1 Clostridia bacterium
ATTTTAAGAAAATTTTTATTAAATATTTTTTTAAAACAAAAAAAATAAATCTTTTTAAAAATACTTTTAACACTTAATATAAAATTAATAAATAAATTTTTTAAAAAATAAAAAAACTGCATACATAATTATATGCAGTTTATATTATTATTTAGGACAAGCAAGCATTAAATTAATCAAGTTCTTGCAACTTTTTAATAATTTCTCCTGCAAGTTTTGGTGTTATTCCAGACACTTGTATTAAATCATCAGCAGTTGCTTTTTTCATACGCTTTACACTTTTAAACTTTGCAATAAGATTTTCTCTTTTTACTTTTCCAAGTCCTTCAATTTCGTCTAACAAACTTTTAACTTGTTTTTTCTTTCTTAATTTTTTATGGAAAGTTACAGCAAATCTGTGAGCTTCGTCTCTTACTTTTTGTAGAAGCTTTAATTCGTCGTCATCTTTACTCAACTTTACAGAAAGAGGATTATCTTCTACAAAAATTTCTTCTTGTTTTTTTGCTAAACTTATTACATCTATATCTTTATTATAACTTTTTATTAAATCTCTACAAATGTTAATTTGGCCTTTTCCACCATCAATTAAAATAAGATTAGGTATTGAAGAAAAACTTATATCTTCACTATTAAGTTTTTCTAAACGCCTTGTAATACTTTCTTTTAAACTTTCAAAATCATTAGGACCAACAACTTCTTTAATTTTAAATTTTCTATAATGTTTTGAAGCTTTGCTACCATTAACAAAAACAACCATACTGCAAACAGAACTTGTACCTGATATGTTTGAAATATCATATCCTTCAATTCTAAGTGGCAAGTTGCGTAAGTTAAGTTTATCTTTAATGCCTTGTAAAATATCCATTTTTTTAGATTTTTTCTTAACTTCAAGTTCGCAGTTTTTTGTTAAATATTCATTGGCATTATTATTTGCTTGCACAACAAGTTGTTTGTTTGTACTTTTTGTTGGCACAGAAACATCAATTTTTTTACCTAATTGTTCGCTTAAAGATTTAAACAATGCATCTTCGAGGTCTATTTGAATTGGCAATAAAATCTTTTCTGGCAAAACAGTATTTATTGAATAATACTGTGTTAAGAAAGAAATCATCATTTGTTCATCATCAATATAAACATTTTCAAAACTATAGTTTTTAACACCCATCATTTTACCTTGACGAATAATTAAAACAGAAAAAACTACAAACATATCACTTTTTGCATAACCAAAAACATCAATATTTGCTGTATTTGGAAGAGCCGTAATGGTTTTTTCTCTTAATTTTAAAAGCATAAACTTTAAGTCACGAAGTTTTATGGCAAGTTCAAAATTTTCAATTTCTACTGCTTGTTCCATTTTTTTGCAGATTATATCATAAACAGCAGTATCTTTGCCATTTAAAAAATCATATACATTTGGAAGTAATTTTGCATAATCATCTTTTGTTATTCTGCACATACAAGGTGCAGAGCAAAGACCTAAAGAATAATTTAAGCAACCCTTACGCATTTTATTGTTTGCTTTAATTTTTTTATCGCAAGTTCTTATTGGATACGCATAGTTAACAGCACTTACAATATCATAAGCATTAAGACCAAAATATGGGCCAAAATATTTAGCATTATCCTTTTTTACTTTTCTCACAACTTCAAGTTTTGGAAAATCTACTGTTGGGTCAATTTTAATGTAAGGATAAGATTTTCCATCTTTTAAAAGAATGTTATAAAAAGGTTGATGTTTTTTAATTAAATTACTTTCTAAAACCAAAGCATCAATTTCTGAGTTTGTTAAAATATATGAAAAATCTGCAACTTGAGAAACCATACTCTTTACTTTTTCAGTATGATTTTTGTTAATAAAATATTGACTTACTCTATTTTTTAATTTTCTTGCTTTGCCAATGTAAATTACATTACCAAACTTATCCTTCATAATATATACACCGGGTGAAAGTGGCAAAGTACTTAATTTTTCTTTTATATCCATTTTTTAAATCCTTGATATAATATCACATAAAAAAGTGATAATCTTTTACAATTAAAGATTATCACAAAATAATAATTTAATCAAATATATAATTAATTTAACCTAAAATATACTCTACTCCATCAAGCATTATATTATTAACTTTATTATTACCTAAACTATAAATAATTTTTTTACCTTCTCGCCTATCAATAACAGCATTATAACTTTTTAAATATTTTAATTGATGACTAATTGTTGTTTGGTTTATTTGTAAGTAATTTGACAAATCATTAACACACATTTCTGTTAGTGCTAATGCAGATAAAATTTTTAATCTTGTAAGATCTGAAAATATTGCAAACATATTTGCAAGTTGTCGCAAAGTATCATTTTCTGGCATATAATACTGCAGATTTAATAAAGTATTTTTATCAATATTTGATAATATTTTTTTATCTTTCAAAACTTTCTCCTTAATTATTTTAAGTATAAAAAAAATTAAAATAAAACTCAATAAAAGTAAATATCGAATAATTGCTAAAATGCTTTTAAATTTTTATATTTTGAAATAAAAGGAGTTTTTATGAATAACACATTATACATAATTTTAATTTTACTTATATCAATTTTTACATCTGCCACAGACACAAATTTAAATACAAACTCAAATTTCCTATTATTACTTCTTCTTGCTTTAAATGGCTCTAACTCAAATTGTAATTGCAATAACAATTGTGGCTGTAATTGTGGTTGTAACAATGGTTGTAATACATGCAATAGTTGCAATAATAGATTATTTTTTTAATTAATTTATCATTATTACATAATAAAAAAAATGCACTTTTATATATTAAGTGCATTTTTTAGTACTTTTTTATAAAGAAATTAAGCCAACCTTTTTATAAACCTTATTTAATTTTTTTCTTGCTAAGTATCTTGCTTTTTCTGCACCCTTAGCCATAATTTCTTCAAGATATTTTTTATTTGACTTTAACTCATTAAGTTTTTCTCTTACTGGGGATAAAACATCAATTACAGCTTGAGCAGTTCTTGTTTTAAGGTCTCCATATCCACAACCCTCAAACTCTTTCTCTGCTTCCTCTATTGTAATTTTTTTCATAGCAGAATAAATTGTTAATAAATTTGACACTCCGGGTTGTTCTTCGCAATATTTAATTCTATTTAAACTATCAGTTACTGCCCTTTTAAATTTACGCATAATAGTTTCGTTATCATCTTCAATAAAAATAACATCATTATCGTTATCGCCAGATTTTGCCATCTTTTTTGTAGGGTCTTGCAATCCCATAATTTTAGCACCTGTTTTAGGCACAATACCTTTTGGTATAACAAAAGTTTCGCCATATCTTGTATTAAACCTTGTGGCAATATCACGACAAATTTCTACATGTTGCATTTGATCAACACCAACAGGAACTACATTTGTATCATATAACAAAATATCTGCAGCCATAAGCATAGGATAAGTAAAAAGCCCAACAGAAATGTTTTTATTTTTTGCTTTTGCGTCTTTAAATTGAGTCATTCTGCTTGCTTCACCAAAATAAGTCATACAATTCATAATCCAGCCAAGTTCAGCGTGCTCTTTTACATGAGATTGACAATAAATTATACTTTTTTCAGGGTCTAAACCAAAAGCTAAAAAAGTTGCTATTTGACTATAAATATTATCTTTTAACTCTTGCTTATCAATATTAATTGTCAAGGAATGTAAATCTGCAACACAAAATATTGAATTATAGTTATCTTGCATTTCTTTCCAATTCTTTATAGCCCCAATGTAATTTCCTAAAGTAAGTTTGCCTGTTGGTTTTGTTGCACTATAAAGTATCTCGTTTTGCATAATCCACCTTCCTCCTTTTTAACAATTATTTATTTTTTACTTCTTTAGCTTCTTCTTTTTTTTCAGAAGTTTTTGTTTCTTTTTTAGTTTCAGTTTTTTTCTTATCTACTTCTGATTTATTAACAGTTGTATTATCTTTCTTTGCTTTTTCTTCTGATGCATTTTCTTTTTTATCTATTAAAACTTCATCTTTTTTATCAACTATACCAAGTTGTTCTTGTTGTTCTTGAATATTCTTTTCACGCTGTTTTTCAAGTTCCATAACATACTTCATATGGTTTTCTCTAAGTTCTATATTGCCTGTAATAATAACACTTATAATTGCTGCAATTGGAGGGGCTAATAACATTCCCATCATACCAAACATAGCACCACCAACTAAAATAGAACCAACTACTACTAATGAACTTACTTTTAATTTTTTGCCAGTAATAAATGGAAGAATAACATTAAACTCAATTGTAGTAATAATAATTGTTGCAAGTGCCATATATAAAGCAGCATCTACAGAATTAAATATCAATGTAATTAAAACTGCCGGAACGGTACCAATATAAATACCAAAGTAAGGAATAAAATTGAATAAACCAATAATAAGAGCCAACTCCCAAGTAAACTCTAAGTTTAATATCATAAATGTTAAACCAAGAGAGCCAAAGATAATTGCAAACTCAATAATTTTTGTTATAACATAATTAAACAAAATTTTATTTGCATTGTTTGTCATAACACAAATTTCATCTGCTTTTTCTTTTTTGAAATGAGAGTAAGTAAAGCGTCTTGCAAATTTAGAAATTTTTTCTTTATCTTTTAACATAAAGATAGAAAGAAGTAATGCAATTAATGCATTAAATAAACCTGTGACAACACTTAAAGATATTTCAAACAAGTTATTAATGTAACCAACTGTATCCATAAACCATTCAAAAATATATGTTAATACATTTTTGATACTTTCTTGAGATACCTCTGCCCCAAACCAGCGTTGAGCAATAGTACAAATTTCGTTAACAACATTATTATATAATGCGTTTGCGCCTTCACCACCACCAGCAGTTAATTGTTGAACAATTTCAATAATCTTTGGTACTAAAATTGCAAAAACTAAAAGAACAAGACCAACAATTACAGCTAATACAATAGTAATAGAAATTGTTCTTTTAATTGCAAATTTATATGGGCTATTTGTAAAAGCATTTTTAAGAATTACTTTTTCAATAAAATCCACCAATCTATAGAAAATAAAAGCAATAACAATGGCAATTAAAAGAGGTGTAATACCAGTTAATAAACCATTGATAATTTGTGAAAAATATGGGTCTAAAACATTACTTAAAGCCATAGCTAAAAAGAAAGCCCAAAAAATTACAACAAACAAACCAAACCCTTTAAATCTAAAAGGATTATTCTTATTATTATTTGAATTAAAATTATAGTTTTCCATATTTAAAATTATACCTAATAAACACAAAATAATCAAGAAAATAAATAGTTTTAATGTTAATAAAAAATAAAAAAAGTTGCTAAGAAAACTTAACAACTTTTTAAATTTTTAATTAAACTATTTCAAGATTATTCAAGAATTTGTGAAACAACACCTGAACCAACAGTTCTGCCACCTTCACGGATAGCAAATCTTAAACCTTGTTCAATAGCGATAGGTGTGATAAGACTAATTGTCATAGCAACATTATCACCAGGCATTACCATTTCTACGCCTTTAGCAAGTTCGATTGAACCTGTAACATCAGTTGTTCTGAAATAGAATTGTGGACGATATCCGTTAAAGAATGGAGTATGTCTTCCACCTTCTTCTTTCTTAAGAACATAAACTTCAGCTGTGAATTTTGTATGAGGTGCAATTGAACCTGGTTTGCAAAGAACTTGACCTCTTTCGATATCTGTTCTTTGGATACCACGAAGAAGAACACCAATATTGTCACCTGCTTGAGCTTCGTCAAGAAGTTTTCTGAACATTTCAACGCCTGTTACAACGCTTGATTTGTCTGAACCCATACCAACGATAGAAACGTTGTCACCAACTTTAACAACACCTCTTTCTACTCTACCAGTAGCAACAGTACCACGACCTGTGATTGTGAAAACATCTTCAACAGGCATTAAGAATGGTTGATCTGTAGCTCTTTGTGGTTGTGGAATGAATGTATCAACAGCTTCAAGAAGTTCTGCGATGCAGTTGCAAGCAGGATCTTCTGGTTTGCCAGATTGAGCTGCTTCAAGAGCTTTTAATGCTGAACCTTTGATGATTGGAGTGTCATCCCCTGGGAAACCATATTCGCTAAGTAAGTCACGAATATCCATTTCAACAAGTTCAAGAAGTTCTGGATCATCAACTTGGTCAACTTTGTTCATAAATACAACGATGTATGGAACACCAACTTGACGAGCAAGAAGAATGTGTTCTCTTGTTTGAGGCATTGGACCATCTGTTGCAGCAACAACAAGGATAGCGCCGTCCATTTGAGCAGCACCAGTGATCATGTTTTTAACATAGTCAGCGTGTCCTGGGCAGTCAACGTGTGCATAGTGTCTTTTTTCTGTTTGATATTCAACGTGAGATGTGTTGATTGTGATACCTCTTGCTCTTTCTTCTGGAGCTTTATCGATATCTTCATATTTCATTTGTTCAGCCCAACCCTTTGCAGCACTAAACATTGTAATAGCAGCTGTTAAAGTAGTTTTGCCGTGGTCAACGTGGCCAATTGTACCAATATTAATATGTGGTTTTGACCTGTCAAATTTAGCTTTTGCCATAATTAAAAATCCTCCTAAAAATTACAAATATATTATAAATTTTTTAAAATATATGTCAAGCGCATTATACAAATTTTTGGTTTAACTGTCAACCAAAAATTTATATAAAACACTTAATACCAAATTAACTTAAAAAGCAATTATTTTTTTGCTCTTTCGCCAACAACCTTTTCAGCGATGTTCTTTGGAACTTCTGCATAGTGTGAGAATTCCATTGTAAATATGCCTCTACCTTGAGTTGAAGAACGAAGTGCAGTAGCATAACCAAACATTTCAGAAAGTGGAACTTCTGCATTAATAATAACAGAACCATTTCTTGATTCAGTACCTTGAAGAACACCTCTTCTGCTTGTTAAGTTACCCATAACAGCACCAAGATAATCGTCTGGAAGTTCAACTTGAACTTTCATAATAGGTTCAAGTAAAACTGGATTTGCTTTTTTAGCAGCTTCTTTGAAAGCCAAAGAACCAGCAATTTTGAAAGCCATTTCTGAAGAGTCAACATCGTGGTAAGAACCATCAAATAATGTAACTCTAAAGTCAACAGTTTCGTATCCTGCAAAAACACCATTGTTTTTTGCTTCTCTAATACCATTATCAATAGCAGGAATATATTCTTTTGGAATAACACCACCAACGATTTTGTCAACAAACTCGTAGCCCTTTCCTGCTTCAAGAGGTTCAATTTTAATCCAGCAGTGACCATATTGACCGTGACCACCACTTTGTTTAATATGTTTACCTTCTGCTTCAACAGTATTTCTAATTGTTTCTCTGTAACTAACTTGTGGACGACCTACATTAACATCAACTTTGAATTCTCTTCTAAGTCTGTCAACAATAATGTCTAAGTGTAATTCACCCATACCAGCAATGATAGTTTGACCAGATTCTTTATCTGTCCAAGTTTTGAAAGTTGGGTCTTCTTCAGCAAGTTTAATTAAAGCATTAACCATTTTTTCTTGAGCTTGTTTTGTTGTTGGCTCAATAGCAATGTTAATAACAGGGTCTGGGAATTCCATACTTTCAAGAATAATTGGATGATCAGGATCACATAATGTGTTACCAGTTGTTGTATCTTTAAGACCAACGATAGCAACGATATCACCAGCATATGCTTCTTCAACATCTTCACGGTGATTTGCGTGCATTCTCAATAATCTACCAATTCTTTCTTTGCTATCTTTTGTAGAGTTATAATCATAAGAACCAGCTTTAATAACACCTGAATAAATACGTAAGAAAGTAATTTTACCAACAAATGGGTCTGTTGCAATTTTGAAAGCCAAACCTGCAAAAGGTTCTTTGTCGTCAGCTTTTCTATCTTCTTCTGTAGTTTTATCCATTTTTGTTCCTCTGATAGCTTCAATATCAAGAGGGCTTGGCATATAATCAACAACAGCGTCAAGTAATTTTTGAACACCTTTATTTTTGAAAGAACTACCACAAGTTACAGGTGTCATAGCAAGAGATAAAGTTGCTTTTCTGATACCTTTTTTAATTTCTTCGATAGTTAATTCTTCGCCAGCAAAGAATTTTTCAAGTAAAGCGTCATCTGTTTCTGCAACTGCTTCAACAAGTTGATCGTGATATTTTTGAGCTTCTGCTTTCATATCTTCTGGAATTTCTGTAATTTCCATTTCTTTACCTAAGTCATCTTTGTAGATAACTGCGTTCATTTCAACTAAGTCGACAATACCTTTAAATGTTGTATCTTGACCAATTGGAAGTTGAATTGGAACAGGATTTGCTTTAAGTCTGTCCCTCATCATTTGAATTGCTCTGAAAAAGTTTGCGTCATTGATGTCCATTTTATTGATATAAGCAATTCTTGGAACTTTGTATTTATCTGCTTGTCTCCAAACAGTTTCTGATTGAGGTTGAACACCACCTCTTGCACAGAAAACAGCAACAGAACCGTCAAGAACTTTTAAACTTCTTTCAACTTCAACTGTGAAATCAACGTGTCCCGGAGTATCAATAATATTTACACAGTGATCTTTCCAACTTGCAGTTGTACAAGCACTTGTAATTGTAATACCTCTTTCTTGTTCTTGGTCCATCCAGTCCATAGTAGCTGCACCCTCGTGGGTTTCACCAATTTTGTGTGTTTTACCTGTATAGAAAAGAATTCTCTCTGTTGTTGTTGTTTTACCAGCATCAATGTGAGCCATAATTCCAATATTTCTATATTTTTCTAATGGAAACTTTCTTGGCATAATTTCTCCTTTATTTTTTTAAAACTTTTTATTTTTTTATTTAAAATTAATTTTGCTCAATTTTAAAACTTTTAAAAGCAATAAAATTAAGCAAAACATATTTTTAAGTTGTGACTTATTACCATTTGAAATGAGCAAATGCTTTGTTTGCTTCTGCCATTCTGTGCATTTCGTCTTTTTTCTTAATTGCTCCACCAGCATTGTTGTAAGCATCTAAAATTTCTGAAGCAAGTTTCTTATCCATTTCTTTTTCGCCACCACGCTTTCTTGCAAACATTACAAGCCATCTGATAGCTAAAGTTTGTCTTCTTTCTGGTCTAATTTCCATAGGTACTTGGTATGTTGCACCACCTACTCTTCTTGATTTTGTTTCAAGAACTGGTTTTAAGTTTTCCAATGCTTGAGTAAAAATTGTCATTGGTTCTTCGCCAGTTTTTTCTTTAATAATATCAAAAGCGCTATAAACAATACCAAAAGCAATACCTTTTTTACCATCAAGCATAACTTGGTTAACAAGTTTTGTTACAACAGTTGAGTTAAACATTGGATCTGGTAAAACTTCTCTTTTTGTAGCACGATTTCTTCTTGACATAATTTCCTCCTTATTAGATTTTTGTAAAACAACTTTTTTGTAAAGCTGTATAGTTTAAATTTGTTTTCTTCTCTGCTTTTAAGTTATCCACAAAAAGTTAACTTTTGTTTATATTTAATTTTTGCAGAAAAAAAGAAAAGCAAAGAAAAGGTTAAAATATATATAAGCAATAATTCTAGCCGATTATTTTGCTTTTTTTGCGCCGTATTTTGAACGAGATTGTTTTCTCTTAGCAACACCAGCAGCGTCAAGTGTACCACGGATAACATGGTATCTAACACCCGGTAAATCTTTAACTTTACCACCACGGATTAAAACAACACTGTGTTCTTGAAGGTTGTGTCCTTCACCAGGAATATAAGTTGTACCTTCTTGTCCGTTTGAAAGTTTAACTCTTGCAATTTTTCTTAAAGCAGAGTTTGGCTTTTTAGGTGAAGTAGTTGTAACAGAAAGGCAAACACCTCTTTTTTGTGGGTTTTGTTCCAAGATAGGTGCTTGAGATTTCTTTGCTTGTTGTGTTCTACCGTGCCTTACTAATTGATTGATTGTAGGCATAATTTCCTCCTTGAAAATTTTAGGTTTAAATAATTTTTATTTTAGTAAAAAAATTACAAAAAAAACTTTTGCTAAACATTATTCTTAAAATTGCAACCGTAAAGAATAATATTTAATAATGTTTTTGTAAAAAGTTTTAATTTAAAAATGTGGAATGTGCTATTTAAATTAAATGAAATTTTACCCAAACATCTGCAAGTAATAACCTGCTAGAATAAATTTATTTTGCGTTCCAAACAAATAAATTTTTGTGTTAAACTGCCCTATTTTACAAACAAATCGCCTCAAAGAAGATACTCTGAGACAATTGTAGCAATATAACGAGTTTATTCTATCAAAACTGACCCTAAAAGTCAACACTTAATTTTAATTAAATAAAGAATTTTAGTGGTTTTTTTATAAAAAATCTTGCTTAAAAAAATTTATTATGATAGCATTAAATTAATAAAAAAAATTTAAACAAAAAAAGAGGTTATTTTTATGGCAGAAAATGATAAATATAAAGACCCCATTGTTCATCCTGAGGGTGTTAAAGTTGCTTTTGATACATCTATAGGCGAATGGACAAGGGCTGATAAAATAGACCCTCAAAATATCTTAAAAACTAATGTATTAGACAATGGTTATAAACAAGATGATTTTAAAAAAGCAGCACAATCTCAAGGATTATATGGTCAAGAGCAACCTACTATTCAACCAGTTGAAAATTCTACATCACAAGTAGTAGCAAATCAAACTTCACAATCATTTGTTGCAGGAACAAACAATCAAGGCGCCGCCCCAGCAAATACTGTTACAAATGTAGTTACAGAAGCTGTTACTGCTGTTGCTGAAGGAGTTGGCACAGCCGTTGCTTCAGATTTACAAAATACTGTAAAAACTGGTGTTGAAATGGTTAATGAAGCTCAAAATTTAACTGAAAGTTTATTTATACCAAATAATGGAAATTAGATAAATTAATAAGCTCTTTATAGTAAAATTAAAATGTGTCTTTTAAAAAAAGATGGTAAAAATTTACCATCTTTTTTTGTTTTTAATTATTCCTCATCTTCTTCTTTTTTTGCACCTTTAACTTCTGCATCAATAAGAAGAACAATTTCATTTTTATGTATTTCAAGTGACTCTAAAATACTTCTTGGTTTTTCTTGCACTTCTCCAAACATTTTTATAGATAACCTACAAAAATCTTTTAGGTATTTTTTTGCAGTCCAAAAAGCTTCTTCAATAGTTTTACCCATACAGTAAACTTGAACATCATCAAAAGCAACTATATAATTATCATTTTCTTCATCTTTATAAAATGCTGCAGGGAAAATATATTGCTCCATAATTTAGACACACTCTCCAATATAAATTTTATACAAACATTTTAACATATATATTTTTTTATGTAAAATAATTTAAGTTAAAATTTTTATTAAATAAAACTTACACTATTATTCTACCCCAATACTAAAATTTGTGAATAAAAAAAACCACCAATAAGGTGGTTTAAATATTTTAATTATTAACAAGTAGGTTCAAAAGTCGCAGAAACAACAGGAGCAACATAATCTACAACTGGTTCAACAGTAACAACTTCTTTATCTACATTTAATGATTTGATTTTATCAAAAGCAAGTTTTGCAGCTGGATCACCAAAGAAAACTCCGTTACCAAACTCCACTTGATTGCCTTGTTCATCAAAACTTACAGGTTCTGAAGCAGGAGCAAAATCTTTTACAGGCATTGCTTCAGTTACTGCTTCTGGAACAATTCTATCTTCTAAAATAATCCCCATTGGATTAAATGTTATTTTACCATTATCAATATTGATACCTTTCATAATTATACCCCCTACTTTTAAGCCACAATATTATCTTTACTGATAGCCCATTGTAACATATAAAGTGTGCTTTGTCAATAGCGTTAATTTTCTTTATTTAAAAGGATTTTAACACTTTTAACTTCGCACAAGTATTATATCAAACAAAGCAAATAAATGCAATACAAAAAGATATAAATAGTCATTTTTAACAAACTTAAAATTTATAATTATTCATAAAAATAAATATTAATTCAGTTTTTTAGTTATTAAAAAGTTGTATTTTGTGCCAGTAATTTTTTTTATTTATTTGAATATAAAAACAAATTTATATTCATTTAACTCAACCCATAATATTCCCCACCCTCTCTTATATTAATTAATTAAATTATTTATTAAAAAATACAAATAAAAAAACCTATCAATTTTTTGATAGGTTTTTAATTTTAAAATTATTCTTCAATTGTCTCTTCTTCAGTTTCTACTTCTTCAGATTCAACTTGTTGAGCTTCTTGTTTTGCTTGCCATACTTTAGATACAACAGGATAAGCATCACGATGTTGTCTCATACCAGTACCAGCTGGAATAAGTTTACCAATCATAATGTTTTCTTTAAGACCTAATAAGTGGTCTACTTTACCTTTAATAGCAGCTTCTGTTAACACGCTTGAAGTTTCTTGGAAAGATGCAGCTGACAAGAATGATTCTGTAGAAAGTGATGCTTTAGTAATACCAAGCAATACTCTCTTTGCAGTTGCAGGTCTTCCACCGTTCATTAAGATTTCATTGTTAATTTCTTCATATCTTTGAAGATCTAACATATTTCCCGGTAACAATTCAGAATCACCCGGATCTTCAATCTTAACTTTTCTTAACATTTGACGGATAATAATTTCAACGTGTTTAGCGTTAATTCTAACATCTTGTAATCTGTATACGCCAAGAACTTCTTTAAGTAAGTATTCTTGAACACCTTTTAATCCACGAACTCTTAATATATCGTTTGGATAAATAGAACCAGATGTTAAGCATTGACCAACTTCAACAACATCACCTGTTTTTACAGCAAGAACTGCTTTGTTCTTTGGAGGTGTCATATATTCTACATCACCATCTGTTGGAGATGATACAGTAATTTTGTATCTTTCGCCAGAAGTTTCAACTTTAACTTTACCAGCAACTTCAGAAATAATAGCTTCACCTTTAGGTCTTCTTGCTTCAAAAATTTCTTCAACACGAGGAAGACCTTTTGTTATATCAGCTTCAGCAGTAACACCACCAGTGTGGAAAGTTCTCATTGTAAGCTGAGTACCCGGTTCACCAATACTTTGAGCAGCAATTGTACCAACAGCTTCACCAACATTAACCATTTGGTTACCAGCCATGTTTCTACCATAACATTTAGCACAAACACCATGTTTTGATTTACATGTTAAAAGTGTTCTAATATTAACTGCAGTAATACCACAATCAACAATAGCTTTTGCTTGAGCTGGAGTAATCATTTCGTTTGATTTAACAATAACTTCTTTAGTTTTAGGATTGATAACATCATCAACACTTACCCTACCAGAAATTCTGTCTTCAAGTTTTTCAATAACAGTTTTATCTTCAATTAAATCTGTTACAACCATACCCTTTGGTTTTTCACCAAGAGTTGCAAAACAGTCCTCTTCATTAACAACAACTTCTTGAGCAACATCAACCAATCTTCTTGTTAAATAACCAGAGTCAGCTGTTTTTAAAGCAGTATCAGCAAGACCTTTACGACCACCACGAGATGACAAGAAATAGTCAATTGGAGTTAAGCCAGTTCTGAAACATGACTTAACAGGAATATCAATTTTAATACCTGAAGCACTAGCCATAACACCACGCATACCACATAATTGGTTAATTTGACCCGGGTTACCACGAGCACCAGATACAGCCATCATCTTAACTGGGTTTAAAGCGTCAAGACTGTTCATAACTGCGTTTTTAACTTTATCTGTTGTTTCGTTCCAGATTGCAATGTTTTTAGAAATCTTTTCATCAAAAGCAATAAGACCACGTCTATAAGCTTTTTCGTTTTCTAATACTCTTGCATCTGCTTCTGCTACAAGTTCTTTCTTTTCTGCTGGTTCTTTCATATCAAAAACATTGATTGTAATAGCACCAATAGTTGAGAACTTATAACCAAGTTCTTTAATTTTATCAAGCATAATAACAGTA